>DAOUDB010000049.1:0-3498 GCA_034431495.1 Thermoflexales bacterium
CATTCGGCGTCACGAAGTGATGGCCTCCCCCGCCCTGCGCGCCGACGATCCAGCCCTTGCGACAATCATTCACCAGCTTTGGCGTGGCCTCCACAAACTGGCTATCGATCACGATCTCGGTCGGAACCGGCGTGGCGGCGCTGGCCGGCCAATAGCGATTCCAGATTCTCCAGAAGTCCAGATTGCCGGCCACATGCGTCGTATAGCGATACAGCGCCAGCGTCGCGCGGTTCATCGGCGTGATGCCGTCCACCATCTCGCCCAGCGCAGCGTTGTCGAAGCGCCGGCGCAGGGTGCGCGCCGCGCACTCCATCTGAACGCCAAAGCCTTTAGTCGAGTCCCACCCCGGCCCGCAACCAGCAGCCCAATGGATAGCATAGTCCGATGGGCTTTGGGCGGTCAGCAAACCCTGCTCCTTCTGGATCAGGGTGAGCAGGATACGCGGGTTAACGGCAAAGCGATTGGCCTGCTCGCAGATATGCTGCGCGGCCGACTTATCGCCCTCCACAAACCCCTTCAGAATGCCCGGCCGCTCGTTGAGGAATGCCTGAATCTGGTCACACGACATGGCATAGGGGTCGTTGAACTCCTCGTCGGTGATCAGCAGCGCCGGATCGTAGGGGTCCACCAGCGCCGTAGCCGGGGTTGGCGCCGGCCCGAACACACCAGATGCCGTCAACAGCACCAGCAACACGACCCAACTCCAACGCACCCTGCGCCCAGCATTCATAGGCAACGATTATAGCCTCATCCTTGCAGCACCCCCAGCAGCGTCGGCAGAAGCTGCTTCTTGCGCGACACGATGCCCGGCATATCCCACACACCTTCGCCCTTGCGCGAGAAGGGCAGCCGCTCCAGATATTTGCCCGGCCCGCTGGCGATCAGCAGGCTGTTGTTGGCGGTGATGTCGGTGACCATCAGCGCGGCCAGCTCGTGCCCGCGTTGCTCGCACATCTCGGCCAGCGATTGGCGGATTTCGCCGGCCCGCTCCAGCACCGGCATGAAGCTGGTCACTTCGATCTGCGACACGCTGAACGACACGCGCCCGGCCTCGAACTCCTTCATGTCCGCGCGGATCATGTCCTGAGCCGACTGGCCGGCCACGTCGGCGCCGGCGCGCAACAACTCCTCGCCGTACTCGTGCATCTGGCGCTCTGCCTCGTCCACACCGAACGCCATCCAGGCCAGCCACAGGCCCGACATGCGATCGCGCTGCGTCGTCGTCGGCGACTTGAACACCAGCGTGTCAGACAGCAGGCCCGACAACAACATGCCGGCGATGCCCGGCGGCGGATTCAGCCGGGCCAGGCGCATGCGCTCCGAGACCAGCGTCGAGGTCGAGCCGACCACGCTGACATAGAACGAGATCGGTGTCGTCGTGTTGATCGTGCCCAGGCGATGGTGGTCCAACACTTCCAGCAAATCGGCTTCCTCTAGCCCGTTCACCGCCTGCGACACCTCGTTGTGGTCGACCATCACCAGGCGCATCCGAGGCGGTTGCAGCATGTCGGCGCGCCGGCACGTGCCCACGTACTTACCCGCGCCATCCACCACCCAGAAGTCGTCATACTGCGCGTTGAAAATGCGGTCGCGGTAGTCGCTGATGCGATCGTTGGCGTTGAAGCGCGGCACGTTGGGATCGCACGCCTGGCCGGCCGGCACGCCGATCAAATCGCGGAAAGGCCGGTCGGCCAGATCGAGGCGCTTCGACAAATAGTTGAACACCGACTGGCTGGTGACCATGCCCACCGGCCTACCCTGTCCATCCACCACAGGCATGACGCGCCCGCGCACTGCCGACTGTCGCCATGCCTCGGACAATGGGCTATCGGGCGCCAGCGGCTTGATCGGATCGGCGATGGATCGGAAGCGCGGGGAGGCGTCTTCCAATAACATCGGCAGATCGACGCCAAAGTGCTTCAGCGCGAACTCGGTCTGCGGGCGCACCGAGCCGGCCCGCGCCGCAATCGCCTCTTCGCCATCGCGTTCGCGCAGCAGCCAGGCATAGCCGATCGCCGCCGCGATCGAGTCGGTATCCGGGTTCTTGTGTCCAACGACGTATACAGGAGCCATCTTTTCGATTTTGGATTTTGGATTGGGGATTTGGGATTTTCGATTGACGATTGACGATTCGCAATACGCAACACGCAACACGCAACACGCAATACGCAACACGCAATACGCTACATCGCCAGCCACACGCTCTTGGTTTCGAGATAATGCTCCAGCGCCTCGTGGCCCATCTCGCGCCCGAAGCCGCTTTGCTTGTAGCCGCCAAACGGGGAGGCAGGATCAAACTGGCTGTAGCAATTCACCCACACGGTGCCGGCCTGCAACAGGCTGGCCAGCTTGTGCGCTTTGCTGATGTCTTTCGTCCACACGCCGGCGGCCAATCCATAGGGCGTGGCGTTGGCGCGCTGCGCCACCTCTTCCAGCGTGTCGAACGTGGTTGTCACCAGTACCGGCCCGAAAATCTCCTCGCGCACGATTGCCATGTCGTCGCGCACGTTCTCGAACACGGTCGGGCTGACGTAGTAGCCCCCCTCCGGCACGCCGGCCGGCCGCCCGCCGCCCACACGCGCCACAGCTCCCTGTTCTGCCCCGCTGCGCAGATAACCGGTGACGCGCTCAAAATGCTCGGCCGAGGTGAGCGGCCCCATCTCGGTGCGTGGATCCATGCCGGCGCCCACTTTGATCTCGCCGGCCCGTTTGGCGATGATCTCCACCACCTGATCGTAGGCGTCGCGCTGCACAAACAGACGCGAGCCGGCATTGCAGCTCTGGCCGGCGTTGCCGAAGATTGCTCCCGCTGCCGCGCGCGCCGCCTGCGGCACGTTGGCATCCGCAAAGATGATGTGCGGGCTTTTGCCGCCCAGTTCCAGCGACAGGCGCTTTAGATTGCCGGCAGCCGCGCGCATGATCAGCCGGCCCACTTCGGTGCTGCCGGTGAAGGCGATCTTGTCCACGCCGGCGTGCGCCACCAGCGCCGCGCCGGTGATCTCGCCCGGCCCCTGCACCAGATTCACCACCCCATCAGGGAAGCCGGCTTCGCACACCAGTTCGCAAAAACGGATCGCGCTGAGCGGCGTCTGCTCGGCCGGCTTCAGCACCACCGTGTTACCGGCTGCCAGCGCCGGCCCCAGCTTCCACGAAATCAGGCTGAGCGGGAAGTTCCACGGGATGATCGCGCCCACCACGCCCACCGGCTCGCGCAGCGTGTAATTCAGCCGGTTGGGGATCGACACCGGCTTGACCGTGCCTTCGATCTTGGTCGGCCAACCGGCGAAATAGCGAAACATGTCCACCGTCGAGGGCACATCGATGGCTTTGCCGGCGCTGAGCGGCTTGCCGTTATCCAGCGTTTCGATCTCGGCCAGCTCCTGGGCGTGCTGCTCGATCAGGTCGGCGAGCCGGTGCAACAGGCGCTCGCGCTCGAGCGGGGTAATCTTGCGCCACGGCCCCTCGAAGGCGGCGCGCGCGGCAGCCACCGCGCGATCG
>DAOUDB010000050.1:0-1797 GCA_034431495.1 Thermoflexales bacterium
TACAGCGCCCAGAAGCAGCGCGACCAGCACGATCATGCGCCAGGCCCAGCGCCCGCACGCGAACCACAGCGCCAACAGCGCGGCGACCAACACCACGCCGCTCAGTCCGAACACGCCGAGCCACCCCATCAGCCTCGCGGTGTCACCCTCGGGAATGTCGAGGCTGCCGATCAATGACAGTAGCCTGACCACGAGGAGCACAGCAAGCCAGGCCAGCGCCACCCCGCCCAGTTTGCTGCCCGGCGTCATTTGCTTCCACTCAAGCTGGACTGTGCGGATGATGCGCTCGACGAACCAGCCGGTGAGAAACGCCATCGGCAGCGCGATGTGCACGGTCAGCCAGGGCATCTTTTCGCCGGCTGCGCTGAAAATCACCAGCGCCGAAATACTCCACCAGCCGGCGAACACAGGCCACAGGTCGATTTTGGATTTTGGATTTTGGATTTTGGATTGGGTTGACGACTCTGAACTGATGACTGGCGATTGGGAATCGGTGATTGACGATTGAGGGTTCAGGGTTGAAGGTTGAGGGTTGAGAGTTGTGGGTTGCGGATTGTCGAGTGTGTCTGAGGGGGCGGGTTGGGATGCGGGGGCAGTGAACGAGGCGCGCAACAGGCCGGCCAGTCCGCGCGCGGCCATCGTGATGAATGCGCCGGCTGCGCCGGCCAACACCAGATACTCGTACAGCGGCACGAGTAGCAGATAGTAGTACCACGGTTGGCTGCCGCGCTGCACCGGATGTTGCGCCATCCAATACCCAAGCTGGCCGACAAAGCCGGTGCCGATGCCTCCCACGTTGGTGAAGACGGTGGTGAACAGGGTCACCGTGATGACGCCAAACACGGCGATGATCGATAGCCACAGCCGCCAGTTCCATGTGACGCCGATGGCGATGCTGATGGCAGCCATGCCGACGGTGAGCGCCAGCATGATCGTGATCACCTGTGTGTTCGTGCTCAGATTGCTCATGGAGCCCAGCAGCTCGACTGATACCAGCTCCTCGCCGGTGACGCGCGCCCACAGCGGGTTGAGCACGAGGAGCATAGCCGGCGCTGCCATGAACATGGTCGTCGTCACCATCACGACAGCAGTGTTGAACCAGGGTGACTGGCCGGCTGCCATCGCCAGCCATTGCCCGAACCACAGCCGCAACAGGAAGGCGACCAGCGCCGCCAGCGCCACGCCGGCCAGCGCGATCACCACTGCAAATACCACCAATTGCAGATTCAAAGACAACACGAGCGGTTCGATCTGCTGCACCACGCTTCCGATGCTCAGCACCTGGGTCAGCAGGCGCGCCAGCACTTCCATCACCACGCAGACGATGAGCATGGCGACGGCCAGGAAGCCGGCATAGCCGACTGCCGTCAACACGTCTTGCATCCGCCCCCGCATGACATAGAACTCGCGCAACGCGACCACGCCCGCAAATGCTGTGATCCAGGCCACGGTCAGGAAGGACGTGGATTTGTCTGTGGCGTGAAAGGCCAGCGTCGCTGTGAGCGCAATGAGCCAGCCGGCGCGACGGGTCTCGATGTAGCGCCACACGAATAGAACGGTTAACGTCACCCACACCAGGATGAAGGCTTCCTGGCGGATATAGCGGGCGTGATACAGGATCGAGGGCGAGATGAGCAGCACAGCCGATGTGGCCAGCGCGCCGGCCCGACCCAGTTGCCGGCGAAAAAAGAAGGGCAATCCCACCAACGCGACGCCGAACAGCGCAGCCGGAATGCGCGACGTGACGTCGTCTGCGCCGAACAGAAAATAGGACAGCGCCGTGATGTGGAACAGGAA
>DAOUDB010000051.1:0-6228 GCA_034431495.1 Thermoflexales bacterium
AGGCCGTGTCGAGAATGCCCAGCGCGCCGTTCTCGAACTCGATCACAGCGGCGCTGTTGTCATCGATGGGATAGGCGCCGCTGAAGTTCTGGAGTTTGGCAATGAAGCTTCTGGGTCTGCCCATGAACCAGCGCATCACATCGGTGGTATGGCAGCCCAGATCGAACAGCGCGCCGCCGCCGGCCAGCGCCGCATCGGCAAACCAGGCGCTGCCGTCATGAAACCACTTGTCGAGAGACGCGCTGTGAGCGATGCGCGCGCGCATCAGCGTGATGCGCCCCAGCAGACCCTTGTCCAGCACCTCTATCATGAAAAGGATTTCGGGCCGGGTGCGACTGGGCAGCGAGACCATGAACTTGACGCCGCTGTCCCTGACGAGTTTGACAATCTCATCGGCGTCACGTGTGGCGACGGTGAGCGCCTTCTCGGTGAAGACGTGCTTGCCGTGCCGGATCGCGGCTTTGAACACATCCGGGTGCTGCGAGGTTGGCGCGTTGACAACCACAGCGTCAACTTCTGCAAGAGCCTTATCGATGTCGTCGTGCACCGGCACACCGTAGCGTTCGGCGGCGGCCTTGCGCCGGCCGGCATCATCGTCCCAGATGCACACCAGTTCGGCTTCGGCGTGCTTGAGCACATAGTCGGCGTAACCGTTTGCGTGCACGTGCGCCATGTTCAGCATGGCAATGCGAAGCTTGGACATGATTTCCTCCACAGTCGCCGCCAGGGCGCGCCGGGCAATCCAGATTGATCCGTGGCTGCCCTGTCGGCATAAACTCAAGCAGTTGGAACGCTGACCTCTATCTCGCGGGCAGCTGCGGCAGAATCGATGAGGCCCTGAATGATGACGTTGGTCAACACCATTTCATCGGCCGGGATGGGTGATGGCTTGCCCTCACGAATAGCATCGGCAAAGGCGCGATTTTCGCGGCGGAACAGCTCGATGTCCTCCACCTCCTGGATGCCGGTGATGACAGTGTCGGTCATCGCGCCCCACTCGTGGCGATAGACAGTGAGGGGGTGCATCTTCAGGCCGGCTCTGGTTCCGAGGAAGAATGTGCCGCCCAGGCTGTCCATGTGCATGATCCAGGCGGTCTTGAACACCATGGCAGCGCCGTTGTCAAAGCGCACCCACGCCACGCCAAAGTCCTCGACGGTGAGTTTTTCAGGGTCCCACTTCCACGAACCGCGCACCGGCTTGTGCGTGCGGCCCAGCGTGTTGTTGGCGATGCCCGAAACGGAGACGGGTTTGGGATGCCCCATCAACCACAGCGCCTCGTCCAGACTGTACACGCCGATGTCTGCCACGGTTCCGATGCCGGCCGTCTCCTTTTTGATAAAGCTGTCGGCGAAGCCGGGGATGCCACAGCGCCGGGCGGCCACTGTTTCGCAGTAGTAGATGTCGCCCAGCGCGCCGGTGGACATGATGCCCTTGGCGGCCTGCCAGGTCTCGCTGTAGCGCGACTTGAGGGCGATCATCAGCAGCTTGTCCGTCTCGTGAGCGGCGCGGGTCATGGCGGCGGCGTCCTCGAGGGTGGCAGCCATCGGTTTCTCGCATAGCACATGCTTGCCGGCTTTCAGCGCGTCGATCGTGGGGGCGCGGTGGGCCTGGTTGAATGTGGCGACAACCACCGCCTCGATGTCTTCTTTGGCCAGCATCTCTTTGTAGTCTTCGTAGACGTGGGGAATCTTCCATCGAGCGGCCGTCTGCTCCGCCTTGTCCTTGAAGACATCGGCGACACACACCAGTTCAGTTCCTGCGATATCTGAGATCGCGCGGCAGTGCGTCTGCGCAATCCCGCCGGCTCCGATAAGCCCGACTCTGATCGTTCTCATTGATTTGGCTCCTTATTTGGCCGCTCCGGTCGGCCGCGCCAGAACGCCAGGGCGCCTGGCGCGGTGATCGGGCAGCGGAGAATCGAGAGTGACTATGCCGCCGGCTCAGGCCTCGCGCGCCTGGCCGGCATACCGCGTATCGTGCAGGAAGCAGGCGGCTTGCTGATTGCCGTTCACGGGGTAGTCAGGGGGACGTTGCTGCGAACACACCGGCATGGCAAACGGGCACCGCTCGACATACACGCACTTGTTGGCCTCGTGAGTCAGCGGGCGCTCGACCGTGCGCATGTCCATCTTGTCGGTCCAGCGTTTGTCCGGATCGGATGAGGGCACCGATCGCAGCAACTGCTGCGTGTATGGGTGGGCCGGGTTGCGGATGACGGTGTCGATGTCGCCCTGCTCGACGACGCGGCCAAAACACAGCACCATGATGCGCCCGCCCAGATAGTAGGCCGTGGACAGGTTGTGGGTGATGAACAGGCACGAGATGCCGTACTTGTCGCGGAAATCGATCAGGATGTTGAGGAACAAAGTGCGAACGGCAACATCGATCATCGACACCGGCTCGTCGGCGACGATGATCTTGGGGCGCAGCAGGTACAGCCGGGCCAGCATGACGCGCTGGCGCTCGCCGCCGCTGAGCTGATGTGGATAGCGGCCGATGATGTCATTCGGGCGCAAGTCGACGGCGCGCAGCGCTTCCTCGATTTTCTGGCGGGCCTCGTCGCGCGACGCCGCCAGGCCGAAGTTGCGCACCGCGACTTCGAGAACGCGCTCGATGCGGTAGAAGGGATTGTAGATGCCGTAGGGGTCCTGGAAAACCGGTTGCACCTGACCGCGATAGTGATCCCATTCTTCGCGCGAAAGCCGGGGCAGGTTTTTGCCCCGGAACAGCACTTCGCCCGAGGTGGGCGGAGTAAGGCTCAGCAACATGCGCGAGAGGGTGGTCTTGCCGCTGCCGCTCTCACCGACCAGCGAGATGATCTGCGGCGGCTGATCCGACAGCGTGAGCGACACTTTGTCCACCGCGGCGATTCTCCCCCGGCGCAACGCATTGCCGCCAATAACAAATTCCTTGGTCACCTCGCGCGCTTCCAGTATTGGCGCGCCGACAGACAGCGACGGGGACGACACAGGCGAGGATTGTGATTGCACGAGCGTCTCAGCCATGGTTACTCATTCCACTTTTCTGTGTACATGTGGCAGGCGACGGAGCGGCCATCGGCGTTGCGATTGGGGCGCTGCGCTTCGGGGGCAACCGTGCGCAGGTCGAGCGGCGCGAGCTTCGGCTCCTCGCGCTTGCAGACATCCCGGGCGAACGAACAGCGCGGGTGGAACCGGCAACCGGTCGGCCAGTTGAGCGGGCTTGGCGCAAGGCCGGGTATGCCCTCCACACGCGCGCGCGGCTTGCTGATATCGGGGATGGAGCGAATGAGGCCCTGTGTGTAGGGATGAAGCGGATCTTTGAACACGTCGGTCGTGGCGCCGACCTCCATCATCACGCCGGCGTACATGATGCCCATCCGGTCGGCCAGCTCGGCGTGCACCGCCATATCGTGACTGACATAGATGATGGTCAGACCCAGTTTGGCGCGGATGTCCTTTAGCTCCTGGAGGATGACGCGCTGCACGTTCACATCCAGCGCCGTGGTTGGCTCATCGGCCACCAGCAACTCGGGGCTGAGCGTCACCGACGCCGCAATGGTGACGCGCTGCTTCATGCCGCCGCTCAATTCGTGCGGGTACATGCGAGCGACTGAAGCCGGCAGACCGACCATCTCCAGCCGCTCCTGCATTCGCTCTCTGGCTTCGCGCCGCGAGACTTTGCTGTGCTCGATGATGGCGTCGGTGATCTGATCTTCGATGCGCATCACCGGGTTCAACGAATTCATTGCGCCTTGCGGAACGTAGGCGATATGGCTCCAACGCAGCGGGCGCATCTCGGCCATGGAGATGCTGGCGAGATCGACGCCGATCTCCTGTCCGGTGTCGGGATTGGTGCGATAGAAAATGGCCTGGCCGCTCTTGATATAGCCGGGTGTTTTGATCAGACGCAGCACGCCTTCAACGAGTGTGGATTTGCCGCAGCCGGACTCGCCGGCCAGGCCAAACAACTCATTGCGGTTGATCACCACATCCACACCATCCACAACTTTTGCCTCGCCGGCAACGGTGGTGTACCAGATGCGCATATCGCTGACGCGCAGAAGCTCGCGCCGAGAGCTGTCGTGGGCGCGGGCGCCGGCGGGCGTCGCTGCCAGTCTTGTGCTCGCGTTCTTCATGGTGTAGTTGTCCTGTCACTTTCCGGTGACATTCTGCAAACGTGGGTTCAGATACTCCTCCAGGCCACGATTGATCATGGTGATGGCAACGAAGATCAGGATCAGCGCCCCGATCGGCACCAGCAATAAACCGTACAGGCCGCGCGTGAACGAGCTCCATCCCTGGGCGTAGTTGATCATCATGCCCAGCGTGATAATGTCCGAGGGTCCGAGACCGATCACAGCCAATCCGACCTCGCCCACCATGGCGCCGACCGTGCTAAATGCAAACCCCATCAGCAGATAGGGCAACAGGTTCGGCATGATTTCGGTGAAAATAATGGCAAGATCGCGCTGCTTCGACACCCTGGCCAGTTCGACGTAAGGCTGCTCGCGCATGGACATGACCTGCGCACGAATGGTGCGCGCGGCGAACGGCCAGCTAAAGAGCGCCAGAATGAACGCCATAGACAGCAGGGTCTTTTGCGGTGTGACCAGCGTCAGGCCAACCAGGATGGGATAGGAAGGGATCACCAGCAGCATGTTGGCGAATGTGGTGAGGACAGTGTCGGTGCGGCCGCCGCGATAGCCGGCGATGAAACCCACTACGACGCCGAACGAGGTGGCCATGAAGCCGGCAATGAAACCAATTGCCAACGTGGATTGCAGGCCGGCCAGGAAGTCAGTCAGAATGTCGCGCCCATGACCATCGGTGCCGAAGGGGTTTCTGGCCGAGGCCGGCTCCCAGGTGCGGAAGGTGCCGGGACGCGCCGGGCTGACATTGCCGATGATCGGCCGGTAGATAAATGGGGCGATGATCGCAATGAACACGATGATGAACAGGGCGATCACCCCAAAACGGAACTTGCCGCTGTTTTTCCAGGAGCTGATGAGAAATCGCATTGTCTTCCTCTATGCCGCCTGAATCGCGGTGCGAATACGCGGGTCTATTACGGGCAACGCCAGATCGACCAGCAGGCTGGCCGTCATCACACTAACGATGGAAAGTAGCACGATGCCAGTGATGGTGTTGAAATCAAACAACTGGATGCTGCGGCTGAGCAATTCGCCGATGCCGGGATAGACGAACAGAATTTCAATCAGCAACGTACCGTTCATGACAGCGCCGAGTGTGAGCGCCAGCGCGGTCGCCTGGGGCAGCATGGCATTGCGCAGCGCGTAGCGCCGCATGATGTCCCAGGTTTTCAGACCCTTGGCTTCGGCATACGTGAGATAGTCCTCGCCCAGGATGGTGATGATCAATGAGCGGGTGGACAGAATCCATCCGGCCACCGACACGAGGACGATTGACAGGGCCGGCAAAATGGCATGAGTCAGGGCACTGCTAATGAACTCCCAGGTGAAGCCGATGGGGTATTGCGCATCCCATGCCCCGCGATACGGCAGCACACGCAACTGATAGCCCAGGAACAACACCAGAAATACGGCAACCAGATATGGGGGAATTTGCGACAGGGATATGGCGACATTGGTGATGATGCCGCTGAGGCGGGAATCGCGGAACCAGCCGGCCAGCAAGCCAACGCCCAGTCCGAGCAGCCAGGACAACACTACCGAGGTGCCCAGCAGCGCGATGGTCCAGGGCAAGCGCTGCGCAATCAAATCCTGCACTTTGGTCGGAAAGTTGATGAATGAAGGGCCAAGGTCCTGCTTGATGAGCACGTTGTAGATATAGCGCACATACTGCTCGGGCAGCGTGCCATTCAGCCCGAACTGCTCCTTGTAGTAATTCACCATCTCACTGCCGCCCTCAACCTTGGCAGCGTACTGGCGCTCAAGCGCCTTGACCCAGGAATCAATCGGATTGACCGGCAGCATGCGGAACACGAAGAAGGTGATGGTGAAAGCGCCCCAGATGGTGAATATGTAGGAGCCGAACTTTCGCAGGTAATAGGCCAACAGTGGATGTCTTTTCAGCATGTTCTGGTCTGTCTCCTCAGGCGGAGAACGGCAAGCCGGCGCTGCCGTCTGCCTGGCGCAGCCTCAGGAACGGCAGGGGCGTTCGTGCGAACGCCCCTGCACTCGTCAAGCCCGCGAACAGGAACTACATCTTGGACTTGACATTGAAGTGGACCCACAGGATCTGGCCCCACCAGTTGAACGGCACCGT
>DAOUDB010000052.1:0-7977 GCA_034431495.1 Thermoflexales bacterium
GCAGAAGATGCTCGCTGAACGAGCCGGGAAATGTCATCAGGTAATCGTAGGCAATCGAACCGGTGATGATGATACGCATCTCGGATTTTAGATTTGGGATTTGGGCGGTGTGCGGCAGCCTTTATCTCGATACGCTCCGGGGCTTCAGCTTCGGAATGCGAGAGCTATTTGCGCGCTCTGGGGTTTTCGAAGCGGTAGCCCTGGCGACGCACGGTGCGGAGATAGACCGGATCGGCCGGCTCATCTTCGATGGCTTCTCGCAGCCAGCGGATATGAACATCCAACGTGCGGGTGTCGCCCATGAACGAAGTCTCCCACACCTGCTGCATCAGGAACTTGCGCGTCAGCACTTCGCCGGGGCGCTGCATGAACAACTGCAACAGCTTCGACAGCTTGGGATTGAGATACAGCTCGTCGGATCGTTTGCGCAGGATGCCATCGGAAGGCCGGAAAACCAGGTCTCCGCAGCGAAGCTCCAGCGCCTGGCCCTCGGGCATCAGCTTTTCGACCCGGGTCAGGAAGCGCCGCAACTGCAAAGGCCGGGAGATGAAGGCGTCGGCGCACGCCGGCGCCAAAGCGGCAGCGCCGTTCGGAGCCGCGCCGGCCTGCTGCTCCGGCCCTAGCAGCACGATTGGCACATCCCCCACGCGCTTGATCGACTGGCATAGCCGTTCGGCACTCACACGCAAAGAGGGCACGTCAATCACAACCAGTGCAGGCAGATCTTTCTGCATGAAGTCGAGGGCATTTCTTGCAGACCGCACCCACGCCACCCGATAACCATGTTGCTCTAACGCGGGGCCTACCGAATCACCGAGGCCGCCCTGCACCAGTAAGATTTTCTTGATCGTCGTTCTCTTCATCGCTTCTGCAGCAGGGCTTACGAGACGGTCAGGCCCTTGCTCCCTCAACAGATGAGAATGAACCGCGAGCGCCGATGATTGCGCCGGCAGGGCGCTTCTTCCTCGGTGCGGCGCATTATACAACACAGCCTCTCGCGCGCAAGCATCAGTTTTTAAGGTTGAACGTCTTTCTTTAAGCTTCTCCTATTCATGTAAGATACGCCAAATGCTGACCCGTCCACGACTCGCCACGCTGGTGTGTGTGGCCTTCCTGGCGTTGTTGCCGTTCACCCTGTTTTTCACTGTCACCGTCGGCAGCCACTCACTGATCCCGTTCGACAATCTTTACCAGTGGGAGCCCTATCGCTCGCAGGCCGGCCCGGGGGTCATTCAGCCCCAGAACCACCTGCTCTCTGACCTCGTTCTGGAGAACTACGCCTGGAAGCAGTTCATCATCCAGTCCCTGCAACAAGGCGAATTGCCACTGTGGAACCCGTATCTGTTCGCCGGCGTGCCGTTTCTGGCAGCGGGACAGCATTCAGGGCTGTACCCACTCAGCGTGCTGTATTACGTCCTGCCGCTGGAGAAGGCATACGGCTGGTTCACAGTGCTGAACCTGGCGCTGGCCGGCATTTTCATGTTTGTCTTCATGCGCGCGCTGGGCATAGGCCGGGCCGGCTCAACTTTTGCCGCCGTCGCCTACGAGATGAGCGGCTTCATGATCGTGTCGGTCGTATTCCAGATGATCATCGCTGCCGCCGCCTGGTTGCCGCTGATCCTGGCCATGTGCGAGCGGGTGATCCGGCAATCACCGGGGCTGGGCGGCCGGCCAGCCTCGGCGCCGTGGGCGTTGGTCGGCGCAGTGGCCATCGGCATGATGTTCCTGGCCGGCCACGTGGAAATCATGGTCTACACCGCGCTGATCGCGGCCCTCTACTGCGCCTGGCGGCTGGCCGTCGAGAGCCGGAGGCTGGCCGCAAGTCAGCGCCATGCGGTCGGCGCATTTGTAGTTCGGCGGGCCGGCTGGCTGGCGGTCATGGCCGCACTGGGCGTCGGCATCGGCGCAGTGCAACTCGCGCCGCTTTTCGAACTGGTGCAAACCAGTTTCCGCTCCGGCCGATCCGACTTCCAGCAGGTGCTGAGCTACGGCTTTCCCGTCCGCGAGGCGCTGCGCTGGATCATGCCCAACTTCTTCGGCAGCGAGGCACACCATGCCTACTTCGACCTGTTCAGGCTTGCAGTGTTGCCGGTGGATACGCCGAGCGGACACACCTGGTGGGGGATGAAGAATTCGGTGGAGGGCGGGGCCTACGTCGGCATTTTGACGCTTGTGTTTGCCGGCATCGCAACTGTGCAGGCAATCCGGCAGATAGCCGGGCACGTCATGCGCCGGCCCCAGACATCTGCTCCGGCCTCGCCGTCTGCGCCGGTGTGGTTCTTCATCGTGCTGGCGTTTTTCTCCATCGCCTTCATCTTCGGCACACCGCTGTACGCCATCCTGTATTACGGCCTGCCCGGCATCAATCAACTGCACTCACCCTTTCGCTGGATATGGGCGCTCACCCTGTGCCTTTCGGCGTTGGCCGGCATCGGCATGCAGTCAATCATCGACCAATACGCACCACGCACCACGCACAACGCACCACGCACCACGCACAACGCACCACGCACCACGCAATACGCAATACGCAACACGCAATACGCAATACGCAACACGCAATACGAAACACACGATACGCAACACGCACCGCGCCTGGCCGCCGGCGGCATCGCCCTGATCGTTCTCGGCGTGTTGACTCTAGGCAGCATTTCGTTGGTCCGGCTGCTGTGGCCATCCTTCGAGCCGTTAGTCGAGCGGGTGTTCCGCAGTCTGGCCAGAGCAGAAGAAGGGTTCACCGGCGCCAGCATGTTCTTCAGCTATCAGGCGCTGAACGCTGGCATCTTCGCGTTAGCCCTCATCGGCAGCGGCGCGATCTTGTGGCTAGCCCGCCGGCATGCCGGGCGCATCGGGTGGGCTGTTTTGGCAATCGGCCTACTGGTGGTCGATGTGAATGTTGCCTGGGCCGGCTTCAATCCGTCAGTCGATCCGGCCCTGTTCGAGCGCACGCCCCCATCGATCGAGTTTCTCAAGCAGGATGCTGACCTGTATCGCGTCACATCCTACGACCCGGCCGGCACAAAGCTCTTCAACGCAAACATTCCCTGGCTGCACGGCATTCAGGACATTCGCGGCTACGACTCCATCATCCCCAAACGCTACACCGACTACATGAGCCTGATCGAGCCACAGGGCGAGTTGATCTACAACCGCATCGCGCCGCTCACGCGCGCAGAGAGCCTGGAATCGCCGTTGCTCGATCTGCTGAACGTCAAATACGTCGTGACTCAAGACACGATCTCGACGCCCGGCTTCCGACTGGTGTACGATGGCCCAGCGCACGGCGACCCAACCCGCATCTACCAGAATGAGCACACCATGCCGCGCGCGTTCACACTGCCGATCACCAGCTCGATGCTGACGCACGATTTCACCCACGCTGCGCAAACCTACGACCCGCGCCGGTACACGATGATCGACGCCGACTGCGGCATCGACGACCTCGGCTGCGCGATCCCCTACCCGGCCAACTACGGGCCGGCCACTGTCACGGTCTACAAGAACAACGAGGTGTGGGTGGATGTGCAGATAGATCACCCGGCCTGGCTCATCTTGACCGATAGTTACTTCCCCGGCTGGCGCGCTTTCATTCGCCCGCTTGGCGCAGGCGACGATCAGGAACGTGAAGCCGCGGTCTTGCCGACGAATGGCAACTTCCGCGCCGTGCGACTGGAAGCGCAACCGACGTCCGCCCCCCAGCAAAACACAGAGACAGACAAGCAAACCGGCGCACCGGGACTCGGCACGTCCCAACCATCGCTCAACGCGCAATCCACCGGCCAACAGACCGGAGCGCCCATCGCCTACACCGTGCGATTCAAGTATTCGCCCACGTCGTTCCAGGCCGGCCTGTTTGCGACGTTCGTGGCGCTCGTCGCGCTGCTGTTTTCGGCCGCCATCTATCTGTGGCGCTACGTCTACCGTGAAAGTATGGCTTCATCGCCGGTGCGGCGGGTGGCCAAAAACAGTCTGGTGCTGACGGGCTTCAATCTCGGCGCACGGCTGATCGATATGGCATTCGCCTTGCTGATGCTGCGCGTGCTTGGCCCCGAAGGGGCCGGCAAATACTACTTCGCCATTGTCATCGTCGGCTGGTTCGAGATTCTGACCAACTTCGGCCTCAACACCTTCCTGACCCGCGAAGTCGCGCGCGATCGGCAGCACGCCAACCGCTATCTGTACAACACGAGCATCCTGCGCCTGTTGCTCAGCCTGGGCAGCGCTCCACTGGTGGCATTGGTCATCGCAATCTGGGGCGCGGCGTTCGAACTGACAGGCGACACAGCCGTCGCCATCGTTCTGCTCGCAATCAGCCAGGCGCCCAGTGGTCTTGCCAATGGGTTGAGCGCGCTGTTCTTCGCCTATGAGAAGGCTGAAGTGCCGGCCGCGCTCACCATCGTTAGCGCACTGGTGAAGGTGAGTCTCGGCACAGTCGCCTTGCTGGCCGGCTTCGGCATCATCGGCCTGGCTGTCGTGTCCATCGTGGTCAGCGTCATCACGCTGGCAATCCTGTTCGCCATCGCCAGCCGGTTGTTTTTCCGGCTCCGCCGCGAGAGCGACCCGCCATTGCGCGGCGTGATGCTGCGCGAGTCGTTGCCGCTCATGCTGAACCATCTGCTGGCCACCCTGTTTTTCAAGGTGGACGTGCCGATGCTCGAAGCCATCAAGTCACCGGTGGTGGTGGGCTGGTACAGCGCGGCCTACAAGTTTGTGGACGCTTTCAACATCATCCCGGCCTTCTTCACCCAGTCTTTCTTTCCCATCATGTCCCGCATGGCAGTCGCGCAGGATGGTGCGCTGGCGCGCGCGTACACCCTGGCGCTCAAACTGCTGGTAATGATTGCCTTTCCGCTGGCCGTGTTCAGCACATTTGCCGCCGGCTTCCTGGTTGGCGTGCTGGGCGGCGCCGAATTTCTGCCGCACGGCGCAATCGCCCTCAGCGTGATGATCTGGAGCATCCCATTCGGCTGGATCAACAGTATCACCAACTACGCGCTGATCGCCGTCAACCAGCAGCGCGCCCTCACCCGCGCCTTCGCTATCGGGCTTGCCTTCAACGTTGTGGCGAACCTAATCGTCATCCCGCAGTTTTCGTACGTGGGTGCAGCCACCGTCACGATTCTGTCCGAGATTGTGGAGGGGGCGGCGTTCTATATCTACGTGCGCCGGCACATTACGCCGGTGGCTTGGCTGCAAGTGATAGGCCGGCCGGCGCTGGCAGCGCTGACCATGGCAGCCGTCACCTGGTTGTGGGCTGCCGGCGGCTGGGCTGGCCTCGGCCTGCTGTATGGCACAGCGGCCTACGCGCTCGTGTTGTGGTTGCTGGGCGCGCTGTCCAGCGAAGAGCAGCGGCTCCTGATGCCGCTGCTGCCGGCGCGTCTCAGGCCGGCGCAGTCTTAACTACTCGCTGCTCCCCAGCCATGAGGACGCGGCCGGGGAGCAACCTGACCTCAGCCAACCACGCACACCTCGTCGGCGCACAGCCAGAAGGGCGGCAGGTACGCCGGCGCCGTGGACAATGGCAGCACTTCCTCGCGCAGCACAATGCCCAGCCGGTCGCGCATGAACTCGCGGCGCCATGCGATGCGCGCCCACACGTCAGGGAATGTCTCTCGCAGTTGCTCGCACAGGGCAGCGTCTGCGATGGCGCACGTGTCTTCGCAGTTCAGCGCCTGCCCCGGCCCCAACGGCGAGGGGATGATGTCGGACTGGAACACCATGCCCGACGACACGCGCTCCGCACTGCCCGGCCGGATTGGCGTATGCACCCACTCATCGAAGGAAACCAAGTGCCCCGGATTCAACGCCGAGTTGAAAGGCGCCTTGCCAAAGGCGGCTGTCACCGCGTCGAACATTTCTGCGCCGGTCACACCCAGGCGCATTGTCTGCCACCATGTCATCACTGCCATGAAGTATGGAGCAACAATGCCGGCGAAGAAGTCGGGATCGGGCTGGCCCAGCATCATGCCGGCGCGGCACGACAGGCTGCCCCACAGGCTGACCGCCGTGGTGATGCCGTCGCCATACGCGATGCGGCGCGCGCCTGGGCTGCTCAATCCAACGATGTTGCCACGCCCGGCCACGCACATGATGTGGGCCGAGAGCGGTTCGCCGGCGTAGCGCGCCAGCGCGGCCGCTTCCATCTCGCTCATGCCGGGGCGCGCGCCATGCACAATGCGGAAGACTGCGGCGGCTGCGCGCATCGCGCCCCATTCGAATGCCGCAATCTGGGCTGCCGAATTCATGACAGCCCGCAGGCCATTTTCGGGGTGCATCAGCGCGGCAGTGGCATCGGTGACTGCCCCACTGTCGCCCACCAGCTTGCGCAACACGGCCACCAGATAGGCCGGCACAAACGCCGGCGCCTGAGGGTCATCGATCTCGTAAGGTTCGAGGTACTTCCAGCCGACGACGGCGACATGCTGGCCCCGGCCGATGCCGGCCTCGCGCAGCACATCTGCCAGCCGGGGCGCTGTGGCGCGCGTCTGGCCCAACAGACTCATCGACTGGCACAAGACCGCCTCGACATGCCCACTCTGCGCCGCTGCATACGACAGCCCCTCGTTGCCCACAATCAGATAACGCCGCCGATGCGGGCCGGCGATGAACAGCGCCTCCTCGAAGCGCGGGTCATAGCCGGTGAGATAGAGCAAATTCGCGCAATGTTCGCGGTCGCCATACACCACCACCCAGTCCGCGCCGGCGCGCTGATAGAGCGCCTGCACACGCTGCTCATATTCCTCTGCCGTGATGCGAGGCGGGACAACCGGGATGTCGGACTCAATAAGCGAGAAAGGCACGGAGCGTAGTTCTACTTTCATGGCGTTCTTCACCGGGTTCCGAAATGAAGCGATACTTGAAACATCGAACGTCAAGCGCCGGCGACGATTCATGCGTCAACGCCCGGCGCCTGACAAACAGCCACATTCTACTCATCCGCCCCGATTACAATTGAGCGAATGGATTACCGCAAACTGGGCAACACCGGCTTGAAAGTCAGTGAGCTGTGCCTGGGCACGATGACCTTCCTGTGGACGACCGACGAGCCGGGATCGTTCGCCGTCCTCGATGCGTTCGCCGAGGCCGGCGGCAATTTCATCGACACTGCCGACATCTACTCGCGCTGGGCGCCGAACAACCCCGGCGGCACGGCCGAACTGGTGATCGGCAAATGGCTGGAGCAGGCCGGCCGGCCGCGCGAGCGATTTGTGATCGCCACCAAGGGACGCGGCCAGATGGGCGACGGCCCCAACGACCAGGGCGCTTCGCGGGCACATTTGATTCACGCTGTCGAAGCCAGCCTGCGCCGGCTGCAAACCGACTACATCGACCTGTATCAGATTCACTGGTGGGACGAAACCACGCCCCTGGAAGAAACCTTGCGCGCGTTGGACGACCTGGTGTCTGCCGGCAAGATTCGCTATATCGGGGCCAGCAATTTCCCGGCCTGGTATCTGATGAAGGCGCTCTGGGTCAGCGACGCGCGAAACTATATCCGTTTCGAGTCGCTCCAGCCTCACTACAACTTGATGCACCGCGACGAGTTCGAGCGCGAGATGATGGCCCTGTGCAAGGATCAGCGGCTGGGCGTCATTCCGTATAGCCCGCTAGCCGGAGGCTTCCTGACCGGCAAGTATCGCAAGGGGCAGCCCATTCCGGCCGGCTCGCGCGGCGAAAACAACCCGCGCATCCGCAAATATGCCGAGAGCGAACGCGGCCAGAACACGCTGGGCAAGCTCGAAGAGATCGGACACAGCCACGGCAAATCCATTCTTCAAACAGCCCTGGCCTGGCTGCTGTCGAATCCGGTCATCACTGCGCCAATTATCGGGGCGAGCAACGTAGAGCAGTTGACAGAATCGCTCGGCGCGGTGGGCTATCGGCTGAACGACGCCGAGATTGCTGCACTGAACGAGGCCAGCGCGGCTCCAACAGATGCATAGGCCAGTCCCCAGTTGCCGGGCGCCGCTTACACAG
>DAOUDB010000053.1:0-8524 GCA_034431495.1 Thermoflexales bacterium
TACAACATCTGCGAACGCAAGGGCTGGGCCGAGCACGCCCGCGACTACAACGCGCTGGTGGTGCAGTGGGCCGGCGTACAGGAGCAGGCCAAGGAGGCACCAGGGCAGGTTGAACAGGGGCGATTGCAGATGTGACAACGGGCGTTGTGACGCGCGGCGGCGCGTCGTCCCCGGGTGGTGTCGTAGAGACGCGCCGCAGCGCGTCTCTACGCGGCATCATCCCGGCGCGGTTGCATATTGTCCGCGGGTCCCGCCAATGCATTGCCGTCCTGCGGGCTGCGAATATGTCGTGGGTTGGTAGAGACGCGCCGCAGCGCGTCTCTACTGTGGCGCGTCTCTACACCCGAACGCATTGAATATCCATGACCACCTATCAAAACCGATATCGTGTTGAAACCACCCGCATGGCCGGCTGGGATTACGGCAGCCCGGGTTTTTATTTTGTAACGATCTGCACCGCGCAACGCCGTTGTTTCTTCGGCGATGTGGTGAATGGTGTCATGGTGCTGTCGCCGATTGGCGAGGTGGCGCGCGATGAATGGTTGAGGTCCGCGCAATTGCGGCAAAATGTGGCGCTGGACGCGTTCGTGATCATGCCGAATCATCATCACGGCATCGTGCAAATCCTGCCGGGCAACGATGCGCATGACAACACGGATACGCGTGGTGGTGACACCGTAGAGACGCGCTGCGGCGCGCCGTCCCCAGGTGGTGTTGTAGAGACGCGCTGTGGCGCGTCTCTACCACGCAAATTCGGGCCGCTGCAATCGGGGTCATTGGCGGCGCTGGTGAACGCATACAAGGGCGCCGTGACGCGCTGGTGCAAGAAGAACGGGTTTGTGGAATTTGCGTGGCAGGCGCGCTTCTGGGATCGCGTTATCCGCACCGAGCGCGAGCTGAATGCCGTGCGCGCCTACATCGAGAACAATCCGCGCAAGTGGGCGCTGGATCAAAATAACCAGGAAGGAGTTTGGGTGTAACGATGGCCAAGAGCAACCGCGACCGTGTCGCTGAAGTGATGGACGCGCTGAAGGATGGCCTGGGACCGTTCGTGCTGCGCGAGTTCAAGGCGACCTACAAGCAAAACGCCGCAACCGAGATCGCCGCCGCGCTTAACAGCGACCGCTACGAGGTGCCGCAGGACGTGCTTGCCAGCGACGAATCGATCCTGCGCGGCATCGACACCGCCGGCTGGCTCAACCTCATGTTCCGGCGTTACAACGAGGTGTTCAAGGAAAAACTCGGCCAGAACCCGCGCAACTACGCCAGCGAATTGATCAGCGCGCGCAACGAATGGGCACACCAGAAACCGTTCAGCACGTCAGCCGCCGCGCGAGCAGCCGACACCGCCTATCTTTTGCTGACGGCTGTTGGCGCAACGGCGCAGGCGCAGATTGTTCAAGACATCAAGCGCGAGTTGAACCGCGCCTCTTTCGAGGAGGAGGCCCGTCAGTCAACGCAGGCCGCCAGGAAGGCGCCACCAGCCGAGGAACTCCCCTTACCCGCAACGCAGAGCGGGCTTAAGCCGTGGCAATTGGTGGTCAAGCCCCACCCCGACGTAGCGACCGGCCGCTACATCCAGGCCGAGTTCGCCGCCGATCTGGCCCAGGTGGTCAGCGGCAAGGCCGAGCCTGAATACGGCGACCCGTGCGAGTTCTTCCGTCGCACCTACCTGACCGCCGGCCTGGAGGCGCTGCTGCTCAACGGGCTGCGCCGGCTCACCGGCAACGGCGGCGACCCGGTGGTGCAGTTGCAGACCAGCTTCGGCGGCGGCAAGACGCACAGCATGTTGGCGCTCTATCACCTGTGCAGCGGGCAGGTGCGCCTCTCGGAAATTCCCGGGGGTGAACGACTGTTGCAGCAACTGGGCGACGTAGACGAGCGCATCGAGGCGCGCCGCGCGGTGATCGTGGGCACAGCCTTCAGCGCCACCGAGCCGCGCCAGTACGGGGACATCACCACGCGCACACTCTGGGGCGACATCGCCTACCAGCTCGGCGGGGCAGCCGGCTACGCGCTGGTAGAGAAGGCCGACCGCGCCGGCGTCAGCCCCGGCTCCGACGATCTGCTCAAGCTGCTGGAGCAGCACGGCCCCGCGTTAATCATCCTGGACGAGCTGGTAGCTTTCGCCCGCAACCTGTACGGCGCGACCGAGCGCCTGGCGGCCGGCACATTCGACGCGCTGACTACCTTCATCCAGTCGCTAACCGAGGCGGTCAAGCGCTCCTCCGACGCGGTGCTGTTGATAGCCATCCCCGTCTCCGAGCGGCTCAGCCGCAAAGACGACAACGTGTCCGAGATGGAGATCGGCGGCGAGGCCGGGCGCGCGACACTGGAGGTGCTGCGCCACACCATCGGGCGCATCGAATCGATGTGGAAACCGGTGACCGCCAGCGAGAGCTTCGAGATCGTGCGCCGCCGCCTGTTCTCCGAGGAGATGGACGTGGCCGCGCGCGACGCCACGGTGAACGCCTTCCGCAAGCTGTACCGCGACCAGAGCGCGGACTTCCCGGCCGGCGTGGCCGAGGCCGAGTACGCCACCAAACTCCGCGCGGCCTACCCCATCCACCCTGAGCTGTTCGACCGGCTGTACTTGGACTGGTCGACCCTGGAGCGCTTCCAGCGCACGCGTGGCGTGTTGCGCCTGATGGCCGCAGTGATCCACCAGTTGTGGGTGAGCAACGACATGTCGCTGATGATCATGCCCGGCAGCGTGCCGCTGTGGGCGGCGCCGGTGCAGAACGAGATGACGCGCTACCTGCCGGAGAACTGGTCGGCCATCCTCGACATCGACATCGATGGCGAGGAAAGCCGCCCGTACGCAATCGACAAGAGCGTGCCGATGCTGGGGCAGATCGCGGCGTGCCGGCGCGTGGCGCGCAGCGTGTTCATCGGCAGCGCGCCGGCCGCAGGGGCGCAGGGGACGCGCGGCCTGGAGGAGGTGCGCATCCGCCTGGCCGTGGCGCAGCCGGGCGAGCAGGTGGCGCTGTTCGGCGACGCACTGCGGCGTATGAGCAACCAGCTCACCTTCCTGTATAACGAGGGCAGCCGCTACTGGTACGACACACGGCCCACCGTGAACCGCATGGCGCAGGACCGCGCGCAGAACCTGCCGCCAGAAGAGGTGCAGGGCGAAATCGTGGACCGCATCCGCGCGCTGAAGCCCAACCGCGACCAGTTCCCGGTGGCGCACCTGGCGCCGGCAGGCTCGGCCGACATCGCCGACGAGCCGCGCGCGCGGGTGGTGGTGCTGGATCCGAGCTTCGCGCACAAGCGCGGCAGCAACGACTCCGAGGCCATCCGCAAGGCGGCAGAGTTTGTCGAGACACGCGGCACGGCGGCGCGGCTGTATCGCAACATGCTGGTGTTCATCGCGCCGGACGCGGGCGATGTGGTGTCATTGGAGAAGGCAATGCGCGAGTACCTGGCATGGGCGTCCATCGAGGCGGAGAAGGATACGCTCAACCTGGACGGGCAGCAGCGCAAGCAGGTAAGCACGAACCTGAAGCGCGCGGACGAGACCGTGAACGCGCGCCTGCAAGAGACGTATAGCTGGCTGATCGTGCCGGCACAGAGCGACCCGACAGGCAGGATCGAGCTGCGGCCCACGCGCATGAGCGGGTCAGAGAACTATTTCGAGCGCGCGTTCCGCAAGCTGCGCCAGGACGGCGCGCTGATCCAGCGCTGGTCGCCGGAGAACCTGCGCATCGAGCTGGACAACTACCTGTGGCGCGGGCAGCCGCACGTGAGGGTCAGCCAGTTGTGGGAGGACCTGGCGCGCTACTGCTACCTGCCGCGCCTGGCCAACGAGGATGTGCTGCTGGACGCAATCCGCGACGGGCTGTCGCGCATGATGGACGAGCCATTCGCGTATGCGGAGCGGGTGGATGCGGACGGACGGTATAGGGGGCTAAGGTGGCGCCAGACAAACGTCCGCATCTACGGCAACGAGGACGACGTGCTGGTGCACCCCGACGCCGCGCGCCGGCAGGAGGCTGAAGAAGCGGCGAAGGCGAAGTCCGTCAACACGCCGGAGGCAGAGTACCCGACGAACAGGGGCGCCGCAACTACGACCGGCGCCGTCACAGAGGCCGGCAGCAACCTCATTACCCCTCAGTCGCCAGCGCCGGCGCCTGTGCTGACCACACGCTACTACGGCACGGTGCGCATCGACCCACGCCGCGTGAACCGTGAGCTGGGCAGCGTGGTGGAGGAGATCATCCAACGCCTGACCAGTCAGCCGGGAACGGAAGTCGAAATTACGCTAGAGATTCACGCCTCGCGTATGCTGGGATTTGACGAGGCGATGATTCGGACACTGGATGAGAACAGCCGGGCGCTGAAATTCCGCAGCCACGGATTCGAGTCCGAGTAGGCCAGTGAGCGGCAAGCGCCAACCTGCATGAGGGGACACGTATCGCCGGCCGGCTCACACATGGCGCGCCAGCCAGTAGGCCAGCCGGCGCATCTCCTCTGCAAACAGCACCAGGCTGACATGCGTGGCCTGCGGCGCGAGGATCACACGCGCCGCGCCGCCGGCGGCGCCGGCGATGCGACGCGCATTCGAGGCCGGCACCGCTGTATCGGCTGTGCCATGCACAATCAGCAGCGGCCGGCCATTTAACCGGGCCGCAGCCGCCAATACGTCCAGCGCTTCGATTAGCCGGTACAGATTGGTTCCAAACCAGGCCCGCTTCACGCTGCGCCACTCGCGCAACAATGTCCAGGCCGAGCCTTCGCGCAGCAGACTCAGATTGCGCGGCAGCAACAGCGCCGCAATCTCGCGGATGTAGGTGCGGCGGGTTACCACATCGAGACGAACCGGCGTGCACAGCAGCGCCACAGCGTTGACCTGCGCATCTTCCGCGGCCAGATTGATCGCCTGACAGCCGCCCAAACTCATTCCACACACAGCCACGCGCGCGATGCCCGGCTGCGCGCGCAGCCAGGCCAGAGCAGCGCGGCCGGCTTTCAGCGCATTGGCCCTGGTCATAGGCGCGCTGCGAAATTCGCCGTGTCCCGGTGGATCAACGGTCAACACAGCCAGGCCGGCCGAGAGCAGTTCGCGGATAAGCCGCCACTTGAAGGCCAGCCGGCTATCGCTGGCGCCGCACACAAACAACACGCCCCCTTGCGCCGGCCTGTTGGCAGGGACAAAATATGTGGCCGGCATCTCAACCTGCGGCCCGATTTCCGGCACAGACACACACACATCAACAGCGGTGTAGCCGTCTTCTGGGCGCGGGGTCATCAGCGCGCGCGTGGGATTCGTTGTCCAGGCAGTCAGCACGCCGCCCAACACCGAGAGCGCCACGGCCAACACCAAAGCAGGCAACAGCCAGAGCAGCGCCAGCGCAACCGGTTCGGCCAGCGCGAGATACACACCGCTCACAAAGCTGACGAAGCCGAGGACAATGCCGGCGCGATAGAGGGCGCCAACTACCGACAGGCCGCGCAGCTCGCCAAACGCAGCAACCCACTGAACGAGGCCAAAGCAGATGAGGAAGTCTGCGATGAAAGCCAACACATGGGCCCGGCTGGATTCGAACCAGCAACCCACGCCTTATGAGGGCGCTGCTCTGCCGTTGAGCTACAGGCCCGACGATGCGCAACAATCATACCATTGCGCCACCTTTGTGCGCACACCTTTGTGCGCACACCCTTGACGACGATCAGTTGCCTTGTGCGTCGAACACCACCCGGCCCTGCACGATCGTCTGCCGCACGTTCAGCGCCGCGTCCAGAATCACGATATCGGCGTCCTGGCCCGGCGCCAGCGTGCCCTTGCGATCGTCCACAAAGATCGCGCGCGCCGGCGTCGTCGCGCACATCGTCACGGCGTCGTTGAGCGAACAGCCGGCAGCCGCCATAATGTTGCGGAACGCTACATCCATCGTCAGGGTCGAGCCGGCCAGACTGCCGTTTACCAGCCGCGCTTCGCGCCCGCGCACGTAAACGGTCTGGCCACCCAGATCATATTCGCCATCACCGAGGCCGGTGGCGCGCATGGCATCGGTGATGACTGCCACACGCTGCGCCGACTTTGCGCGCACGACAATCTTCATGACTGCCGGGTGGACATGAATGTTGTCGGTGATGAGCTGTGCGATCAGATCGTCGCTCGACAGGGTAGCGCCGGCCACACCTGGTTCGCGGTGATGCAATCCGCGCATACCGTTGAAGGTGTGCGTGGCCTGATTCGCGCCGCAAGCCACAGCATGCATGCAGGTGTTGTAGTCGGCGTCGCTGTGCCCAATCGCCAGCGCGATGCGCTCGCGATGCGCATCCTCGATCATGCGCAGATTGCCCTCGATCTCCGGCGCAACCGTCACCAGCCGCACAATGCCGCGCGCGAACCACTCGCAATATTCAGCGGGATGGGCGGGGCGAATGTGTCCGGGGAACTGCGCGCCGCACTGCTTGACATTCAAATACGGCCCTTCGATGTGCGCGCCCAGAATCTGCGCGCCGCTAACGCCACGCGCCATCATGCCGGCCACCGTATCAAGCGCGCGGTCGATGTCTTCACGCGCAGCGGTGATGGTCGTGGGTAGGAAGCTCGTCACGCCATGCCGGGCAAAGAACGCTGACATCGTCTCCAGCGTTTCCGGCGTCGCATCCATCGTATCTGCGCCCATCGCGCCATGCACGTGAATATCGACGAAGCCGGGCGCGACGATGTGCTCACGAGCATCGATCACCAGCGCGCCCTCTGGGGTATCTGCATGATCGGCGATCTCGCGCACGATGCCGTCTTGCGCGATCACGTTGACCTCATGGCGCGTTTCGTCCGGCAGCACCAGTGTGCCGCAGCGCACAACCGTAAGCGGGGCGGAAGATGTGCCTGTCATCGTTGATTCGTCTCCTCACCCGCATTATAGTGAGGGCACACAGAGAGAAGGCGGATTTGCGCTCTCGCCCACATTCGGCGCGCCGGCGACGGGCATATTGCAGGAACCGCCAGACCGCTGAAACATGGCAGGAGCGCGTTTTCAAAAAGGAGGCGCCATGTGCCAGTCACTTCACCGACGGCCAGCAGGCGCGCAAACAAGCGCCCTGACCGCCTCGATCTCAATCCTCTCGATCGTCTCAGTGGTCTTTCTGACAGTCGTCTCGACAACCGAACCGTGCGCCGCCGCTCCCCCACTCCCCCGCACACCCACTCCCCCACCCCCCAGCGCGCCGGCTCTGCCGCTCCTTCGCTCCCCAGTGCCCCCGCAGCCCGCGCTGGTCAATCTGTTTCCTGAGCTGGCCAACGCGCCGGCGCCGGACTGGCTGCGCCCCGGCACGCGCGTCACCTATCGTGTGCTCAGCGCAAGCACCGCTGAAACCGAAGAGGACAAGAGCGCATCTGGCTCAGGGTTGATGCAATACGACCTGGTGCATCTCGACGAGACGACGGCTGTGTCGTCCGTCAAGTTCTGGATAGAAAGCGCCGACGGCAGCGCGTATGCCCCCTCCTTCGTAATGGCCGGCCTGGGCATTCCCGGCGCCGGCGATTACTGGGTGAACCCGCAGGCGCTCAAGAATGCAGAAAAGGCAGCCAACGACACGATGTCGGTGGGGCGGACTACGGCAACAATCGAGGGCAAGGCGTATCAGGCGGCGCGCTTCCAGTATCAGGCCGACAACGCCGAGTACGTGTGGATGTTCGAGGAAAGCAGCGGCCTGCTGATCTTTTACCGGCAGGCAATCGGCAAAGCTGATGACACCCAGCGCCAGTTGAGCACCATGAGCCTGGTCGGCCGGCGGCAAATACGCCTGCCCTGGCGCGAAGGCACAAAGCCCGCCTGGGTCAGAACCGGCAGCCGGATGAACTATATGGGCACATACACGGTCAGAGTGGGAAATGGGCCGGCCACCGCGCTGGCCTATACGGCATCCATGCGCGCCAAACAAGTGGGTGACGGATGGGCGCTGTATCAGGTCACCACGAAGTTGGCCGGCCAGACGGACACTGCGCCCGAGCGCGTGACAGGCGCACTACAACTGACCGATGCACTGTGGCTGCCGGCGCAGGCCCTCAAATCTCTGACAAGCATTGGCGCTGGCGTTGTGGATAAAGACCCTGCCACAGGCGTGGAGATTCGCGTCGTGCGCGCGCGCTCCGGCGGTGTCACCTTGAGAGAAAGCGGGGCGCTGCACCGCACCGAACTGACCTATGATCGGCAGGGAAGATTGACACGCCTGGATTACCGGATCACAGCCGGCCTGACGACCACGCACATCGAGTTGGCGCTGACTGGTCAGCCCTGATGCAACTCCAGGGTGCCAATCGTGCCAGCATACGTCACGGGGGGCCGAATCGTGTCTTTTTCGGCGCAGAATCAGCCTGTCGATGCCCGAACCGGAATGCAAGAGCATAGAAAAGCTGATTGTCACGCATCGGCCCGGCGTGCTATCAAGGGGGCCGGGCGTTGTTGTAACGCCATTGCACACGCTTGCCGAGGGCCACATGAACGCACATAAGTTGAACAGTTCCTATCGCCTATGGAGATCAGCGTGCGCGCTGATCTGTCTGATG
>DAOUDB010000054.1:0-5225 GCA_034431495.1 Thermoflexales bacterium
ACACCGCCGAACGGGAAGCGCTGGCGCGCGTGCCGCTGACCGAGGCCGGCATCATCGCTGAGAGCGGCGCCAGCGCGATTTTTGGCGAACCCGGCTTCTCGATCGCAGAACGCATGGGCGCGCGACCAACGCTGGAGGTGAACGGCATGTGGAGCGGGTATACTGGGCCGGGCGCCAAGACGGTGCTGCCGGCAGTTGCCTACGCCAAGATCAGTTGCCGGCTTGTCCCACATCAGGACCCGGACAAAGTGACGCGCACCGTGTCCGACTACATGCGGCAGATTGCGCCGCCAGCGACCACGCTGACCTTTCGCGGGTTGCAGGGTGGCAACCGGGCAACGCTCATCGAGCGCGACTCGCCCTACATGCAGGCCGCCGCCCGCGCAGCAAAGGCGACGTACGGCAACGAGCCGGTGTGGATGTTGGAAGGCGGATCACTGCCCGTGGTGAACGATTTCCAGTCTGTGCTCGGCAAGACGGTCATCCTGCTTGGGTTCGGGCTGGAGGGCGACCGGCTGCACGCGCCAAACGAGCGGTTTGCGCTGGCGTGTTACGCGAAGGGGATCGAAGCCAGCATCCGGCTGTTGTGCGAATGCCAGTAAGACGATTCAGGAGAGGCGAGTCTTCAACTCGCCTCTCCTGGTCATTACCCTGTGTCACCGCTGACTAAGCCGCCAGGCGCTTTTCTTCCTCGACCTGCTGTTTGGCGACATGGCAGGCCACCAGGTGGCCGGGTTTAAGCTCCTCGAAGGGCGGATCATCAACTTTGCAGCGATCGATCGCCACCGGGCAGCGTGGATGGAACCGGCATCCACTGGGCGGGTTGATGGGGCTTGGCACCTCGCCCTGCAAAATAATCCGCTCGCGCTTGAGGGTTGGGTCGGGGATGGGGATGGCCGACAAGAGTGCTTTGGTGTATGGGTGCAACGGGTCGCGGAACAGCGTCTCTCGGTCGGTTAACTCGACCATCTTGCCGAGATACATGACGCCGACGCGGTCGCTGATGTGCTCGACAACACTCAGGTTATGCGCGATGAAGAGATAGGTCAGGCCGAACTCGCGCTGCAAGTCCTTGAGCAGGTTGAGCACCTGCGACTGAATGGACACGTCGAGGGCCGACACCGGCTCGTCGCACACGATGAACTTGGGCCGCAGGGCGAGCGCGCGCGCAATGCCGATGCGCTGGCGCTGACCGCCGGAGAATTCGTGCGGGTAACGCCGGGCGTGATAGTCTTCGAGACCGACGCGCTTGAGCATCTCCATGACGATGTCATTGCGCTTCTTGCTGTCACGCATGCCGTGCACCAGCAAGCCTTCGCCCACGCTCTCGCCGATCGGCATACGAGGATCGAGCGATGAATAGGGATCCTGAAATATGATCTGCATGTCGCGACGGATGGCTTTCAGGTCCGGGCCGGTCAGGCTGAAGACGTCGCGGCCTTCGAAAATAACTTTGCCGCCGGTGGCCGGGATCAGCCGCAACAAGGTGCGGCCGACAGTGGTCTTGCCGCATCCCGACTCACCCACCAAACCCAGCGTCTCGCCACGCTTGATACTGAATGACACGTCGTCGACCGCTTTGACCTGAGCAACAGTGCGCTGAAGAATGCCGCCGCGGATCGGGAAATACTTCACCAGGCTTTTCACCTGGACCATGTCCGGTTCACCGCCCAGCGCCTTGCCGTTCGTTGGCGCGGAAACCGTCGATGGTGTCCGAGTGGTTGTTGATGAATTCATGCTACCTGACCAGTCGCACAGTAGAAAACTGGATGTGCGGAGTGAATGCCTGACGGATATTGTATAGATAAATGTCTGGCGCGCTGGCGCTACTTTTCATACATCCAGCAGCGCACCCAGTGATTTGGCTCAACTTCACGCAACGGCGGCGTCTCGACCTTGCAGCGCTCGCGGGCTGCGCCCTGGCACACCTGGCAACGCGGCTCAAACCGGCAGCCCGGTGGGGGGTTGAGCAGGTTGGGCACTGTGCCCGGAATGACGTCAAGGTGCTCTCGCACCTTGCCCAGCACAGGAATTGAGCCGATGAGCCCCTGTGTGTATGGGTGCAGCGGTTTGGCGAACAAGGTGTACACGTCGGCTTCTTCAACCACTTGGCCGGCGTACATCACGATCACGCGCTCGCACATTTCTGCGATGACGCCGAGGTCGTGCGTGATGAGCATGATCGACGTGCCGGTCTTGTCGCGCAGATCGCGCATGAGATCAAGAATCTGCGCCTGAATGGTCACATCGAGCGCCGTGGTCGGCTCGTCGGCGATCAGCAACTCGGGGGCGCAAGCCAGAGCCATGGCAATCATGACGCGCTGGGCCTGGCCGCCCGAGATCTCGTGGGGATAAGCATGCACGCGCTTCTGCGGCTCGGGGATGCCGACCATGCGCAGCAGTTCGACGGCGCGCTTCCATCCGGCTTCCTTGCCAAGACTCTGGTGAATGTTGAGCACCTCGGCAATCTGGTCACCGATCTTGAAGACCGGGTTGAGGCAGGTCGTCGGCTGCTGAAACACCATCGAGATACGATTGCCGCGGATCTGGGTCATCTCTTTCTCGGGCAATTCCAGCAAATTGGTGCCGTCGAAAATGATCCGCCCCTCAAGGATTTTGCCGGGGGCGCCGATGAGCCGCATGACCGACAGCGAGGTCACGCTCTTGCCACAGCCCGACTCGCCGACGATGCCGACAGTCTCGCCGCGTTTGACCTTCAGGTCAACGCCATCAACCGCCTTGATGACGCCATCCTCAGTGTAGAAGTAAGTCTTGAGGCCTTGAACCTCCAACATCAGGTCGCTGCGGTCTGAGCCGGCCTTGCCTTTGCCAGCTGCCCGCGCGCCTGTGGCAGCCGCAGGTGCTACAGAACTCATGTATCCTCCGATTACTCCTTGTCTTCGTGAAGTGAGTGAGAGTTTACCCCGAAAAGCGTCTGCTGATTTTGGGGTTACATCTTGAGCCGGGGGTCCAGCGCGTCGCGCAGCCCATCGCCGATGAAGTTGAAACCAAGAGAGCACAGGACGACAGGGATGCCGGGGATCAGCGGAACCCAGGGATTGGTCAACATGAAGTTAGTGGCGAACTGGAGCATGTTGCCCCATGTCGGCGTCGGATCGGTGATGCCAACGCCCAAAAAGCTCAACGCCGTTTCAGCGGTCAGCGCGCCGGCCAGGCTGAGGGTGTACGCCACGACCAGCGGGGGAAAAGCATTCGGCACCACGTGTCGCAGAATGATTCTCGCATTCGTTGCACCGAGGGAACGGGCAGATTCAATGAAGTCGCGCTCGCGCACTGACAGCACCATGCCGCGCATGAGACGTGCCGCGCTGGTCCAACCAAAGAGGGTGAGAACGACGACCATGGTCAGCACCTGCGCGCGCTCAATGCCTACGGCATTGAGCAGCATCAGATTGCCAACCAGGTCGAGCAAGAACGGCGGGTAAGGCAAAAGCTTTGGATCCGTGATGAGGATGGAAGCGATGATCAGCAGGATCGGAAAGTCGGGGATCGAGGCCATGAACTCGAGGACGCGCATCACGATGCTGTCCACGATGCCGCGAAAGTAGCCGGCGAGCGCGCCCAGCGTCATGCCGAGCAGCGTGGCTGCGGTGGCCACAGAGAACGCCACGCTGAGCGTGATACGAGCGGCGTACAGCAGGCGGGTGAAGAAATCGCGCCCGACATGGTCGGTGCCCAGGATATGCAGTGTGCCGGTCTGTGGATTGGTGGTCAATGGCGCGGAAAAGCGCGGCGCCAGACCCGTCGCATCGCGGGGGAATGGGGCCAGAATCGGCGCCAGCAACGATGCGATGAAAATCAGCACGAGCACGAACAAGGAAATCATTGCCAGACGATGCCGGCGGAAACGCCGCAGGACAATCGCCCACTGACCCTCGGATTTGCGCAAGTTGATGCCGCGTGAGGCGGCGGGCAGGTCTGCTGTGGTGCTAGCCATTGAGCTTTCTCACATTCTCACTCGAATTACGCCGCCAACGCTAACTCATCCGGATGCGCGGATCGACGATTGTATACAGCACGTCGGACACCAGGAAGCCGACCAGCGTCAAAAAGGTCGAGATCAACAAATAAGCGATGGCGACCGGATAGTCGCTTGCTGTGAGCGAGTTGATGAACAGCTTGCCGATACCCGGCCAACTAAAGACGCTTTCGGTAATAATGGCGCCGCCGAACAATGTGGGTAACACGCCGGCCAGCAGGGTGACAAAGGGAATCAGCGCGTTGCGCAAGGCGTGTTTCATGATGACCACGCGCTCGACCAACCCTTTGGCGCGCGCCGTGCGCACGTAATCCTGCCGCAGCACTTCCAACATGGAAGAGCGGATGAAGCGCGTCCAGCCGGCCAGGCTGAAGAATGTGAGCACCGACACCGGCAGAATAAGATGCCATACTCGATCCAGCACAGTCCCGGCTCTGATCAGCCCAAACACTGGAATGGCAACATCCCGGTTCGACGTCGCCAACCCGGCCGGCAAATAGGGCAGCCCAAGGTCTTTGAAGATCAGCGCGAAGATCAAGATGCCCATCACCCCTGTAAACAGGGTGGGCATTCCAGAGCCAAAGAAAGCCAGCGTAGTGAAGAAGTAATCGAAGCGAGAATACTGCTTCACTGCAGAATAGACGCCAATGGGGACGGCAATGACGATAGCAAGCAAGGTTGACAGCCCCATCAAAAGCAGCGTTGGCCCCAGGCGCGTGTTGATTAACTGCGATACGGGCTGTTCGCGCGCCAGTTGCTGCGAGCGACCAAAGTCGAGCATGATCACGCCATTGCTAACGGGGCGGCCATCCAAGTCACGCAAATAGACAGGTTTGGCGCAGTCGATTTCCTCGACCCGGCCGTCCGGATACACCAGTTGCGCCTTGCCGGGCTTCAGGCACCCGACCTGGAGATTCGGGGAAATCTCCTGTCCGCCGATGACGATCGATCCGCGCGGATGCCCAATCAACCAGCGCAGGAATCGCACACCTATGTCCAGGTCGAGATCGTAGCGCTTCATGATGCGCTCGACTTCATCGGGGTCGGGTCTGCGTGTGGTGCTCTGGAGTGAGGCAAGTTGTTCGAGGGGGCCGCCGGGAGCTGAATACAGCAACACGAAGGAGGCAAAAGAAACGACGAACGCCATCGTCACGATCACCACAAACCGGCGGATCAAATAGTTGAGCATGCGACACTCTGCCTATAACACGGCGAGTAGCTCGCG
>DAOUDB010000055.1:0-6276 GCA_034431495.1 Thermoflexales bacterium
CAATTGCATGGACGTGGGCCGGCGCGGTAATCTTGTTCGTCCCGCCGCTGCAAATCCAGGCGTATATCATCCTGGCCCTGGCCATTGGCGCGCTGGCCGGCTGCCGCAGCCTGATGACGCGCCGCCGACTCAGGCTCGCCATGGCCCTCTACCTGGCCAGCCTCGCCGTTTCGGTAACGGTCATCGCGGCGTCGATCCCGGCAGTCTCGCCCCTCTACCTGTACATCCCGGTCGTTCTGACTGCCAGCGTGCTCAGGAGCCACGGGGCTGTATGGTTTGTGTCCGGGTCGAGCGCCCTCTTGCAGGCGGCAATCGGCAGATATCACGGCCTGTCACTGTCGGGCGAGCTGTTATCGCCCATCCTGCTCACCCTGCTGACGGGACTGGCGGCATGGCTCACCTCACGCCACCTGCTGACGGCGCTGGGTTGGGCGCTGACCATGACCACGCAGGCCGAGGAAAATGCGCGCGAAGCCCGCGAGAACCGGGCCGAGGTGCAACGCATTCTGAAAAGCCTGGATGAAGCCTACGTCCGGCTCGAACGCGCCAACCGGGCCTTGATCTTCGCCCGCGAAGCCGCCGAGAAAGCCTATCGCTTCAAGGCCGAGTTCGTAGCCAATGTCTCCCACGAACTGCGCACCCCCTTGAACCTGATCATCGGCTTTGCGGAGATGGTGGCGACATCGCCCGAAAGCTACGGCGGTGCGGCCCTGCCCGGCGCGTACCGCGGCGACATCATGGCCATCCATCGCGCCGCCCGGCATCTGGGTAACCTGATCAACGATGTGCTCGACCTGGCGCAGATCGAGGCCGGCCGGCTGCCGCTTGCCAGAGAAGCCGCCGACCTGGGCATGATCATCCGCGAAGCCACAGAGATCGTGGCCGGCCTCGTCTCGGCGAAAGGATTGCAGCTGGAAATCCAGCTTCCTGCCGACCTGCCACCCATGCGCCTGGACAGCACACGCATCCGGCAGGTGATGTTGAACCTGCTAACCAACGCTGTGCGCTTCACAGAGCGGGGCTTCATCCGCGTCAGCGCCGTGGTCGAAGCGTGCGACGTGCGCGTGATGGTGACCGACTCGGGCTGCGGCATCGCCAGCGACAGGATTGCACGCGCTTTCGAAGCGTTTAGTCAGCTCGACGAAGCACACATGCACGAGGGCAGCGGGCTGGGCCTGGCAGTGAGCCGCAAGTTCGTGGAACTGCACGGCGGCACGATGAGGATTCAGAGCACGCTGGGCCAGGGCACCACAGTCGAGCTGTCCCTGCCAATCTCAATGGACGCGCGGGATGCGCCATTGACCGCACCAGAAAGCCACCCGCAACTACCCGGCGGCGCGCCGGTGGTGTTGGCGTTGCACAACGATCCGCAAGTGCTCGATCTGTTGCAGCGTTATCTGGCTGGCTATCAATTCATCCCCGCAGTCACGGCAGAGGAGGCCATCGATGCGCTACACACCGAAAGCCCCACAGCCATTTTGCTCGACCAGGATTGGGCGCTGCGCTGGCCAGCCATTGCCGCCAAAGTCGCCACAGGCGCGCACATCCCGATTATCAGTTGCCCCCTCCCCAGCTGGCGCCGCCAGAGCGTGCTGCGCGGCGCGCTCGCGTATATCGTGAAGCCGGTGACGCGCGAGAAGCTGCTCGCAGCCCTCGCTGCCCTGCCGCAACGCCCGCGCACGGCGCTGGTCGTGGACGACGACCACCATCTGTTGCGTCTGATGAGCCGGCTGCTGGCGGCCATCGCCCCGGATATCAAAGTGCTGGAGGCCTCGAGCAGCCAGGAGGGATTGACGATCCTGCGCGCGCACCGGCCCGATGTGCTGCTGCTCGATCTGCTCATGCCAGAGATGAGCGGCGAGGATCTGCTTCAGGAGATGCGGCGCGACGAAGTCATTGCCGGAACGCCCGTCATCGTCACATCAGGGCGCCGCATTGAACTGGACATGGCTTCTCTGAACGGCGAGTTGCGTCTGGCGCGCGCCGGGGGATTTTCTGTCGGGCAGGTGGTGCAGGCGATTGGCTGCCTGTTGGACGTGGTCAGCCAGACGGCAATAACGGACCCAGCCAGCGCGTGATGGCTGCCAGTAGCGCATGCTGGCTGGCGGGCTTGGGCACCCAGGCCGCTGCGCCGGTGGACTCGGCCAACTGCGCCACCTGAAGCACCGTGTGGATGATGACGGGAATGTCGCGCGTGGCCGGCGAGGCCTTGAGGCGCTGCAACACTTCCCATCCATCCTGGTCAGGCAGCATGACATCCAGAATGATCACGCGCGGCTGCGCCGCGCCGGCCAATCGCAACCCCTCCTCTCCGTTGTGCGCACCGATCACCTCAAGCTCATACCCGGCCAGATAGCGGCGTAGCAGGGTGACGATCTCCTCATTGTCGTCGATTGCCAGGATCGAGGACTGCCCGGTGATCGGCAGTCGCACGTGGGCATGCCAGCCGGCCTCATCACACACCACTTCCAGGCGACCGCCCTGCGCTTCGAGCAGGGCGCAAGCTGTCTCCAGGGGGCCAGACATGCGTGGCGATGCCTTTGGAGACTGAGACGGCATAGGCCGAGCCACCTGCGTGACGGCAATGTGAAGCGCCCGGTCATCGCGCGTCGCCCGGACCATCAGATCGCGGCCCGCTGCCTCGTCGAGCGCATATTCAAACAAGGCCAGCAGCCCCTGGCGCAGCACCACCCGCCTGGCCGTGATCGTGGGCGGCCATGCATCTGCACACTCGAGGCGGATCTGCTGCCCGGCACGCCGGCAGACCGGCTCCAACAGCGCAACGACACCCTCCAGAAGCTCGCAAGGATCCAGCGTCTCGCTTCGGGCACCCTGGCACAGACGAGCCACTTCGGCCTGCGTCAACGTCGGGGAACCGGCATACGGCTGTTCCAGACTGGCTGCCTTATCTGCGAGTCCGTCGCTCAGGGCGGAGATGCGTTGCCGGGCAAGACCGGCAACTGCCTCAACTCCCATCTTGAGCAGCCGGTAAGTCTGGCGCGGACTGAGGCCGCGCCTGGCAGCTACTTCCTCCAGAGACATACCATCCACATACCGATATGTCAAAATCGCGCACATGCGATCAGCCTCAGCATCTGGGCGAGTCCGATTTTCATTGCCGATTGCCTCAATGCAGTCGAGAAGCAGCCGCCTGAGCCTCACCGCGCGGGTCACGCGGTCCGAACTGGGGATGTGACTGATCAGGGATGCCAGGGGATGGCTTTCCAAGTGCGAGTAATCGTAGAGGTGTGTCAGCGCGCTGCGCACCAGAAGTGTGAAGCCTCGCCAGTTCTCCTGGGAATCGGTCATAGCTTTATCTGACCTGCGGATGGCAAAAAACGGTCGGCAGCCCGGCCGGCCAGCAATTGCGCTGCCGACGCAACGATCAACATAGCCGTGCCATACCCCGCCACCAATACCTTGCTGCCCGATCGCTCGTGGAGCAGCAACGGAATAAGCACGCTCAATGTGCCGTAGAAGATCGTTGGCAGGCAGCGCAGCCCTACCAGCAACCGCACACGTGAGGCGCGCAAGGCCGGCAGCGCGCCCAACGCCAGAATCCGTCCCGTTGTCGTAGCCGACGCTTCGCCGCGCGGCGCGAGGGGCGCCATCAACACGGCAACGATCAGAATCGCCACGCCGCTGACAGCCATGGCCGCCCAGCCGAATACCCCGAACCCATGTTGCTCGATCAATGCGCCGGCGAGCGGGTTGCCAATCGCGCCGCCGATGGTCATGCTCAGCGCGTACAACGCCGCCAGCACGCCCAGCGCGCGCCGACCGCTCAGCCGCGTCAGGAAACTCGCGCCGCCCACAGTGGTCAACGCCATACCTGCGCCGCCGGCCAGCCATAATGCGGCGGCCAAACCGGCCGAGTGAAGCTGGAACGCCAGGCTGCTCAAGCCCGAAAGCGCCAGGCCGAGCACGAGCACCCCTGCGCTGCCCAGCCGGTCGGAGACAACGCCGCCCAACAGCGCCACGATCATGCCAACGACCTGCGCGCCGGCGACGATGCCGGAGATGGCTGCCGGCGCCAGTTCAAGTTGCTCTTGCAGGTAAATGAGGAAGAACGCGCCCTGCGGCATGTCGCGCAGGCCGCTGGACAACTGCACCAGAATCAGCAGCGCCATCGGCCACCACGGCATTCTGGCGCGATGAGACGACTCGTCATTTGGAAAACCCATTGCCGGACCTCAGGCTGGTTATAGCCGAGGCTGGTGAATGGGCGCCGCCTGGGCAACTGGGTTCTACCCAAACCAAAAGGACTCGATGACTGAGCATGACAACATTCCAAATCAGCTTGGGCTTCACTGCATGAAGAGTTGATGATGGACGGACTGGAACAGAGCGGCCTGACGCATGGCCGGCTAATCGCGCAACCCCTCGTTCACATACTGGGTGATCTCGCTCACACTCAACTGCTCGATGCCCAGTTTGTCCAACGTGCGTCCCCGGCGCCAGTAATCCGTGCGATGCACGATGCACGCCAGTTGCACGATGCTATCCATCGCCCGCACCGACACGCCGTAACGCTGGCCGAGCGCCGCAATGGGCACCAGGCTCATCGGCACATCCTCGAACAGATAGCGATGGTTGAGCGTAGCCGGCGCTTTGATGCCGTAGTAGCCCGACTGGTTGTGGATCGCCTCGTTCAGATCAGCGCCGGTGGCGTTGTAGGCCATCTGCAGCCACTCCATCGCGTTGCGCGCGCGGATGCCCAGCGCCGCCGCAACCGTCACACGCTCGCGGTCCAGCACCTCCAGCACGCGCGCCACCGACGGCGTGACGCCATCGATGTAGAACTGGAAGTCGCCGTTGGTTGACTCGATCCGGCCTGCATTCAGCAGTGTCAGGGCAGGATGGAAAATGGCGCCCATGTTGTTCAGCCCGGTGTGCAGCACGTTCACGCCATCGATGAACTGCGGGTAGGCCGGCATGAGCGCCGCCAGCACGTCCGCCGTGCGAATGGCCGGCAGCGCCGCCAGCGGCACGGCTTCCTTGATGCGGAAAATGCGCGCCTGCGCCGGCCCATCCGACCGGCTGGCGTAGATGAACGTCTCCGCCTCGGCCACCGTCACATCGGCATGACAGCCCTTGTCGCGCAGCACTTTCGCAAATTCAATCGCCCCACACGTGCGCCCCGGATGCAACACCACGATTTGCCCATCGCGCAGATGCGGGGCCGCGTGGGCCGCAATCTCGGCGTGGGCCGACGAGGGCGTGACCACCATCAGCACACGCGATTGATTGATCGCCTCTCCGATGTCCGACGTGACGCATGCCAGCCGGCCAAATCCGCGCGGCCCGCCGTCATAGCTTTCCAAATCAATGCCGCCGCGTTTGTGAATAGCGTTGATGCGGTCAAAAGTGCGGTTGTACAGGGTGACCCGGCACCCCATCAGCGCCAGATGCGCTGCCATCGCCTTGCCGCCGTTGCCGGCGCCGATCACGGTGTAGTCTGTGTATCCGTTTGTGAGAGGGGTCATGAGGCTTGCTCCTTCAAAAGTGTGGCGATGCGCTGTTGCTCTGGGATGGGGTTGCCATCGGCATCCACGGCGTCGCACCCGCCGCGCGCGGTGATGCGAGTTTTGATCTCGCCGCGCGCAAAGCGGCTGTTCTTCAGTTGCGGCGCGTCGAGCAGACCGAGTTTCACAGCGCGCGCCAGGGTATCCGGGTCAGTCAACGGGTCGCTGACGCCGGGGCCGGCCAGCTCACGCATGGCATCCAGCAACCGATTCGCTTCGGCAGCCAAAAAGGCGCGGCGCTCCCGGATGGCCGGGTCGGCCGTCATATCCGGCGCGCCGCGCACAGCCGTCTCGATCACCCGGCGCGCCAGCTTGCACGACTCGATCACATCATCCGCAGTCGCGGCGTGGTCGGCCTCGGTGTGTCCCACCACGTGCACGATGTGCGGCTTGACAGCCATTTGCACATACACGCTGGCTGCCAGATGTGCGCGCGCCGCGTCAATATCGAGCGGGTAACTCAGCAGGCCGGTGCGCGTCTGGCGCCAGATGCGAAAGTTGTCGCCGGCCAGCGGCGCAACCAGATCGAGCATGGTCAGCATCTTGGCCAGATCCATCTGATCGCTCAGGCCGGCCGGGCTGTTGAACATGAGTTGGGCAATATAGTCGCGCACCCCAAAAGCGCGCGCATTGTAAGCAGACAGATACGCCGACACCACGCACACCACATCGGGCGCGTCGCGCATCCCCCAGTGATGGGGCTCGTTCAATTCCACCGGGATGTCGTGCGCGCCGTACCAGGCCATCACCT
>DAOUDB010000056.1:0-8821 GCA_034431495.1 Thermoflexales bacterium
AAAGTGGATCAAGCGAATCCTCGTTGGTGTCGGCGCGTTTGTCGGCGCCGTAATCCTCGCGCTGGTCGTGCTGATCGCCGGCGACGGGCTGTTGGGTCAGGGCCGGCTCGACGCGCTCACCAATACCCGCATCTCCAATTCCGGCGGGCCGGAGGTGCGCGCTTACGTAGCGAGGCCGCAGACACCCGGCCCACACCCGGCTGTCATCATGATCCACGAGTTCTGGGGTTTGAAGCCGGAGATCGTGGACAAGGCCGATGCGCTGGCAGAGGAAGGCTACATCGTGGTGGCCCCAGACCTGTTCCGGGGCAGCACCACCAGCCTGGTTCCGCGCGCAATCTTTCAAGTGGTGAGCAATCCGCCGGCGCAGCTCAATGCAGACCTCGATGCGGTGTTCGCGTGGCTGGCGTCGCAGCCCGATGTGCGCGCGGACCGCATCGCTATCATGGGCTTCTGCTTCGGCGGCGGCACGTCATTGCGCTACAGCCTGACCAATAACCAGATCGCCGCGACGGCCATTTTCTATGGATCGGTGATCGGTGACGCCGGCCAGCTTGCGGCATTGCCGGGGCCGGTGCTGGGCATCTTCGGCGGCGCAGATGTGTCGATTCCTCTGTCTGAGGTACAGGCATTCGAGGCAGGCCTGCAACAAGCCGGCGTGCCCCACGAGATCACCGTGTATGAAGGGCAGCCACACGCCTTTGTGACCAGCATGGAAGAGATCCGCCGGGGTGGTGCGCAGCAGCAAGCCTGGAACCAGTTTCTGGCGTTCCTCGACCGGTCGCTGCGCGGCGAGCAATCACACACGCGCGAGCTTGCGTCGCGCGGGGATGCCGGCGCGCATGACTTGCGCGCAGTCGATCTGCGCTATCTGTTGATGCTCGCGGTGTTGCACGCCGGCCACTCGCACTGAACCCGTCTACATGAGCCACTGATGGCGCTGCCCGGCTGCCAGGCGATAGCGTTTCAGGCCGAGGGGATGATCGGGCGTGAGGGTGGGCAGGTCAGCCGGAACTTCCTTCGGCAATAGCAGTTCGCCCTCGCATCCTGTGGGCAGGCTGACGCTCACGCGGTGGCCGCGATGGAGGGCGTTTGTCATCTCGGACTCGAACTCAATTGGCCCGCGCACGGTATGCGCGGTCAGGCTGAGTCGTTCCAGGTCGCCCAACTGTGGCCGGATCTGCGCGCGCGCGAAGCCAGGCGACAGCGGACGAATGCCGGCCACATCCATGAACAGCACATACACCGGCGCGACCGGGCAATGACTCCATTCGTCGGTCGAATCGGGCCGGGCCTGCCAGAACTCTTGCAACGTGTTGTTCTCGATCACCGAGCGCATAGTGGCCCAGCGCCGGCGCAGATCGTTCAGCACGACATCGATCCGGCCATGTCGCGCCAGCGCCCACAGACGCCAGCCGGCGTTGCACGGGTAGCTCAATCCCATTTCTGGCGGGCAGTCGGCCAGCGTTTGCAGCGCTGCTGCGATGTTGCTGTTGGGACACTGATCGAACAACAGCGCCGTCGCCAGGGATCGGTCGTCCATGCGCACCACGCCTTCCTCATCCGGCCACGGCCTGTTATTGACGAACGTGCCGTGCTCGCGGCTCCAGAACGCGCGCACTGCGGCGGACTGGATATCTCGCCCCAGTTGCGCGAAGGCTTTGGCGCGTTCATGCTCGCCGAAAGCCCGGCAGATCGGCGCCAGCGCGTGTTGATACATAGCTGCGGCATACAGGTTGAAGGCGCACTGCTTGTGACGTTGTTGATGGAATGCCTCGTGGTCGATCCAGACGCACGGCACGCCGATGTGCTCCACCGGCAACAGCCCTTTTGCGTCGCGCAAGCCCTTGAGATAATCGGCGAAGCGCAGCAGGCGCGGGTAGGGTTCGCGCAGCGCGTCGAGGTCACCTGTCTCCAGGTAATGGCGCCAGTTGTCGAAGATAAACCCGACGCCGTGATCGAGGATCGGCCCCCAGTTTGTTGCGTCGATCTGGCGCTGGCTGACGCGCGCCAGCCGATCCCAGGCCGGCCATGAATCCATGAAATACCCATCGAGGGCAAGCCCTTCGCTGTATGTGCGCAGATAGCGGCGCGCCAGGTTGGTATCGCCGAATGCGTAGCGCACGACGTGCAACTGGTGACCACAGTCGCCACTGTACTGCTGGCGTTCACGGCCCATGCCATCGACGATGGTGTCCTGCGCCGAGTTGTACAGCGTGTTGATTGTGGCGTCGAACAGGCGTTGCAGCGCCGGCTCGCTGCACGCGATGCAGGCCGGATTGGGCCAGTCGTACATGCGCCGGCGTATGCCGACATTGCGCACCATCGCCGGGCGCGCGGCGTTGCGGATGTGCAATTGCACCCAGCGCGGCGACTCAAAGTCAAAGGTCTCGAAGGTGTTGATCCCCTCGCGGCAGATGAAGCGCGACCAGGCGTAGAAGTGCGTGTCGAGCCACGGGCCGTTGGCCGGGTCGTGCGATTCCTGGCACAGCAGTTCCACGATTGTGCCTTCGGCGGCGTCGATGGTGAAGTAAGGCCAGCCGACGATTTCCTCTTCAAACTCGAAGGTCAGAGCGATGCTCTCGTTGTGTGGCGTGGCGGGAATCGTCCATGCCGTGACTTCGCCGGCCTGGCCATGCGTCTCGATGCTGACCGGCTCGCTTGAGATGTGGAAGGCGCCGGGCACGCGCATATCGAACCAGTCTGCGGGGTCGCGCAACCATTCGAGGCGGGCCGTTTCGGCGAGGCGCAGCGCAGGAACCAGCGTTTCGCGCAGCAGGGGAACCTGGCGCGCGCGCAAGGCGAACCGGTCTGCGAAGCCGGGGAAAGGATGGAAGTCCTCGTTGGCGTAGTCGTCGTATGAACTGCGGGTGGCCGGCTTGTCGGCCGGCGCATCCAACAGCATGGCCGGCAGCCAGGCGGCATCTGGCGTGAACGCGATCGTGTCCCATTCCTGCGGGCGCAGGCGCGCGTCGAACTGCTCTTGCAGCGCCCGCAGGTACCAGCGCTTGTGCTGGCCGGGGCGATGGGCGCGGTCGAGCCAGCACAACCAGGTGTCATCGCTCACGATTTGCTCGCGCTGGCCGTCGGCATATTCGATGTCCAGCCGGCAAATGAAGCCAGGCTTGCCGGCCGGCCATGTCCCATCCCCGTGGCCGTAATGCAGCACTTCCGCGCCCAGCGCGTTGCGCCCCGGCTGGAGATGCGGGGTCAGGTCGATTGGGTCTACATCTAACTGGCGCGGGTCGGATGGGGCCGGCCCCCATTGTGCGCGCCGGCCATTCACGGTGAAGCGATAGCGGCTGTCGGCCGTCACCCAGCCGGAGACACGCGCCGGCCACTTGCGCAGCTCAATCTCGCGGCGAAACAGGATGAACGTGTTCGGCAGTGTGCGTTGTGAGGGGAACCAGATCCAGCGAGCGGGCGATAGGTCGAGCCGGGTAGGTTGAAGGTCGGGCGCGGGCTGAATGTGGATTGTGCTTGCCATGCCGGAGAGTGTACAGCACCAAGCGTGGCATCGATCCCCATTCCTGGTGATCGACTGGCCGGCCGGTTTTGGTGGCATGATTGGCGCATTCGCTCAATGATGGAGGTTGAAGGAAGACCCATGACAGATATTCTGACTCGCGCGCGCGCAGTGCTGATGACAACGCCGGCCCGCTGGCTGAATCTTGCAGCCAGCATTCCGGGCGATCTGCTGGCAGAAAAGCCGGCGCCCGGCGAATGGTCTGCTCTGGAGTGCCTGCAACATCTGGTGGACACCGAACGCTGGGTGTTTCCGGCGCGGGTGGGCTATTTGCTGGCCGGAAAGGACTTCCCCGCATTTGACCCCGACAGCCAGGGCAGTAAATCCGATGACACACAACAGCCGGCCGATCTGGCTGCCGAGTTTTCGCGGCTGCGCAACCAGAGCCTGCTCGAGCTGGATCGTGTGACGCTGGCAGACCTGACCCAAACGGCGCGCCACAGCGAGCTGGGCATCGTCACGCTGAGCGAGTTGTTGCACGAGTGGGCCGGCCACGATCTGATGCACACCGTGCAGGCCGAGCGCGCGCTGATGCAGCCCTTCATCCGGGGATGCGGCCCGTGGCAACCCTATTTCGCCGATCATGTCCACGCGGCGCGCGGTCGTTGATTGCGCAATCGAGGCATTGTGATGCGCAGCAATGTGATTGCAGTGGTCACGGGCGCCGGCAGCGGTGTGGGCGAGGCGGTAGCGCGTGAACTGGGCCGCCAGGGCGCGCGTGTCGCGCTGGTTGGTCGTCGCGTAGCCAGGGTGGATGCGGTGGCGCGGTCTATCTGCGATGAAGGCGGCGACGCCGATGCCTATGCCTGCGATGTGGCTGCGCCCGAACAGGTTGAACAGCTGGCCAGGCTGGTTGTGGCGCGTTTCGGCCCGCCCAATGTGCTGGTGAACAGCGCCGGCGTGCATTGCGAGATGGTTCCAATCGCCGAGTCCACCCCGTCCCGCTGGATCGAGACGATGCAGATCAACCTGATCGGGTCGTATCTGACATGCCGGGCGTTCATGGGTGAGATGATCCGGCAAGGATGGGGACGCATCATCAATGTCACATCGGCCTCATCACTGACAGAGCCGGGCAACGTCGGCTCAGTGTACCAGCTCAGCAAGGTTGCGCTAAACCATTTCACCCGCCAACTGGCGAAGGAACTGGAGGGCACGGGCGTCACCGCTAATGTGATTCACCCCGGCGAAGTCAAAACTGAGATGTGGGCGTCGATCAAGGCAGATGCGTCCAGTCGCGCCGGGCCGGGCCGCGCCGCGATGCGCTGGGTGGATTGGGTCGATCAGACAGGCGGCGACCCGCCGGAGAAGGCCGCCGAACTTGTGCGGGAGCTGCTGGAACCCGCAAGTGATGCCATCAACGGACGATTCCTATGGATCAAAGATGGCTTGCAGAAACCCAGGCCGTCGTGGTAGCCACGCCGGAACGATGACGGATTGCTTTGTCTGCGGGGCTGGGGCGAATGCCAGAGCCGGCCTGGATCAACTTCAGCCGGGGGCAAATAGGGGTGCAAAGCAAACCAGCGGATTGCCCCTGCAGGGAAAAGTGCGCCTGGCGTATAGTCCCAGTTACGTTTAATGAGGGCGAGCCTTCGCGCCCGCGTTTGTGGAGACAGGAGGTCCAGGCATGGGTCGCTCAGAACTCGTTGACGAGTATGCGTTTGTGGCCGATCTGTACGACTATGTGACGCCGTATCGGGCGCGGCAGGATGTGCCGTTCTTTGTGCAGGCGGCGTCACGTTACGGCGGGTCGGTGCTGGAGGTGGGATGTGGCACCGGGCGAGTGCTGATCCCCACGGCGCGGGCCGGCTTCGACATCACCGGCCTCGACCTGTCTGCGCCCATGCTGGAGGTGTGCCGGCAGAGGCTGAGTCATGAGGCGCCGGAGGTTCAGGCGCGGGTGCGTTTGACTCAGGGCGATATGCGACGTTTTGACCTGGGCCGGCAGTACAACCTGGTGACGATTCCCTTCCGCCCCTTCCAGCATCTGTTGAGCCTTGAGGATCAGATGGCATGTCTGGAGTGTATCCGCCGCCATCTGGTCCCCGGTGGCCGGCTGATTCTGGATCTGTTCAATCCGTCGCTGCCGGCGCTCACCAGAGACAACGTCGGGCAGGAGTTTGGCGACGAGCCAGAGTTCAGCACGCCAGATGGCCGGCGCGTTACGCGACGGCAGCGCATCGTCGCGCGTGACTATTTCAATCAGGTCATTCACGCCGAGCTGATTCACTATGTGACGCATCCCGATGGGCGCGAGGAGCGAATTGTGCACGTGGTAAAGATGCGGTACCTGTTCCGGTTCGAGGCCGAGCACCTGCTGGCGCGTAGCGGATACGGAATCGAGCATTTGTACGCCGACTACGATGAGAGTCCATACGGTTCGCGGTACCCAGGCGAACTGATCTTTGTAGCGCGCAGACCATGAACACCCTACCTCATGCCACCGAGTCGTCTGGTCAGGATTCCTTGTCGCCTCGCAATGAGGCCCATGATCGGGCCGCGAAGCTGCTGGATGCCATTCTGTGGCGCCTTGCCGTAACCATACTGATGTCCGGCGCCGTGGTTGTAGCCGTAGTGTCCGAAAAGCTGCTGACTGTGGCTTTCATTTCAGTGGCCCTGTTGCTGCTGTCGGGCATCTATCTGTTGCGAAGATCCGGTCGTGTGTGGCTGGCGAGTGTTCTGCTGGCGGCAGGGCTGTGGCTGATCATCGCCGTGTTCGTGGCAGTATCTGGCGGCATGAGGGGTGCGGGGCCGGCGCTCTATGTTGCGCTTACCGTTGTCGTTGCGCTGTTGCTGGGTTGGCGCGCGGCAAATGTGACTATCGGGTTAAGCCTGTTGGCTGGTCTTGTGTTGGCAGGCGCTGAGTCTTTCATGGGGGTTAGCCTGCCGCGCCTCTTCGAGGTGCCGCCGCTAGCCGGTTGGGCTGTGCTGGCGTTCAGCCTGGTCATGTCGGTTGGGCCGGTCAATATCGCTCTGCGCGATCTGGCCTCGGCGCTGGCGCTGGCGCGGTCGCGGCTGGTCGAGCGACAGCAACTGGCCGAGACGCTTCAGCAAAGCGAAACGCAGTTGCGTCTGATCTTCGAGAATTCGCGCGACGCGATTGGTGTTGCCAGGGCCGGCCTTCATCTGCTGGTCAATCCGGCCTATCTGCACATGTTCGGCTATGAACGCGCAGAGGAATTGGTCAACGTCCCGATTCTCAATCTGATTGCGCCGGCTGAGCGCGCCCGGATCGGCCAGTATGTGGCGTGGCGCGCGCAGGGAGAATCCGCCCCGTTCGAGTACATCACGCGCGGCCTGCGCAAGAATGGCGCGGAGTTCGATCTCGAAGTGAGGGCCTCGGTTTACGAATTGCGGGGAGAGCGACACACCCTGGTGATTTTGCGCGACATTTCCGAACGCCAGGCTGCCGAAACTGCTGTGCGACAAAGCGAGGCCCTCTTGCGCATGGTGACAGACAACATGACCGACACCATCACCTATCTGGACGCCGCTGGCCGGCTGGTCTATGTCAGCCCATCTGCGCAGCGTGTCTATGGCTACAGCGCGCAAGACCTGGCCGATGGGCGCGGATTTGAGCTGATTGATCCAGCCGACCGCGCTGATCTGATCGCTGCCATGGACGCGGTGACCAGCGGCCAACGCAAGCTGTCGCAAGTGATGTGCCGGTATCGCCACGCCAGCGGCGAAACACGTTGGCTCGAATCTTCCATCAATTCGGTCTATGACCCGCAGGGGCAGTATGCCGGCGTTGTGGTTGCCTCGCGCGACATTACAGAGCGTAAGCGCGCCGAGGATGCCTTGCGGGACAGCGAAGCGCGTTACCGCCTGCTGTTCACTGCCATGCTGGATGGCTTTGCCCTGCACGAAGTGATCCTCGATGAGGCCGGCCATCCGGTCGATTACCGCTTCCTGGAAGTCAATCCTGCATTCGAGCGCGAAACCGGCCTGAAGGCGGCGGATGTTTTGGGCAAGACGGCGCGCGAGGTGATCCCCGATATCGAAGATGTTTGGATCGAGACTTACGGCCGCGTTGCATTGACCGGCCGGTCGGCCCACTTCGAGCGCTATAACCGTTCGCTGAACCGCTATTTTTCAGTGACAGCTTTCTCGCCCGGCGCCGGGCAGTTCGCCACCATCTTTGAAGACGTCACAGCACGCGTCCGCGCCAGGCGCGCCCTTGAAGAAAGCGAGGCACGCTACCGCAGTCTCGTAGAGTATTCGCCCGATTGTGTGTTTATTCAGTCGGAAGGCCGATTTGTGTATATCAACCCGGCCGGCCTCAGGTTGTTTGGGGCAACCTCACCCCGGCAAATCCTGGGCCGGCCGGTGCTCGATCTGGTGCATCCCGATTCCCAACCGATCGTGACCGAGCGAATGCGCACCCTGCGCGACGACCGTGCGCCTGTCCCCCTGATCGAAGAGCAGTTTCTCCAACTCGATGGCAGTGTGATCGATGTCGAGGCCGTCGCTGCGCCGTTCGAGTATCAAGGCGCGCCGGCTGCCCAGGTGATCCTGCGCGACATCTCTGAACGCAAACGTGCCGAGGCCGAAGTGCGCCGCCTGAACGCCATGCTGGAACAGCGCGTGCAGGAACGGACGGCGCAACTGGAGGAGGCCAATCGCGAACTGGAGGCTTTCTCATATTCGGTGTCTCACGACCTGCGCGCCCCACTGCGCTCGATGGATGGTTTCTCGCGCATCTTGCAGGAAGAGTACGGCGCTCGGCTGGACGCCACCGCGGCTCACTATCTTGAGGTGATCCGCGCCAGCGCCACGCGCATGGGAAATCTGATCGACGACCTGCTGGCCTTCTCGCGCCTCAGCCGGCAACCTCTGAACAAGAACCGCGTTGACATGGCAAACCTGGTCAGCCAGGCGCTGGCGAACCTGGAAGCCGACCGTTCCGGCCGCCAGGTGGAAGTTGCGGTCGGTGCGTTGCCGGAGTGCCAGGGAGATCGCACGCTGTTGCTTCAAGTGTGGATGAATCTGATCTCGAACGCGCTCAAATTCACGCGCAAACGGGCCGTCGCCCGAATCGAGATCGGCAGCCAGACCGACGGGGTGGGCGAGACGGTCTATCTTATTCGAGACAATGGGGCCGGCTTCGACATGCGCTATGCAGACAAGCTCTTTGGTGTCTTCCAGAGGCTACACGCCATTTCGGAGTATGAGGGAACCGGCGTCGGTCTGGCGATCTGCAAACGCATTGTCAGCCGGCATGGCGGATGCATCTGGGCGGAAGGGCGTGTCGACGAAGGCGCCGCGTTCTATTTCACGCTGGCCGGTGCTGAT
>DAOUDB010000057.1:0-2257 GCA_034431495.1 Thermoflexales bacterium
CTGCGCTTGACCCCGATTTTGGCCCGATCGGTCGGGTTTTTGCCCGTCTTTTCGCCGCCCAAGGGAGCCTTGGTCATCGCGCCGTCAGCCGCTTGCCACTTCCACGCGATCCTTTTGACCTCGTCGTACTCCGCCAAACCGGCCTGCCACATGCGCTTGAATACGCCCGCGCGCACCCAACGCTGGAAGTAGCGATGCACGGTCTTGCCCGAGCCATACACTTTCGGCAGGGCGTTCCACTGACAGCCCGTTCGCAGCGCGTACAAGATGCCCGTCATGGTCTTGCGCCGATCCGCCGCGGGCCGCCCCCCGATGTGTCTGCGCTGCTGCCCCCGCCCGCGATAGCGCGACTTCGGTGTGGGTAACAACGGTTCAATCCGGGCCCACAGACTATCAGACAGCTCCCAGCTTTCGACATCGGCATACTGTGTCATACCGTTATGGACCATCCGCGCATTATGCCTTACTTCGGCAGTTTAGAGATAGGTTCTTAACGACGATGTTGCGTCTGCCGCACGCCGAGCATTTCGCCTGGGCAATCACATAGTCAAATTCGATCTGCCACAGGTTGAAGCGGACAGCCGATCACGAGCGCTTCCGCACTAGGAAGGTGTTGGACAACGTTCCAGCTCTGTAGCCTGTGGAGGGATCATCCAACACCTCTAGAACCTGACAATTGTGAGCGGATACAACTTCGAACACGCTCGCTTGCGGCAGCACATGCATCTCGATCTGCGGCTCGCGACGTCTCTGGACACTGCGCAAATAGTCGCGCGCTATGAAGGAATATCCCTCAGAGTAGGTTTGCAACTGGAAATAAGCAAGACCGCCTGGCACAAGCGCGTCTAGCAGACCACTAAGAATCACCCGAATGATCGGCGGCGGATTGTGCTGGAGAACGATGAGCGTGTATAGCGCATCCACTTTGGGGAAGTGCATGAAGTCGAGCGGATGCTTGACCTGCACAAACTCAGTGTTGCGCAGCCCTAGCGAAGTGACGAACTGACGTGCTGACTCTAAATGCGGCGCAGAGATGTCATAGGCGTACACTTGCTTGAAGCGCTGGGCCAGTGCGTGGGTAACGCGGCCCACCCCACAACCATATTCCAACACGGTCTTTTCATCTAGGCTCTTGGTTAAATAGCCGTTGCGCCGAGCAATGTTGAGGAACAACTCTGCGTTTTCTTGACCGCTTTGGTAGAACTGAGTCAAATTGTGATTATTGAGATTCTTCTGCTTGAACTGTTCAGCGGTGAGCACCGACCAGTGCGGTTCTTCCTCGCCAAACTGCTCCCAGCACATCTGCACCGCCTCTAAAAGCGCGCGCAGCGTCTCGTCATCCACCTTATCCTCGATCTGAAGCGCCGGCTCCATGCCCCTGATCGAGGGGCCGCACAGATGGCGCTGTAGGAAGCGGAATTCCTTGCTTTCGAAGAACGTGCGGCGTAGGGTCGCAAGATCGGTATACTGTGAATGCGCCTCAATTTCAGCCAGCGTTGCCTCACGTCCCAGGATCAAACGATATGCCCAAATAATTGCTTCCTGCGAGGTCTTCGTCGGCAGCCTTGACCTGGACAAGGCGCGCAGAATCGGAGTTAGCATAATATAGATTGCTCCATGTAGTGGTGTTCAAGATATGTACAACTCGACAATTATATATATAAACATAGCCTGACGCTCTAAGCGACCAGGGAGCACGGGAGCATTCTCTGCGAGGGCGCTTTACTCAATTGACCGGTTGATGACGGGAAGTCGTAGGCAAGCTTTGCAGAACTGGCACAAAGCTGCATTGCGTCGTCTGTTGCACCTGGACTGATTTGTCGTGCACACCGGCGGACTGTCACGGGTGCCACGCAGCGCAGGCACAAAGATTATCTGAGCAAGGGACTATCATGCGAGAAACATATCCATGAATGAACTCGTCTCCACCTCCACACCCAGCGATGTGCCGTCCTCTCCTGCTATCCATCTGCGCGCGCTGCAAGCGCGTCTGCTGGCCGGCGACCCGGTTGCCCGACGAGAATTGGAGCGCCTTGCGCTGCTCTCCAATCTTCAGTCGCTGGTGGAAGAAGCACAGCAGGCCGGCCGGCTGCGCGAGCATCGCTTCATCTCTTCTCTGCCGCTGATCGGGCGCGCCGTGGCCGCTGCGCGCGCTGCGCTGTTCACCCTCAGCGCGCGCTGGCCGGTGCGCGTCCTGATCGCACAGCAAACCCGGTTCAACCAGGCAACCGCCCGCGCCCTGGCCGAGTCGCTCAAA
>DAOUDB010000058.1:0-15551 GCA_034431495.1 Thermoflexales bacterium
ATCCAGCCGGATCAGAACCTGGCCGGCGCGCACTGCCTCGCCTTCTTGAACTGCAATCTCCACAATCGGCGCGTTGATCTCGGCGGCCACGTTCGCACTGTCTGCTTCCAGCGCGCCGGCCAGACGCAGGTCGCTTGCGCTGGCCGGCGATGCGTGTTGGCCGGCCTCTGGCGTGGGCGCGTTCGCGGGCGCGACCAGCGATTCGATCTCCGCGCAGCCGGTGCTGCTCAACAGCAGCGCGGCGACCAGACAGCGTAGGGCGTTTTTCTTCATGGTGAACTCAGTCGATTCTGCGGCCCAGGTTGAGCATGGCGATGGCGCCGATGACCAGCGTCAGGCCGGCCAGCGCCAGTGCTTCCGGCGCCAGCATCTCCAGCGTGGCGCCTTTCAACATGATGCCGCGAATGATCGTCAGGTAGTGACGCAATGGAATGAAGTTGGACACGACGCTCAACGCCGGTGGCAGATTCTCCGCCGGCACCAGAAAACCGGAAAACGTCATGTCGAAGATGGCCTCCACAAACACGAACAACACGGCCTGCTGTTGCGTGCGCGCGACGGTCGAGATGAGCAGGCCCCAGCCGATCTCGGCCAGCATGAACAGCGCCGTCAGTCCGAACAGCAACCCGAACGACCCGCGCATCGGCGTGCCAAACACTTGCATGGCGATGACCAGCATCAGCGCGAAGTCGGCCAGCGTGATAACCAGCGGCGCAACCGCCTTGCCGATCACAATCTCTATACGCTGGAGCGGCATGATGAGCAGTTGCTCCAGTGTGCCGGTTTCGCGCTCGCGTGTCAGGCCCAATGACGCCAGCACCAACGACAGCTCGAACACGATCAGGCCGATCATGGCCGGGATGGTGTAATGGCGCGAGTTCAGCGCCGGGTTGTAGCGCACATCCAGGCGCAGATCGATGACAGGGGCAGCCGTTCCTGCCGGCGACAGGGTTTGCGCAATGGCTGTGGCAATGGCGCGCTCGGCGGTTGCCAGCCCAACTCGCCCGGCGATGCTGTTCCCGCCAGACGCGACAATGTGCACCTGCGGCGCGCGCGCATAGGCCGGCAACTCACGCGCGAAGCCGGGCGGGATAATGACGCCGATCTCTGCTTCGTTGGCGTCCACCCGCCGCGTCAGATCCTCGATACTCGCCGCATAGCCGCTCAGATACAGCTCTTTTGTGTTGTCCAGCGCAATAATCAGGTTGCGACTCGCGGCGCTATGATCCTGATCGACCACCAGCAACGGCAGGTTGGTGATACCGCGCCCGGTGTTCCATGCCAGCAACGAGAGTTGCAGCGCCGGCCCCAGGATCAGCACGCCGATCAGCAGCCAGTCGCGGCTGATCTGCAAAATCTCCTTGTGGATGAGGTTAACGAGTCGATAGAGCATGGCTGACCCGCGTGCAGTTAGCGCAGTTTCTTCCTGAACAGCGCCACGCTTAACCCGATCATCAGCGCAGCCATGCCGATCAATAGCGCAGCCTGCGGCCACAGGCTGTCCAGGCCGGCGCCTTTGAGAAAGACGCTGCGCGTGATGATGATGAAGTGCGTGGTCGGCAGACTGTAGGCGGTCAGCAGCCCACTCGGCGTGGTGGTGTCGATCGGCGTAATCAGGCCCGAAATGAAGAAGCTCGGCACAAAGAACGCCAGCAGGATGATGGTCATGGCAGTTTGCTGGCTGCTGACGAAGTGAGCGACCAGCAGGCCAATGCCCATCGTGGCCAGGAAGTACAGCCCGGCGAGCGCCAGTAACACGACTGCGCTGCCGCGCAATGGCACACCAAACCAGGCTACCGCCACCAGCACTGCTGCCCCTGCGCCGACAAGGCCCATGATCAGGTAGGCCAGCAGCTTGCCGGTCAGATACTCGATGCCGCGCACCGGTGTGGCGATCAGTCCTTCGAACGAGCCTGTCTCTTTCTCGCGTGCCAACGCCAGGGTGACGGCCATAGCCGGCATGAACAACACCACCGCCAGCAGGCCGGGGGCCATGCTGTGCAGCGACTTCAGCGCCGTGTTGTACCAGGCCCGTCGCGTGATGTCGGCCGGCTGTGCGTCGCTTGCGCGCGAGACGGCTGACAGATTGGCCCCAAAGGCAGTCGTGCGGGCGCTCAGTTGCGCGATGCCCTGGCCGGCAGAGATGGCATTCATGCCGTCCACCACCGCCTGCGCGGTTGCTCCACGCCCGCCCAGCGCGGCGCTGCCGAATCCACGCGGGAGGACCAGCGCCATGTCCACTGCGCCGCGCGCCAGTAGCGCATCGATCTCTGCGTGGCCGCTGACAAAGTGGGTGATCTCGAACTCACCATCAGAGGTGATGGCGCTCAGGTAATCGCGCGAGATGGCGCTGTGATCGAGGTCCAGCACTGCCAGCGTGAAATGATCCACATCAAACGAGAACACATAGGACAGCAACAGGAGCAGCAGCGCCGGGGCCAGTGTGACCAGAAAAAACACGCGTGTGTCGCGGGTGATGTGGCGCATCTCCTTGCGCAGGATTGCCAGGGTGCGGCGCAGTGCGTTCATGGGGCCGGCGCCTCCAGCAGCGCGTCAGCCGGCAAGCCCGGCTTCAGCGCGCCATCGCCATTTGCCAGGCGGATGGTTACCGCGTACACCTGCGTGGCGCGATCCTCCGGCGATTGCACGGTATTGGGGACGAACTCGGCTCTATCTGCGATGCGTGTGATGACGCCCTGGAACATGCGCCCGGCGTATCCCTCGACGCGCACGCGCACCGCCTGGCCCGGCGCAACCCATCCCAGTCGATTGGCCGGCACATAGACCACCAGCCGCGCCTCATCGAGCGCGCCCAGAGTCAGGATGGCAGCCGTGGGGGGCGCAATCTCGCCCACATGCAGGTGATGCTCCAGCACAACGCTGTCTGTCGGCGCGCGCACGGTCAGTTTGTCGATGCGGGCTTGAACGGCCCGCGCGGCTGCTTCGGCGGCGGCAACCTGCGCCTGCGCCACCGCGATCTGTTCGGGGCTGGAGCCGGCGCGCAGATCATCGAGCCGGGCGCGCGCCTGCGCCACAGCTTCTTCGGCGGCGTGATAGGCAGCCTGCGCGGCATTGGCGCGCGCGCGTTGGGCCAGCGGTGCGGCGCGTTCGGCTTGCAGCCGGGTCAGTGTGGCGACTGCGCCATCGTATGCCGCGCCGGCTGTGTTGACGTTGATCCACGCCTGCCAGTAACGGTAATCCTCGAACGGCAGGTTGAAACGATCGGTGGCGATCTTCACCGCTTCCAGCGCAGCCACAGCCGCGTCGAGCTGGTGGCGCGTAGTTTCGACGCGCCAGTGCGCCTGGGTGATCTGCAGGTCGAGTGTTTGCTGTTGAGTGATGAGGGATTGCGCGTCGATCCAGTTCTGGCGCGCTGCATCGCGCGTGGCCTCTGCCACCCGCAAGGCTGCTTCGGCTTGTTGCACGGCCTCGCGGCGCGGGCCGGCCTGCGCTTTGCGCAACGCCGCCCGGCTGGCCGCCACGCGCGCCTGGGCCACATTCAGTTCGGCTTGCGCGACACGGTCATCCAGTTGAACCAGCACATCGCCGGCTGCGACGCGGCTGCCCTCGGCGCGCGGCAGTGCGACGATGCGCCCGCCCAGCTCAGAGCTGATGCGAATCTGATCTGTTTCGATAAACCCTGACACCGTCAACGTGTTCTGTTGCGAAGCCAGCGGCAGAGGCGCCTGCGCAACCATCATCGCTGCGACAAAGAAAGAGAGGGCAGCGCGGCGCGCGCGTGAGTGTGTGTGAAGCGCGATCGACATGGTAACTCTCATCGGACGTTGGCAATGAACACATCTTCGAGCGAAGGCGGGATGAGGCGCATCGGCCCCGGATCGAGGCCGGCCTCGCGCAGCGCGGCGGCAATCGTGTGTTGCAGGCCGGCGGCGCCTTCGGCCACCACGTGGATGACCGCGCCGTATAGCGCCACCTCCTCGACCGGCAATTGTCCCGCTTCGCGCGCCGCGCGCAACACAGCCACAGCCCGGCCGGCGTCGCGTGGCGCAATCTCCAGCACCTCTCCGCGCATCATGCGTTGTTTGATCTCGCCGGGCGCGCCCTGCGCGATCAGCCGGCCATTGTGAATGAACGCCAGCCGGTGGCAGTGCTCGGCTTCGTCCATGTAATGTGTGGTCACGAACACGGTCATGCCCGACTCGGCCAGCCCATACAACAATTCCCAGAAGGCGCGGCGCGATACCGGATCGACGCCGGCGGTTGGCTCGTCCAGAAACACCAGCGCCGGCTCGTGCAGAATGGCCGCGCCCAGCGCCAGACGTTGCCGCCAGCCGCCGGCCAGCGACCGGGCGCGCTGACTTTCGCGGCCGGCCAGATCAGCCATGCGCAGGGCGAAGTCGATCCGTTCAGCCAGGCGTGCGCCGCGCAATCCATACGCCCGGCCAAAGAAACGCAGATTCTCGATCACGGTCAAATCGTTGTACAGCGTGAAGCGTTGAGACATGTACCCCAGATGGGGGCGGGCGCGTTCGGGGTGACGGGCAATGTCCACACCCAGCACCTCGGCGCTGCCGCGCGTGGGGCGCATCAGCCCCAGCAACATGCGAATCGTGGTGGTCTTGCCGGAACCGTTCGGGCCGAGGAAACCAAAGATCGCTCCGCGCGCGACGGTGAAGGTCACCTCGTTCACAGCGACAAAGCCGCCGAACGTTTTAGTCAGCCCGTTGACGTTCAGAACGATTTCGCTCATGGCTGCGCCTTCAGAGACCGGGGTGGCGCCGGCTGTGCGATGGTCTGCCGGGCAATGAGCGAGATGAAGGCCTGCTCCATGCGTGGTTGCTCGCGTTGCAGGTCGGTGAAAGCGATGCCGGCCATTTCCAGATGGCGCGCGATCTCTCCCATGCGCGCGCCGGCGTCATCCACAAACACGTGCACCCGGTCGCCATATACCTGTGTTTCGCGCACGCCCGGCACGGCGGCCAGCTCGGCGGCGGCGCGCAGCACGTTGGCCGGTCGCAACGCGATCAGTTCGCCTTCGACCATTGCCTGGATGCGCTCTGGCGTGTCGCATACGATCAGCCGGCCCTGGTGCAGCAACCCCACGCGCGTGCAGCGTTCGGCCTCGTCCATGTAGGGGGTGCTGACCACAATCGTTGCGCCGGCGATGTGCAGTTCGGTCAGAATGTCCCAGAACTCGCGCCGCGACACCGGATCGACGCCGGTGGTTGGTTCATCGAGCAACACGATGTGGGGTTGATGCACCAGCGTGCAGGCCAGAGCCAGCTTCTTCTGCATGCCACCCGACAGATGCATGGCGCGCCGATCGCGAAATGGCTTCAGGTTGGCGAAGTCGAGCAGCCGGTCTATGCGCTCGGCGCGCACGTGTCCCCGCACGCCAAACACGTCGGCGAAGAAGTTCAAGTTTTCCCATACCGACAGGTCACCGTACAGGCTGAATTGCTGGGACATGTAGCCGATGTGGCGTTTGATTGCCTCGGTCTGTCGGCGCGTGTCGAAGCCGGCCACGCGCGCCCAGCCGGCGGTCGGGTCCATGATCGCGGCCAGCAGGCGCAGGGTGGTGGTCTTGCCGGCGCCATCCGGCCCGACCAGGCCGAAAAGCTCGCCGCGCTCGATGCGCAGGTCCAGCCCATCGACGGCACGCGCAGCCCCAAAGACGCGCGTCAATCCGCGCGTCTCGATCGTGGCAGTGTGTGGTTCGTTCTGCGGGTTCACCAGACGTGTTCTATAGTCCATCCTGTTGAAATGCGCAACCTGCGGCATACTCAGCAATCCTCCCGCAAGTTCTAAACCGGCGGGAGGAGGATGCGCGGTTCGACAAGCTCACCGACCGCCGAAGGAGAAAATCATGTCGCCGACGATGCACGTTGTGTCGCACACACACTGGGACCGCGAGTGGTACCGCCCGTTTCAAGTGTTCCGGGCGCGGTTGGTCGATGTGGTCGATGCCATGCTCGACCTTTTGCAGTCTGACCCTGACTATCGCTACTTCCATCTCGATGGGCAAACCATCGTGTTGGAGGACTACCTGGAGATTCGCCCCGAGCGTGAGCCGGAATTGCGCCGGCTGATCCGCGAGGGGCGCGTGCTGGTCGGCCCGTGGTACACCCAGCCCGACGAGTTTCTGGTCAGCGGTGAAGCGATCGTGCGCAACCTGATGCTGGGCCGGCGCCAGGCGCAGGCGTTCGGCGCTTGCATGGATTTGGGCTATCTGCCGGATGCGTTCGGCCACGCCGGCCAGATGCCGCAGATCTTCGCCGGCTTTGGCTTTCCGGCCGTCATCCTCTTTCGCGGCATCACGTCCGATCAGGTCAGGTCGGCTTTCATCTGGCGCGGCGCGGATGGCACGCCACTGCTCACGGTGAAGCTGCCCGATGATATCGCCTACAGCAACTACCTGTACTGCTTGCTGGACACGTTGTCCGACGAGGGCAAGCCGATCGACGACGCCCGGCTGGAAAAGGAACTCGCCCATCTGCGCGCCGAGTGCGAGGCGCAGGCGGTGTGCGATCAGCATCTGTGGATGGATGGCGTCGATCACATTTACGCAAATCCAAAGACGCCGGACATTCTGCGCCGCGCCCGGCGCATGATGCCGGATGCGACCATCCTGCACACCACGCTGCCGGCTTACATCGAGGCGCTTGGCGCAGCGCAGCCGGCGCTGGATGAAGTGGCCGGCGAGTTGCGCCGGGCCAATCGCGCCTGGCGTTTGCAGGCCTTGCTGGCGAATGTGGCTTCGTCCCACATCCGGATCAAGCAGGCCAACTTCAGGGCGCAGACGACTCTGGAGCGCGTGATCGAGCCGCTGTGCGCGGCGGCATGGCTGCTGGGCGAGACGTACCCATCGACTTATCTGGCGCTGGCGTGGAAATACCTCTTGCAGAATCACGCCCACGACAGCATTTGCGGGTGCTCGGTCGATCAGGTGCACCGCGACATGCATGGCCGCTTCGATCAGATCGAGCAGATCGCCGGCGTGCTGCGCGAGCGCGCGCTGGCGCAATTGAGTGAGCGTGTTGACACGTCATTCGCCGGCCATCATCCTGTCGCCCTGGTGTGCAACACGCTGCCCTGGGCGCGCGACGAGACGCTGCTGCTCGAAGTGCCGGTTCCTCCTCAGTCCGATGGCGCATTCCCGCACGAGATCGAATTGCGCGATGCTGCCGGCATGCGCATCCCGCACCAAACGTTGAGCGTGCGCGACATGGCGCGCCTGCGCCAGCCGCGTTACGACATCCCGCGCATGCATCGTCGGCGCATGTTCACCCTGGCGCTAGATGTCGATCTTGCTCCTTACAGCCTGACGGCCCTGCGCGTCATGCCGGCAGACAAACCCAATCGCCCCACCGCCTCGTTGTTCACCGGCCCAGCCACAATGGAGAACGATCACCTGCGCGTGACGGCGCAGCCGGATGGGACGCTGACGTTGTTGCACAAATCCACCGGCCGCCTCTTCACCGGCTTGATGACTTTTGAAGATCGCGGCGATGGCGGCGAAGGCTGGAACTGGATTCCGCCGCTGGCCGATCAAGTCTTTCTGTCGCCGGGGTCGCCGGTCGAGATTGCGCGCGTGGCCGATGGCGATCTGTTCGCGTCGATGCGCGTGGTGTTGCGTTTCAGCGTGCCGGCCGGCTTCGAGGGCGCGGCGCATGAACACGACCCGGCCCGTATGCGGCGCTCGGCGCAGCGTGTCGAGTTGCCGGTCGAAGCGACTGTGTCGTTGGGCCGGCGCTCGGCACAACTCGACATCGAGCTGAGGGTTCACAATGTCGCGCGCAACCATCGGCTGCGTGTGTTGTTCCCCACCGACATCGCGGCAGAGGCGTGCCACGCCGATGGGACGTTTGAGGTGGTCGAGCGCCCCATCCGGCAGATCGACAGCCATGACTGGCGCGAGCCGCAGTTGGGCACATATCCCCATCACGGCTTTGTGTGTGTGGGTGATGAGGCCGGCGGATTGGCGGTGTTGACGGCCGGCACGCCGGAGTATGAAGTCATGGACGAGACGAGACGCACACTTGCCATCACCTTGTTGCGCGCGTTCGGGCGCGGCCCCGGCGAGCCGCACGAATACATCGACAGCCAGGAGTTGGGCGAGCGGCGCTACCGGCTGGCGTTGCGCCCGTTCGCCGGCAGTTGGGAGCAGGCCGGCCTGGTTCAGGCTGCTCGCCAGTTTGCAGCGCCGGCGCTCGTCACCGATGATGTGGCACATACGGGGTCGCTGCGTTCCGGCCAGCCGTGGCTGGTGGTCGAGGGCGAGGGGCTGGATGTGACAGCGGTGAAGAAGTGCGAGGCGCGCGACAGCGTACTGGCGCGCGTGGTGAACATGGGCAGCCGGGAGAGCGTGGCGCGCATCGGGCTGCCGGGGCCGGTGTCCGAGGCGCATCTGCTCGATCTGGACGAAAATCGCATCGCACCGTTGAGCGTGACGGATGGCCGCGTATCGGTGGTTGTTCGTCCGCGCCAGATCGTGACGGTCGAGCTGGCGCTCGATCGTGCATAGGGAGGTGTACTGTGAGAATTGACATGCGTGTGATAGGGCTGCTTGGCCTGGTGTGCGCCGTGTGCGTGTCGGTGTGGACGCCGGGCGCGGCCCGGCCTGCGCGCGCCGCCATCCAATCGGTGACGGCCACTGCCTGTCCCGGCCACTTGAGCGTGAGCGTCTTCTTCGATGATGCGACAGATCGGCGGCCGCAAGTGGCGTACATGATCGGCAGCGCCGGCTACGATATTACCTTTCTGGACAGCTTCGAACAGACCGACGCCGCCGGCAAGAAGATGCGCGGGTGGGCCTGGTATGCGCGCCACGATGCGGTGCGCGCGGGGGAGAAAGGCCAGATCGTCGTCAATGGCGGCAAGGCCGCCGAGTTTGAAGTGAGCCGGGAGTGCCCGGTGCTCGGGCGGATCGCCGGCTCGGCGTACCTCGACACGAATGCCAATGGCCGGCGCGATCGCGGTGAGCCGGGTTTTCCATCGGCATGGCTCAAACTGACCGATGGCGGATCGTGGTTCGTGTGCGGCTGGGTAGGCGGCGATAGCACGTTTGGCATCACGGTGTTGCCGGGTGTGTACTACCTGTTGCCGGTGGCGCCGGCCGGCTATCGCACGACGACGCCGCGCATCAAGGCGCTCATGCGCGCCTATGGCGACGTGCTGTTGGGCAACGATATTGGATTCGTCAAAGATGCATCGGCGCAGGGGGAGTCCTGCGACCAGTACAACCCGCCCCGGCCATAGCCGGCGGCGTCACGCGTCGGAGATGGTTCGGCGCTCGGCTTCCACTTCCTCGAACCAGTGCTCCAGGTCGCGCAGCATCCGATGGACCCGATCGGGGTGCTGCGTAGCCAGGTTGTGTTGTTCGAGCGGGTCCGAGGCGATGTTGTACAACTCCGCTGGCGGCGGTGGCGGCACATCGCGCGGCGGGTCCGGCTCGCGCAGAATGCCGCGCTCGATGAAGTGCTCTGGCTGGTACATGGACACGTCGAGCCAGTGGATGTCGGGCACCTGCATGGCTTCGCGGATGGCCGGGCGCACCAGCTTCCAGTCGCCGTCGCGCATGGCGGCATTGCAGGTGACGAGCGGGGTGTAGCGATTCCACTGCCAGAAGCGGCGCGTTTCGACCCGCCCCGGCTCGCCGCGCAACACCGGCAGCACGTTCACGCCGTCCAACTTTACTTCGCGCGGCGGTTCGATGCCGGCCATAGCCAGCAAGGTGGGGAACCAGTCGCAGAAGTGAACCATATCGCTCACCTGCCGGTTGCCGGTCAGGCCGGCCGGCCAGCGCAGCAACATCGGCACGCGAATGCCGCCCTCATACACCGAGCCTTTGGCCCCGTTGAACTGGCAGTTGAAGCGCGTCGTGCAGTGATCGCCCTCGCCCCCGAACTGCGGACCGTTGTCGCTGGTGAATAGGACGATCGTGTTTTCCTCCAGACCGCACTCTTTTAAGGTTTGGAGCAGGCGCGCCACGCCGCTGTCCATGCGATGGATCATGCCGTACACCGTGCTGACGCCGAAGTTGAACTGGCCGGTGTCGGCGAAGGGCCGGTATTCTTCCTCCGGGACTTGCAGGGGAGTGTGGGGCGCGTTGAAGGTGACGTGCAGGAAGAATGGCGTGTCGTGTTTGTGGCGCGCGATGAAGCCGGCGGCCTCATCGACCCATACGTCGGTCAGATAACGCCCGTCGGCGCGCTGGATGGTCCCGTTGCTATGCTCGATGCGCCAGCGGTAATAGTCGTGCATGCCGCCGCGAAAGCACACGGCCTCGTCGAAGCCGCGCTGCCATGGTGCGTAGCGCGGGTCGAACGCGCCGAGGTGCCATTTGCCGACCAGTCCGGTGGTGTAGCCGGCCCTTTGCAGCACATCGGCCAGCGTGGTTTCGCGCAGCGCCAGGCGTTCCAGGCCGCGCCATTCCAGGGTGTCGATGGAGCCGGTGCGGTGCGGGTAGCGGCCGGTGAGCAACGCTGCGCGCGAAGGGTTGCACACCGGCGACGCCGTGTATTGCTGGGTCAGGCAGACGCTCTCGCGCATCAGCGCGTCGAGCGTGGGCGTGCGCGAGAGGCCGCCGTTGAACGCGCTGAAATCGCCATAGCCCAGATCGTCGGCCAGAATGAACACGATGTTGGGCCGGGAAGTGGGGTGCTTGGTCATGGTGTCCTGCCGGGCAGTGTAGGCGCGCGCGCCAGTTGTGTCAAAATAGATGACAGACGACAGACTACGCCGTCTCTGCAATCTGTGCTCTGTAATCGAGCTTGCGCCATGACTATCCAGGCCGTACTTTTCGACATTGGCGGTGTGCTGTTGCGCACCGAGGATCAAGAACCGCGTCGTAAATGGGAACGCAAACTTGGCCTGCCGGCGCGTGGGCTGGCCGAGGCGGTGTTCAACTGCGAGACGGCCCGATTAGCCACAGCCGGCAAGGCCACGCAACAGGACGTGTGGCGCGCGGTGGCCGAACGCTTCCGGCTGGATGATGCAAAGCTGCGCGACTTGCAGCGTGACTTTTGGGCCGGCGACCGGCTGGACGATCAGCTCCTGCGCTACCTGGTCGATCTGCGCCCGCGCTATAAGACCGGCATCCTCAGCAACGCCTGGCCGGGCATCCGCGCGCTGTACGCGCAGTGGTTCGGTCTGACCGATGATCTCGTCGATGTGATGATCTATTCCGGCGAGGTGGGGGTGATGAAGCCAGATGCGCGCATCTACCAACTGGCGCTCGACCGGCTGGGTGTGCCGGCGGCGTCTGTGGTGTTTGTCGATGATGCCATCGAGAACATCGCCGGCGCGCAGGCGGTGGGCATGCGCGCGCTGCATTTCACCTCGCCGGGGCAGGCCATGGCGGCGCTGGCCGCAATGCTGGCGTCTGACCAGGCGTGAGGTGAACGAACCACAAAGACATGAAGTGCGCAAAGGCTTTCTGTGCGCTTTGTGTCGCCGAGCTTGTCGAGGGGTGGTCGCCGTGCAGCTAAATCGTCTGACCACTGGCTACTGACGACTGACTGTGCTTCACCAGGTTGCCATCGGCGTCGCGGCGGATGAATCCGCGCGCAACGCATGGCGAAGCCGGCCTTGTGCCGGCTTTGCCGTTTGTTGCCCGCCACAGCTCGACGGCTCGACTAAGCTCGCCGAAGTCTTCAGTCGCCGGGCAACATGCCCCGGCTAAGAAATGCGCCCATGCGCTCGCTGCCGGCTGCCGGCCTGCATGTGCTATCATTGCTATTACTGGCGTGTAACGATATCGAATCATCTTCGCTTCAACACCCGGCGCTGCTTTCCTGAAAATCCTTGCAGCGACTCTGTTGATGGCCGCCAGTTCCGGCGCGCTGCCGCAGCAGTGCGCCGCGATCGACGAACCCGCACCGCAAGCCCGCTTCATGCGGCTCGATGCTTGCCAGGCGGCAGTTGCTCATCGCCGTGCGCGTCACGCACTCCCGGCCAACACCGCAGCGTTTGGCCGCTGGCTTGCCGTGGCGCGAGCGGAGTAGGACCGCGCGGCTGAGCACATCTGCCAGGTGGTGAACATGTTCGAACGAATCCTGGTGCCGTTGGACGGATCGGCGCTGGCCGAGTGCGTCCTGCCTCATGTCGTTGCCATGTCCAGGGCCTTCGGATCAGAAGTGATTCTGGTCCGTGTGCTCGATCAGCCTGCATCGGGCCGGCCTGATCTGTCGGTCGACCCGGTGCGGTGGCATCTCGAGCGCGCCGAACTGGGCGCCTATCTGAACGCCATCGCGACGCGGCTCAACGATGCTGGTCTGTCTGTTAGCGCCGAAGTGCTGGAGGGCCGGCCGGCCGACCGCATCATCGAGTTCGCGCAATCGAACCAGGTCGAACTGGTGGTGCTCAGTAGCCACGGTAGTGGCGGCCTGACCGACTGGGCCGTGAGCAGCACTACGCAGAAAGTAGTGTCGCGCTGCGGTTGTTCTGGCATGATCGTGCGCGCCAATCGCCCGGTGGTCCATGATGTGTCGTCGGGCGTCCGCTACGCGCGCCTGATGGTGCCGCTGGACGGGTCATGGCGTGCAGAGTCCGCGTTGCCGGCAGCCACCATCCTCAGCCAGCACCACGGCGCGCGCCTGATTCTGGCGCGTGTGATCAGCGCGCCGGAGATGGCACGGCGCACGCCCGTTACCGGCGACGAGGCCAGGCTGATCGCGGAAGTGACCGAGAGCAACCGGCGCGAAGCGGTCGCGTACCTCGATCAGCTCTGCGTGCGAATGCCGTTCGAAGCGCAGCCGCGCATCCTCACCGCCGCGAGCGTCGCCGGCGCGCTGCACGACCTCGTCCGGCAGGATGCCATCGATCTGGTGGTGATGAGTGCCCACGGATACACCGGCTGCGCGGATTGGCCCTACGGCGGGACCGCCAATCATCTCATCACCTATGGTGCGGCACCGACCCTGATCGTCCAGGATCTGCCACTCAAGCCAGTCGCCGTCACGACCCACGCCACAACCGATACGCCGCGCGAGGCCCCCGTCCATGCTGCGCCATCCAGTGACTGATCTCGACCCGCGCAGCGGGCTGCCATCTGAAAGCGAAACGGAGAACCTGGCGGTGCTGCTGCCCGACGCGTGGGTGCGTCGCCTGGCGCAGCGCCATACAGTCGTGACCGTGGCCCCGCGCGGTCCGGCGACTTTGCTGGATCGATTGGATCGGCAGAGTCGGTTGCTGCGCGCGGCTTATCAGCGTTTCCTGGAGTTGCCCTCGGGCGCCAGCGCGCTGTCGTACGCGGCCGAATGGGTGCTCGACAACTATTACCAGATCGAGCAGGCCGCCCGGCAAATTCGAGAGGACATGCCGGTCGGGTACTACCGGCAACTGCCGGCGCTGGCTGAAGGGGATCTGTCCGGAACCCCGCGCATCTTTGCGCTGGCTTGGTTGTTTGTGGCCCGCGCGCAGGGGCAGGCTGACATCGAGGCATTTCGTGACGCGCTGACAGCCTATCAGGAAGCCTGCCCGTTGACGCTGGGCGAATTGTGGGCCGCGCCGACCATGCTGCGCCTGTCCATCCTGGAGTGCCTGGCCCAGGCGCTGATCCGGGTGGCCGGCCTCGACGACCACGACCTGCCGGAAATCGCGCCGGCTTCGACGCGCGAATCGGCCCCCGTCCGGCTGGCCGACGATCTGATCGTTGCCAACTGCATTCGCAGCCTGCGCACGCTTGCCACGCACGACTGGGAGCAGTTCGTCGAGGACGTGAGTCTGGTCGAGGCGGCGCTGCGCGATGACCCGTCCGGCGTCTATGCCGGCATGGACTTCGAGACGCGCAACTGGTACCGCCGCGTCGTCGAAAAGCTGGCGGCGGCATCCGATTGGGACGAGCGCCGGGTGGCGCAACGCGCGATCGACCTTGCGCGGGCGGAGGCCGGGCCGGACTCCGAGCGCGAAACTACCGCGCCAAGCCCCTCGCGCAGCCGCAAGGCGCACGTGGGCTACTTCCTGATCGATGCCGGCCTGCCCATCCTCGAACGCGAGATCGGCTACCGGCCCGGCGCACGGGAATGGCTGGCGCGCGCGCTCGCCGCCCGCCCGACGGTTTCGTTCCTGGTTCCCATTGCCGCGCTCAGCGCGCTGGTGATCTGGGCGCTGGTGTCGTATGCCGGCGTGGCCGGGGCCACGCCAATCCAGCGTGTCCTTGTGGGTGCGTTGTCGCTCGTCCCGGCGCTCACGATTGCCGTGGGATTGGTGTCGTGGCTGGTGACGCGCATCGTGCCGCCGCGCGCGTTGCCCCGCCTCGATTTCGAGGCGGGACTGCCGGCCGAGTGCCGCACGATGCTGGTGGTGCCGGCGCTCTTGTCCAGCCCCCGCGATGCTCAATCGCTGACCCAGCAGCTCGAGCTGCACTATCTGCGCAACAACGACCCGCACATGTCGTTTGCGCTGCTCACCGACTTTGCCGACGCGCCGGCCCAGCACATGCCGGAGGATGCGGCGCTGATGGAGCGACCTGCCGACCTCATGTTCGACAATGGCTTTGGCGGGTTCTCTCCGTGCGGGCGCGAATATGTCATTTACCTGCGGCCGGGCGATCACACCCCGTTACCATGGATCAATGTGATCGCCACCCCCGACTTTGGCTTCATCGCGTCAGAATCCGGCCTGGGATGCACCTGGGCTGTGAACAGCGGCGAAAATCGGCTGACCCCGTGGCGTAACGACCCGGTGAGCGACGCGCCGGCGGAGGCCATCTATCTGCGAGATGAGGAGACGGCGGCGGTGTGGTCGCCGACGCCGCTGCCGGCGCGCGCGGCGGCGCCCTATCTGATCCGGCATGGCGCCGGCTACAGCGTGTACGCGCATCACAGCCACGGGTTGCAACAGGAGTTGCGCGTGTTTGCCGTGCCCGACGCGCCGGTGAAAGTGATCCGGCTGCGGCTGCGCAATCACTTGCCGCGACCCCGGCGCATCACGGTCACGTATTACGCCGAGTGGGTGCTGGGTGTCCAGCCGGATGTGTCGCGTCCCTACGTGGTGTGCGAGTACGACTCGGACAGCCAGACGCTGCTGGCTCGCAACGCGCATAGTGCCGAGTTTGGCGATCGTGTGGCGTTCGTGACAGCCAATGTGTCGCTGCACGGGGCGACCACGGATCGTGAGGAGTTTCTGGGCCGTATGGGCAACCTGGAGTCGCCGGAAGCATTGCGGCGCATTGGGTTGGCCGGTGCTGTGCAGGCCGGAGCAGACCCCTGTGCCGCAGCCCAGGTGCATGTGGATCTGGAAGCCGGCGCCGAGCAGGAGATCTACTTTCTGGCCGGCCAGGGCCGCGACCGCGACGAGGCGCTGCAACTGGCCCAGGGCTACCGCGATGTGTCGCATATCGACGCAGCCTGGCGGTCGGCGCGCAAGATGTGGGATGACCTGCTTGGCGCTGTGACCGTGAAGACGCCCGACCCGTCGATGGACATCATGCTGAATCGCTGGTTACTGTATCAGGCGATTGCGTGCCGGTTGTGGGGGCGGACGGCGCTGTATCAGTCGAGCGGCGCGTTTGGTTTCCGCGACCAGTTGCAGGATGCGCTGGCGTTGACCTACGCGGCGCCGGATGCCATGCGCGAGTACATTCTGAA
>DAOUDB010000059.1:0-26557 GCA_034431495.1 Thermoflexales bacterium
TGGTGAAGGCGACGGCGTCGCGCATGGGGGTGGAGATGTAGCCGGCGGTCAGTGACTCGGCTTGCCCCATGATCAGCGCGCCGACCAGCGCGCCGGGAATGCTGCCGATGCCGCCGAGCACAGCGGCCACAAATGCCTTCAGGCCGGGCAAAATGCCCAGTTGGGTGTGAATGGACGGGTAGGCGATGGCGAACAACACGCCGGCCAGGCCGGCAAATGCTGCGCCCACGGCAAAAGTGAATGAAATGATGCGGTCAACGTTCACGCCCATCAGACGGGTTGCCGGCTTGTCGACCGCCGACGCGCGCATGGCTTTGCCCATCTTGGTCCGTTTCACCAGCCATTGCAGCAGCACTTGCATCAGGATCGATGCAATCACAATGATCACGAAAATGCTGGAGAAGGTGATGCTATCAGGTGGCGCCGGGTTGTTGGGCGTCACCATCCCGACGCCGCCGCCGCCGATGTAATAGGCGTACACATCGAAGGGCCGCTGATAGGGGATGAAGCGCGGCGAGAACACGAAATTCAGCGCCCCGAAGAACTCCAGAAAGAAAGACACGCCGATTGCCGTGATCAGCGCGGTAATGCGCGGCGCGTTGCGCAAGGGTCTGTAGGCCACCCGCTCGATTACCACGGCCAGGGTTGCGCAGACAACCATCGACAGCAGGATGACCGAGATGGCGCCAATCAGCGTGGCCAGGTTGGGTGATAGGCCCGGAAACACGATCGTCGGCCAGGTATGCAGCGAGAAGCGCGATACGGCAAAGAAGCTGACAAATGAGCCAACCATGAATACGTCGCCGTGCGCGAAATTGATCAGGCGGACGATGCCGTACACCATGGTATAGCCCAGTGCGATCAGCGCGTACACGAAACCAAGCTGCAAACCACTGATCACGATTTGCGCAAACAGGCGGGGGTTCTCAAACAGGTTGCGCGCCAGAATAACGACCACAATGACTGCGAGAATGAGCAGAAAACCGCGACCGATCCAGGCCAGCCCGGCCCCGGATCTGCGCGGCGCTGTCGGCAGCGGTCGTTGAGACAGAATGGCTGGCGATCGTTCGGCGCTTGCTTGTTGCATCAACGGGCACTCCGTCAGACAGCGCAAGTGGAGGGGCCGGGCGCTTCGCTGCGCTGCTCCCTCCACTTGCAGTACATCATAGGACTGAGGTTACGGATTGACGGTCGAGTTGTAGCTAACCTTGCCGTCCTTCACCTGCAACACCACAGCCGACTTGACGGGGTTGTTGTTCGCGTCGAACGTGATTTTGCCCGACACGCCGCTGAAGTTGAGGCCACTCATTGCCGCGCGCACTTTGTCGGTATCGTCGGCAGTGCCGGCAGCCTTGATGCTCTCCAGCAAGATGTTGGCTGCGTCATAAGCCAGCACGGCCAGCGCATCTGGCACGGCGCCCTTGTACTTCGCGCCATAGGCCTTGATGAAGTCCTGCACTTCCGGGCGCGTATCTTCAGACGAATAGTGGTTTGTGAAGTAGCCACCCTCGGCTGCTGCATTGTCCAGGTCCGAGGAATCCCATCCGTCGCCGCCCATGAACGGCATGGTCAGGCCTTTCTCTTTGGCCTGCTTGGTGACCAGGTTAACGATGTTGTAGTAGTCCGGCAGATAGACCATGTCCGGCTTGGTTTCCGCCACCTTTGACAGAATAGCCGAGAAGTCGGTGTCCTTATCGGTGTAGGTCTCTTTGCCTACGATCTGCCCACCACCTTCAGTGAAGGACTTCTCGAAGAATTCGGCCAGGCCGCGCACATAGTCATTGGCCTGATCCAGCATGATGAATGCTGTCTTGGCCCCCAGCGTCTCGAGGGCAAACTTCGCCGCCACCTGACCCTGGAACGGATCGATGAAGCACGCGCGGAAGATGTATGGCTTGACTGCGCCGTCGCTGCCGACTGTCACTGCCGGATTGGTCGAAGTCGGGCTGATCTGGATGACCTTCTTGCTATTGGCGATTTCAGAAACTGGAATCGAAGCCTTCGAGCACACTTCGCCAATGATGAACTTGACGCCGTCCTGGTCGATGACCTTGTTGGCGGCATTCACGGCCGGGTCGGGCGTGCACTGGCTATCTTCGACGATGGGCACGATCTTCATGCCGTTGACGCCGCCCTTGGCGTTCCACTCTTCAATGGCGAGCAGCGCGCCGTCGCGTGTGGACACGCCGAAGGTGGGCACCGGCCCGGACAGAGGCGCCAGGATGGCGACTTTGATCTCTCCGCCGGCCGGCGCAGCAGGCTGCTCTTGTGGCGCTTCAGCCGGCTGGCTGGGCTGGGCCGCTGGCCGGGGGGCTGCGCAGGCTGCCAGCGCCAGGGCGGCGGCGCCCAATATACTGAGCACTTTGATCGATCGGCTATTCATCTTCTCCTCCGTTTGATTTGTTCGGTCTCGCGATTGCTATCGGGTTGCTGAGTGTGTTGGTCTGCGGTTTGGTTCTGTCTCCGAATCGATGGAAAGCCCTCTCCCCACAATGACGATACCACGCGGCATCACGTTGGCATGCCGGCATACAGTCACACGGAACGTAGGGCAGGAATCACCTCCTTGTCCAGAGTCCAAGGGTGACACGGTTGCCCTGCCGGGGCAGAAGCAACCGTTCTCATGCCTAGACGGACACACATCCTGTTTTAGGCCGGCTCACAGAGGACGACATCATGGTCGATGGCGTGCGCATTCAGGTGACTGCGCGCGCCGACGCCGGCAAATTTCGAGGCATTATAGTGGGCGGCAAATGCACTGTCAATTACGGAAGTGATTTCTTGCGACCACGATCCCTCGCCCGCGCCGCGCTCAGTGTTGGCGCGATCTATGTTGTCGGCAGCCTGATCGGCTTTGTCCAACGGGTGGTGGTGACATCACAGTTCGGGGCCGGCGCCGAATACGATGCTTTCAACACGGCCTTTCGCATCCCGGATCTGCTGTACAGCCTGTTTGCAAGCGGCGCTCTGGCTTCGGCATTCATCCCGGTCTACATGACCCACCTGGCGCAGGATCGACAGCGCGCCGCCTGGCGACTGGTTCGCGCCGTTGCTGTGCTGGTATTTGTCGTCCTGTCTGTGTTTGCGGTGGCAGCCGGCGCGTTCGCGCCGCTTCTCATCCGCGCGATCATCGCCCCCGGCTTCAGCCCTGCTCAAGTCGAGCTGACCGCCGCGCTCATGCGCATCATGCTTGTGGCAACTGTCATCTTTGGCGTGAGCGGCCTGTTGATGGGTGTGTTGCAGTCGAATGGGTCGTTCATCGCGCCGGCCCTGGCGCCCTGGCTGTACAACCTCGGCATCATTTTCGGCGCGCTGGCATTGCGCGGGTGGGGGGCTTATGGACTGGCAGCCGGGGTGGTTGCCGGCGCGTTGTTGCATCTGACAATCCAACTGCCGGCGCTCGCTCGCGTCTGGCTTGCGTCGCGCGCCGTCATCGACGCAGCCACGCCGGACATCCCCACTACGCAATACGCGCTACGCACTACGCAACCTGCAACCCCCGCCCTCCAGCCCGCGCCCCCTGACGTGCGCGCCGATGTGCGCCAGGTTGTTCGTCTGATGCTGCCGCGCATGGTTGGTCTGGGCGCTGTTCAAATCAACTTCATCGTCAACACCAATCTGGCATCGGGCATGGGCGAGGGGGCTGTGTCCGCCCTGACGATTGCCTTCGCCGTGATGCTGTTGCCGCAAGTGGCCATCGCACAGGCCATGGCGACCGTGCTCTTCCCCGCCATCAGCGCGCACGCGGCCAGAGGCGAGCGCGCCGAATTCGCCCGCCTGGTGGCGCGGGCAATTGGCATGGTGTTCATGCTCAGCCTGCCGGCGTCGATTGGGTTGATTCTGCTCGGCCAGCCGCTCATTCGTCTCCTGTTCGAGCGCGGGGCGTTTGACTGGCGCGACACCCAGGCGGTCAGTTTCGCCCTGGTCTGGTATGGCGCCGGACTGGCCGGCCATTCGGTCCTGGAAGTGGTGACGCGTGGCTTCTATGCGCTGAAGGACACGACCCGGCCGGTCGTTCTGGGCGTGGCCGGCATGGCGATCAACATTATCCTCAGTCTCTGGCTGACCGGCGTCTTTCGCGCTGCCGGGGTCTTTCCCTTCGGAGGTCTGGCGCTGGCAAACACTATCGCCACAGCCATCGAGACAGCCGTACTGCTCGGTCTATTGGCTGCGCGCGTGCCGGAGCTATCGGTGAGCAGCATGCTGGCCGCCGCGGGCCGTAGCGCCCTTGCCGCGTTGGGTATGGGGCTGGGACTGTGGGTGTGGATGGCCACGCTTGGCGATGGCCCGCTGGCGACATTGCTGGCCGTGCCGGCGTCGGCCGCCGCATACTTTGGCCTGGCGTGGCTTGCGCGCAGCGAGGAGGCGCGCGACGCAATTCGCTATGCGCTGCGCCTTGCCCGCTCGAAGCGGCTTGGGCCGGCAGAGTCCGGATGAGAAGGGCCGGCGCCGTTGAACATGGCGTTGCGCTGAAAGGTCTCTGCACCCGACGCCCATGTGTATAATTCACAAGTGCACGCGCGTTTGGCGGTACGGCTCCGCGCCGTTTTCATTATTCTGATACCGGGCTTTGACCGGCCCTTGATTTGCCGCCCCTTGAAGTAGGGAGCTTCGAAAATGCTCCCTAATTTTTTGTGCCTGTATGGGGTTGATGCCCCGTTCATTGCCGGCGGTGATACGCCGGGTGAGGATCATTGAGGATCGAGAAGGAGTGCTGCATGCCAAAGTATATTTTCTGCACCGGCGGCGTGGTGAGCTCGGTTGGAAAGGGTGTCACTGCGGCTGCCATTGGCCGTGTGCTCAAATCTCGCGGTCTGCGCGTGTCCATCCAGAAGCTGGACCCCTATCTGAACGTCGACCCCGGCACGATGTCGCCCTATCAGCACGGCGAAGTGTTCGTGACCGAAGACGGCGCCGAAACCGATCTTGATCTCGGCCACTACGAGCGGTTCATCGACGAAAACCTGACCCGCGCCTGCAACGTGACGACCGGGCAGGTGTACAACGAGGTCATCACTCGCGAGCGGCGCGGCGATTTCCTGGGCAAGACGATTCAGGTGGTGCCGCATGTCACGAACGAGATCAAGCGCCGCATCAGTCTGGTGGCTAAAAGCAGCACAGCCGATGTTGTTATCGTCGAGGTGGGCGGCACAGTGGGCGATATCGAAGCCATGCCCTTCCTGGAAGCGATTCGCCAGATGCGCCGCGATGTTGGGCGCGACAGTACTTTCTACGTTCACGTCACCTTTTTGCCCAAAGTCGGCGCGACCGACGAGATCAAGACCAAGCCCACCCAGCACAGCGTCCGCGACCTGCGCGGCGCCGGCATCCAGCCCGACGCCATCATCGCCCGCAGCGACTATCCGGTCGATGACGACACGCGCGACAAGATCGCCCTGTTCTGCGACGTTGACCCGCGCGCCGTGTTGCCGATGATTACCACCAACTACCTGTACGAAGTGCCGCTCCTGCTCGAGGATGCGTCTTTTGGTAACTATCTGTGCGAGCGTCTGCAACTGAACTGTGGGCAGGCTGACCTGGCAAACTGGCGCAGTCTGTGTGCCGAGATTCGCAAACCGCGTCCGCCGCTGCACGTTGCCATTGTCGGCAAGTATGTCGAACTGCACGACGCTTATATCAGCGTGCGTGAGTCGCTCTATCACGCCGGCGTGGCCGGCGGCCGCGATGTGAAGGTGTCGTGGGTGAACAGCGAGGAGGTCGAGCACTCGGACGATCTATCCATGCTGGATCACGTCGCCGGTATTGTCGTGCCGGGCGGATTCGGTTATCGCGGCATCGAGGGCAAGATCCGCGCGGCGCAGTATGCGCGCGAAAACAATGTGCCGTATTTGGGCCTGTGTCTGGGCATGCAGGTCATGTGCATCGAGTTTGCCCGCGGCGTGCTGAATAGCCGGGAGCCGAACAGCACCGAGTTCGACCATACTACGCCATATCCCGTGATTGACCTGATGCCCGACCAGCGCGATATCCAGGATATGGGCGGCACAATGCGATTGGGCGTCTATCCATGCCAGCTGGTGCCGGGGACGCGCGCGCATGCTGCCTATGCGGCGCAGGTTGCCGGCGGCGTGCAGGGCGCGTTTACCGTTCACGAGCGTCATCGCCACCGCTTCGAGTTCAACAACGAGTTCCGCGAGATGCTGGGCAACGCCGGCCTGGTGTTCAGCGGCCTGTCGCCTGATGGGCGGCTGGTCGAGATCGCTGAGTTGCGCGACCATCCGTTCATGCTGGGCAGCCAGTTCCATCCGGAATTCAAGAGCCGTCCCAACAGGCCCCACCCCCTGTTCAGGGCGTTTATCGACGCGGCAGGCAGCTATGCAGACGGCGCGCCGCTATTTAAGCCGATGGTGCGACGCGAGGCCGAGCGTGAGCTGCAGAAGGCTTGAGCAATGCGTCGGCCCGTTGCACGGGGTAGGCGCCCGGCCTGTTGCGCTTGTATGCTGAAGCGCTGTTCGTCGCCAGCCTGTTCATGCCGGCTGTGCCATCACCAGGGACGACTGTGCCAGTTCTGCGCCCCGCCGGAGCGCCAGCTTATTGGCTTCGAGCATGTCACGCCGGCGCGCAGGAAGGTGGGCTTCCAGTGATTTCTCGACTGTCTTGATCGGCAGCACGCCGGTGATCTGAAGCAACGCGCCCAGCATTATCATGTTGAGCAGCCGCGGGTTGCCCAGTTCGGCGGCGATGTCGCTGGCCGGGATGGGCACACAGCGAATATCGGCGCGCTCCGGCTGGCGCAACGCCAGTGAAGCGTTGTAGAGCAGCAACCCACCCGGCGCAATCAGCGGTTCATACTTTTGCACCGACGGATAGTTCAGCGCCACCACAGCGCCAGGGCGGCGCATCAGCGGCGCCCCGATCTCTTCATCGGAGATCACCACGGTGCAGTTGGCGGTGCCGCCGCGCATTTCCGGGCCATAGGAGGGAATCCACGTCACATGTAAGCCGGCCTCCATGGCAGCATACGCCAGCAACTGGCTCCCGAACAGCACGCCCTGCCCCCCGAATCCGCTAAACACGAAGTCATAGTGCGTCATGGCACATCCTCCGATTTTTGGATTTTAGATTTTGGGTTTTGGATTGGCGATTGACAATTCGTAATTCGTAATTGTCAATTGACGATTGACAAGCTGGATCAACCCTCAACCCTCAACCCTCAACCCTCAACCCTCAACCCTTGTCTTGTAGTCGCCCAACGGATAGATCGGGACCATATGCGTCTCGATCCATTTTAGCGCATCCACGGGCTTCATGTCCCAGTTGGTCGGGCAACTGGCGAGCAACTCGACCATGGAGAAGCCCCGGCCTTCCATCTGAGTTTTGAATGCCTCGACGATGGCCTTTTTTGCCTTACGAATTTCGGCCGGGCTGTGCAGGCTGCGCCGGGCGATAAAGGCGGCGCCATCGAGTTGTGATAACAACTCGCACATCTTCATCGGATGGCCCATGGTGCGGGTATCGCGCCCAAGCGGCGATGATGTGGTTTTCATACCCGGCAGCGTCGTTGGCGCCATCTGGCCGCCGGTCATGCCGTACACGGCGTTGTTCACAAAGATGACCGTCAGGTTTTCGCCCCGCCCGGCTGCGTGCAGAATCTCGGCGATGCCGATAGAGGCCAGATCGCCATCGCCCTGATAGGTGAAAACGATCTTGTCGGGCTGCACACGCTTGAGGCCGGTGGCCATGGCCGGCGCTCGCCCATGCGCCGCCACCACGCTGTCGACATCGAAGTAGTTGTAGGCAAATACAGAGCATCCCACCGGCGCCACCAGAATGGCGCGCTCACGGATGCCCAGTTCGTCGATCGCCTCGGCCACCAGCCGATGCGCGACGCCATGCATGCAGCCGGGGCAATAGGTGGTGGGCGTCCCGGTCATGGCGCGTGGACGCTGGAACACAACCTGCTCGGTGAAGGGTTCTACTGGAATCATAGTGCACACTTCCCCTGGAATCGGGCTTGCTTTGAGCCGTCAATTCCGGCTTGTCTCTTGCCGGCGCGCCGGCCTGTCCACCGGCCGCAACGCTACCGGCCCTTCGATCTTGTGGTCGAGCGGGTGGCTGGTCATCTCATCCAGTTTCTCGATTTCCTGCGCAATATCGTCGGGCATCGGCACCTGGCCGCCCATACGCCCATAGAACCGCACCGGCGCCTGCCCCCCGACCGACAGTTTCACATCCTGCAGCATCTGGCCGGCATTCATCTCGACCACCAGAAAACCGCGCGCCTCATCGGCCAGTTGCGACAGGCGCTCGTCGGGGAATGGCGATAGGGTGATGGGCCGATGCAACCCGACATGGATGCCCTTTTGTCGGGCCGCCTTGACTGCGCTGAGCGCCACGCGCCCGGCCGTGCCGAAGGCCACCACAATCAGCTCGGCCCGTTCGGCGCTGCCACTGGCCGGGTCGATCAGATACTCCTTAAAGCGCACTTCGCGCCGCGCAATCTCGGCGATCTTGCGCTGCAAGTCGAGATTGAGCGCCTCCAGATCATCGGCCTGCATGCGGAAAGGAACCACTGTGTTTTTGGCCCGCCCGGCTGCGCCGCTGATGGCCCAGGCGGGTGGTGTTGTGGACAGCGCGCGCATCGCCGGCAGCTCCACCGGCTCCATCATCTGCCCCAGCACGCCATCCAGCAACACGGTGACAATCGTGCGATAACGCTCGGCCAGATCAAAGGCCAGCGCCGTGAGATCGACCGCCTCCTGAACGGTGGCCGGCGCCAGCACAATTGGTTTGTAGTCGCCGTGGCCGGCCATCTTCACCATCTGGAAGTAATCGCTCTGTGAGGGGGCAATATTGCCCAAGCCCGGCCCGCCGCGCATGACATCCACGATCACCGCCGGCACATGCGAGGCGGCGATATAGCTCAAGCCTTCCTGCATCAAGCTGATGCCGGGGCTGGAGGATGAAGTCATCACCCGGCGGCCGGCGCAGGCGGCGCCATACACCATGTTGATGGCCGCCAGTTCACTTTCCGCTTGCACAAACACCCGCCCCAGTTCGGGCATGCGCTTCGACATGTATTCCAGCAGTTCGGTTTGCGGGGTGATGGGATAGCCGAAGTAGGCTTCAACGCCGGCGCGAATCGCGGCCTCGGCAATCGCCTCGTTCCCTTTCATGAGTTGCTTAGCCATACGACCTCGCTATCAGTTGCTTGCAGCGTTGGCAGCCGCCACGCGCGGCACCACTTCGCGATAAACTGCGATGGCGGTGTCGGGACACACCAGCGCGCACAGGGCGCAGCCGGTGCACACGCCATCCGGGTTGACCCAAACGGCAGGCCGGTACCCTTTGGCATTGAACCCCTCGGACATGCGAATGCCGCCTTTGGGGCACACACTGACGCACAGTTCGCAGCCTTTGCAGCGTTCAGAGTCGATGACGACATGACCTTTGGCCATATACACGCTCCTGAGGTTCGGTCGGGGGCCACGGCCAACGTGTTGCGAGTGGATCGCGCTGACCGTGGATGCCCGTGTCGAACCTGCATGATGGGCCGGCAGACGGGCGCGCTGCCAACCCCAAATCACACGATGTTAAGCCGTTCGTGACTACAGCATACGACTTTTCGCCGGCATTGGGCAGTGTCGTATGTCATGTGACCCGGCTGCGCCAGACGCGCAGTTTTTGTGAGCTTTGTCACCCGCTTAGCGCGACGCCGGCGCCGGCTGCTCCTGGCGCAAGTAAGCGAAAGAGGTCAAAAGCAGATAGGTCACCAGAAAGAACACTGAGAAGGCGATGGAAAACGCGAACGTGCGATTGTGCGCCAGCGGATCGGCAATGCGATCCCAGATGTCGCCCAGAACGCTCAGCGGCTGCAACAGCATGTCCCAGCTGTTCCAGCGCAGGAATCTGCCCAGGTAGATGCCGAAGCCGCTCGCCCCGGCCATGACGATAACCAGTGCCCAACCCATCGCTGCGCCCAGAAATCGCACAGGGATCAGGCGCTCGATCAAGCGCTGCATGGCGTTCAGAGAGACAAATCCCAAGAAGCATCCTGTCCAGGCGAACGAAAGCAGCATGATCAGGTCGTACCAGAATAGACTGTTGTCATGCACGCGCAAGTGGAACAAGTCGGTCAGGATGTAAGGCGCGTTTGGGAAGAACAACAGCCACACGCTGCCGCATACGAGCAAGTTGATCGCGCGATACCGCCCGCCGGCGCAGGAGGCGCTGGCGACAAACGCGCTGACCAGCGGAATCCATGCCAGGAACAGGTTCCACAACAGGAATCGATAGCTGGACGATCCGGTGTAGAGCCAGCGCGCTGCCAACATTGAAGCGCTCAAGCCCGATGCGACAATCAGTGTTGCCAGGATTAGCACATACGGCCTGGCGACGAGAGTCCACCTGGATGCGAGTAGTCTGTGTATCGTGTTGCGCATGGTTCCCCAATCAATCCAGACCAGGCCGGCCTGAGATTGTGTGTTGGACTGTATAACGCGCCGGCCTGATCCAGGGCTTGACGGAGGGCGTGTGTTTACCCTGTGCCTGCGCCACGCGACGATCCCGCAGGGGCGGACGCGCCGGCGCTACACAAGCGGCACAGCCCGCCGCGCGAGTTGAATAGCCAGGCCCCAGGGATCGCGCAGCATACACAACTGATCGCCGGCCGGAGTGGTGGCAATCTCACCTACGGGGGCGCAGCCGGCTTCGATCAACCGCGCGCGCGTCCCTGCCATGTCATCGACGCTGAAAGCGATGTGCAACAACAGCGGGTCCATGGCGGCGTAATCGGGCAAGGGAGCAGTCGGGTTGTGATAAATCTCGATCAGCGTGCGCGTGTTGTCGTCGCCCAGAAACCAGGTGTGCGATGGCCCGCCGACATGCCGCGCCACTGTCATGCCGAGATGGTTGACATACCACTCGGCCACGGCGTCGGGGTCGTTCACTTGCAGGGCGATATGTTCGATTCGCATGGTAGCTTTGCGCCTCCGGGTGTGATGTGTTTTTGGGGCTTTAACTGGCTGCGCCCTGCGTCCGCGATGAGGCCCATGCGAGCAGTTTGCTCAGCGGCCATGTGTTGATGACGACCGCAGGCTCCACCCAGGCTCGTCGGGCAATGCCAACGCCATACACGATGTTGCTGAATTGCTCGGGCGCGTGGGCGTCGGTGCTGATGCTCAACAGGCAGCCTGACTCGACTGCGCGTCGCGCGTGTGTTTCATTCAGGTCGAGCCGGGCCGGGTCGCAGTTGATCTCTAACGCCACACGGTGTTGGGCTGCCTCGCGGAACAGCGCCTCCCAGTCAAAGTCGCCGCCTTCGCGTTCGTTGATCAGCCGGCCGGATGGATGCCCCAGGATGTCCACATGCGGGTTGCGGATGGCGCGGATGGCGCGCGCAGTCAATTTCTCGCGCGGCTGCGATAACGATGTGTGCACCGAGGCTTGCACAATGTCCAGTTGCGCCAGCACCTCGTCCGGCAGGTCGAGCGTGCCGTCTGATTTCACTTCCACCTCTACCCCGTGCAACACCCGGAACCTGCCTTTGAGTTCGGCGTTCACGCGCTCGATCTCGCGGCGCTGCTGGGCGATGCGCGCGGCGGTCAGGCCATTGGCGACGGCCAGGCTCTGCGTGTGATCGGTGATGAGGATATAAGCATAGCCGCGCGCCATGGCGGCGCGCGCCAATCCCATCACGTCGGTCGCGCCGTCGCTCCAGGTGGTGTGCATTTGCAGGTCGCCCTTCAGGTCATCGAGGGTGATGAGATCGGGCAGTTGGCCGGCCAGCGCCGCTTCGATCTCTCCGCGATCCTCGCGCAGCTCTGGCGGGATGAAAGGCAGACCGAGCGCGTGGTACACGCCTTCTTCCGTCTCGAAAGTCAGCTCGCCTGCTCCGCCTTTCTTGCTCTCGGTGGACAGGGGGCGCAGCGCATACTCATTAAGCGATAGTCCCTTTTTCTGGGCCAGTTCGCGCAGGTGGATGTTGTGGGCCTGACTGCCGGTGAAGTATTGCAGCGCCGTGCCCCAGCGCGCCGGCTCGATGGCGCGCAGGTCGGCTTGCAGGCCGTTGTTCAACCGCACACTGGTTTTGGTGTCGCCACTGCCCAGCACCTCCTGCACCACAGGCAGGGATCGCAGGGCATCCATCAACGGGGCCGGCTTGAGCGTGGCTGCCAGGATGTCGAGGTCGCCAATCGTCTCGCGGCCCCGCCGCAGCGAGCCGGCATACGTGATCTGTTGCACGCCATCCACCTCGCGCAGCGCCGCAATCAGTTCCAGGGCCGCCGGCAATGCGTTACCGATGCGCATACGCCCGGTTGCGCGTCGGCGCAGGGATGCGATGCCGGCCAGAATCTTCTCCTCGGTCTTTGCGCCGAACTTCGGCAGGTCGCGCAGCTTGCCGGCTTTGGCTGCCGCCTCCAGCGTGTCTATACTGGTGATGTCGAGTTGCTGCCACACTGCCCGGACCCGCTGCGGCCCCATGTTTGGCACTTGCAGCATGGCGGCTACGCCATCCGGCACTTCCTCGCGCAGCCGCTCGTAGAATTCCAGCCGGCCCGTGCGCAACAACTCGTCGAGCTTGCGGGCGATCTCCTTGCCGACACCCGCAATCTGATCCAGCTTGCCTTCCTGCCACAGTTCGACGATCGGGCGCGGGGAATTCAGGATGTTCTCAGCGACTGTGCTGTAGGCGCGCGTCTTGAACACGACCTCGCCCTGAATCTGAAGCCGCCCGGCAATATCGGTGAAGATCTCAGCGAGTTGCTGATTGGTGAGCGCCATACGCAACACTCATTCTAACCCGCCGGCTGATCCCGTAGGGCAAGCTGCCGGGCTTGCCCTCGGCCCTCCGCTGCTACCCGGCTTGCCCGGCCCTGCTACACTTGCGCCCCAATGGTCGAGATCGTCGCCAATATGCACATGCACACGCCGTACTCGGACGGCGAACTGTATCACCGCGACATTGCCGACGCGGCATCCAGCGCCGGCCTCGATGTCGTCATCGTCACCGATCACAACGTGTGGGTATGTGGGCCGGCGGGCTATCACGGCGGCGTGTTGGTGCTGACCGGTGAGGAAGCGCACGATTGCCAGCGCGACCCCCAGAGCAGCCACCTGCTGATTTATAACGTTTCAGAAGAACTGTCCCCTTTCGCCGACAACCCGCAGGAACTCATCAATCAGGCCCGGCGGCGCGGCGGTCTTACCTTCCTCGCGCATCCGGTGGAATATCGCAGCCCCCTGCACCCAGACCTGGAAGCTATCCCCTGGGATGACTGGCACGTCAAACACTTCACCGGTCTCGAACTGTGGAACTACATGTCCGAGTTCAAGGCGCGGCTATGGAGTGCGCCGGCGGCGGTGTTCGCTGCCTTCTTCCCATCGTGGGTCATTCGCGGGCCTTTCAAGGCCGCCCTGCGCAAGTGGGATGAACTTTTGATTGCCGGCGAGCGCGTGGTAGCCATCGGCAACGCCGACGCGCATGGCGCGACATATCGGCTGGGGCCATTGCGCCGGGTGCTGTTTCCCTACAGCCACCTGTTCCGCTGCGTCAACACGCACCTGTTGATCGACAAGCCGCTGACGCGCGATGTGAAAACGGATCAGGGGTTGGTATACAGCGCGCTGCGCGCCGGCCACTGCTTTGTGGGCTATGACTGCGCCGGCTCGACGCGCGGCTTTCGTTTTACAGCGCGCAGCGGCGCGGCGCTGGCGATCATGGGTGACGAGATCGCGCGACGCGGCGCCACCAAGCTGGAAGTGGTGTGTCCAGACGCCGGCGACATCCGCTTGTTGCGCAACGGCGTCGTCGTGGCGCAGAACAATGGTCAGACGCTTGAGCATCTGACCGTCGATCCCGGCGTTTACCGCGTCGAGGTGTATCGCGCCTTCCGTCTGCTCAAACGCGGCTGGATTTTCAGCAACCCGATCTACGTGCGCTAGGCCGCCTTGACGGCGATGGCCTCGATCTCGACCAGCGCGCCCTTGGGCAACTTTGCCACTTCGATCGTGGAGCGCGCCGGCGGCGTGCCGGTAAACCAGCCTGCGTACACCGCGTTCATAGCCGCGAAATCGTTCATGCTTTGCAGGAATACGGTGGTCTTGACCACATGCTGCAGACCGCTACCGGCAGCCTGAAGCACTGCGCTCAAATTTTGCAAGACGCGCTGCGTCTGGGCGCTCACATCGCCTTCGATCAGGTTGCCGGTGGCCGGGTCGATCGGAATCTGTCCGGAGCAGAACACCAGGTTTTCGATCGCGATTGCCTGTGAATAGGGTCCGATTGCTTTGGGGGCTGAGTCTGTGTGAATGGCAGTTAACATCTCTGTGTCCTGGATTGTGGATTTCAGATTTCGGATTTTGGATTAAGGCTGGTGTGCGCGGAATACGCAACACCAGTCGCGTGCCACATTACGGGATGGCCGTTGCGATGACTCGCGGTGTTGGGGTGGGTGGCGTGTTTGGCGTTGGGCTGGTGAACAGGCTCGCAAAAGCGCTGATGACCATACTGATGACGATGAAAATGCTCAGCACGTAAAAAATGATCTGGCTACGGGATAGCTTGCGTGTTCTCATTGCTCTAATTATCACTTGCGCGCCGGAAGATGGCGCGTCTATCTGAAATCGTGGATGATGGTTCGGATCTCGCTCTCGTGCGCCTCGATACTTTCGGCCACTTTGAACTGCACCAGCGCCCGCGCCAGATTGTGCTGACTGTGGCGGGCTTTGAAGTACACATTGCCTTCCAGATAATCTGTGAAGAAGCGCAGCCCCAGCTCGAATGCGATCAGCCGCGCGCATTCGTACAGGTAATCGTAGTCGGGCGGGGTGAAGAAGCTGCGCGCCACCGGCAGATAGCCGGCCAGTATTTCGCGGCACAAGTCGGTGTCGAATCGCACGTGCTCTATCTTGTCTGTTTCCTCGCCGAGTGGGTTGCAGCACGAGCGCAGGCAATCGCCGATGTCGTAGTGCACCAGTCCCGGCTTGACCGTGTCCAGGTCGATGATGCTGACGGCCTGGCCGGTGTCGTCGTCGATCATGATGTTATCGACCTTGGGGTCACCGTGAATCGGGCGCACGCGCAACCGGCCGGCTTCTTTTGCCTGCTCCAGCACCGACGCCCATGCTTCTCGCTGGGCCACAAAGCGCGTCCCGTACCGGACCTCTGGCGAATCAATAGGCGCTTTCGGGTGCGCGATCACTTCGTGGTAGTGCTGGAGATATCGTGGCGTGATGTGAAAGCCCTCCAGTGTGTCGTGGAGGGTGGTGATGTCCATGTCGCTGATCAGGCTTTGAAACCGGCCCAGGGCGTATCCGGCCTCGCGCGCATGGGCGCTGTCGCGGATGCGCGGGTAGGCGTGGGAGTGGTTGACGAAGCTGATGGCGCGCCAAAAACCGCCCTCCTCATCCACCCAGTGAGTCTGGCCGTCTGCTGTCAGCCGGACGCGCGGCGTGTCCCAGCGTCGGCTGGGGTCTGCCGCGCCGTTGCTCAGGCGCTTGTGTACGTGCTCGGTAAAGGCGCGCATATTGACCATGATGAGTTCAGGCCGGCGGAACACGTGCTGGTTGATGCGCTGGAGGATGAAATGGGTCTCGTCGCTTCCGCTGACCGTGACCAGGTAGGTGTCGTTCACATTGCCCGTGCCGTATTCCTGCACGGTTTCGACACGTCCCTGCGCAGTGAAGCGTTGCGCGGCTTCGGTGTGGCGCGTCAAGGTTTGGTTTACCTTCCTATCCCGTGATTGTTCCGCCATCCGGCTGGCAGCGGACTCCAATAGTTTCCCATACTTCTGCGTCGATGAGGAGAGGAGGTTGCCGGAGTGAGGAGGAGGAGGAGGAGGAGGGGGAGCATCCTCACTCCGGCATGGCTCACAGGTCGGATTCGGAAAACCGACCGTCAGAATTGTGGTTCGGGCAGCCTTACGCGACATCGGGCAGAGCGTGGCTGGGGAGGAGGTGGTTGGGAACGGGTTCTGCGCCCTGCCTCAGACTGCCTGACCACGCTCACAACGATACACGTTGCCGCCAAACCTGTCATCACTGGCAACAGGTATTTAGGTATACCTGATCTCAGGTATGCGGACTGTCCAGTTATGCGCTCCAGTTCAGGCGCGTAACTCGCGCAGCGCCAGTTCCATCAGCTTCACGGTGTTGCGATAGTCGCGCAGGTCCAGCGCTGCCACGGGCGAGTGAATGTAGCGGCACGGCACCGACACCGGCGCGCTGGGCACCCCCTCGCGCGCCAGATGCGCGGCGCCTGCGTCTGTCCCGCCAATGCCGGGTTGCTTGAACTGATAGGGGATGCCATGCGTCTCGGCTGTGGTCACCAGATGGTCAACCAGTTGCCGGTCGGCAATCACGCTGCGATCCAGCACGCTGAGCGCCGGCCCTTTGCCCAACTGTGTGGTTGGGCTTTGGTCCTTTTTCTTGGGCAGGTCGTCGGCAATGGTGCCCTCCAGCACGAAGGCGTGCGTGGGGTTTACACGGTAGGCGGCAATGCCGGCGCCGCGCAGGCCGACTTCCTCCTGCACAGTGAACACGCCATACACATCGAATGGGTAGGCGTCTTTTTGCAGCAGATCGACCAACACCGAACAGCCGGCACGGTCGTCGAACGCCTTGCCGCTGACCAGGTTGCCCAGCCGGCGGTACTCGACCAGGAATGTGCCATAGGTTCCCAGCGGCGCCAGTGCTTCTGCCTCGCTCTTGCTGGTTGCGCCGATATCGATCACCATTGATTCCACAGCAATCACTTTCTCGCGCTCGCCGCCTTTGGTGTGGTGAATCGCTTTCAACCCGATCACGCCCGGCACGCGGTCTTTGCCCAGTTGCACGCGCAGGCCGGGCATCACGCGATCGTCCATGCCGCCCACGTAACGAAACTTGATGCCGCCGTCGCCGGTGTGCCCGGTGACCATCAGCCCCACTTCGTCCATGTGCGCCGCAATCATGACGCGCAGACCGGCCTGGCCAGTCTTGCGGCGCGCCGCCTTGTGGGCGATGACGTTGCCCATCGAGTCAACCGTCACATCGTCCACATGCGGCCTGATGGCTTCGAGAATGATCTCGCGCACGGCGTCTTCATTGCCTGACACGCCCATCACGTTGGAGAGCTTTTCCAAAATCATAGTGTTGAATGCCTCAATGACCCAATGACTCAATCACTCAATGGCTCAATCGCCCAATGGCTCAATCGAATACCTTGTCGTCCAGGCCGGCGGCGAAATGGGCCATCAGCCGGCCGATGCGCTCCACGTCCTTCACGTTCACCGTTTCCACCGGCGAGTGCATGTAGCGCAATGGCACGCCGATCAATACCACCGGCACGCCGTCGTGGCTGACTTGGATCGGCCAGGCGTCGGTGCCGCCGCCGATATCCGGCTCGATCTGATAGTCCATCTCCAGTCGTTTGCATGTGTCGATCAGCCGCTGTGTCAGTTTGGGGTGGTAGTTGGGGCCGACGGTGATGACCGGGCCTTTGCCCAGCTCGATGTGCGTCGTGTAATCATGTTGCGCGGCAAAGGTTACGTCGATCGCAATGGCGGCGTCGGGGCGCAGTTCGTAGGCGGCGGTTTTGGCGCCGAGGAAGGATGTCTCTTCGCCCACGGTGGCCACGGCCACCACGTCCCAGGTGTGCTTGAGCCGTTGCAGCTCGTCCAGACACACCACCTCGGCGGCGACGGCCACGCGGTTGTCCATGGCTTTGCCGGTCATCCGGTCGCCCTTGAGTTTGGTGGTCTGTGTGTCGAACGACACCAGATCGCCCACCTGGATCAGGCGCTCGACCTGCCGCGCCGGCAGCCCGACATCGACGAACAGATTGTCGAAGCCGGCCACTTTCTCGCGTTCTGCCGGCGGCAGCACATGCGGCGGGCGCGAGCCGATCACGCCGGGGATGGGCGCCGGCTTGCTTTTGCCGCTGCCGTCTCCCTGTGGATGCACCAGCACGCGCTGTCCCAGCATGTGTCGGGCATCTGTTCCGCCAACGCGGGCAATGCGCAGAAAGCCCTTCTCAATGCCGCTCACAATCAACCCAATCTCGTCCATGTGTGCGGCCAGCATCAATCGTTTGGCCGGATTGTCGCCCGCAGGCGCGCCGCGCTTCCACGCCATGACGCTGCCCACTTTGCTGACACGCACTTCATCGGACACAGGCTCAAATCTGGACTTGACCAGGTGATGGATCGAGGATTCGTATCCGCTGAGGCCAACGGCATTCGTCAGGGTTTGGATGAGTTCCTCGGTTTGGATCATGCCGGCTAGTATATCCAACGGTCAGGCCGGCAGTAGCAATCCTTGTAGTAGGGCAAGCCGCCAGGCTTGCCTTCAAGTTGCCGGGCTTGCCCGTTGTGCAATCTGCCGGGCTTGCTTTCTGGCGCGCGATGCATCAGTAGGGCAAGCTGCCAGGCTTGCCTTCAAGCTGCCAATCCACCCGGCCCGCGTTCATGGATGTTGGGTCAGCGGCAGGTAAACGACGTATACCGGCAGAATCGGATGCGCCAGATGCGCCACCGTGCCCAGCGCCGCCTTCGAAAACGCCGTGAAGTAGTCCATGTCCATGTGCTGAAGCGTGTCGGACACCGTGTGGTAATACGGGTTGAAATCCCCCTCAGGCGGAGTGTGGTCTTCGATGAGCAGCATGGCCGGGTATCCCTGCTGCCAGAACGAGGCGTGATCACTTGCCCAGATGCCCGTTGCATGAATCGCGGGGATGAGCTGATCCGACAGCCCATAGGCCGCGACAACATTCGTGAAGACGCCGGCCAGCGTCAGATCGTCGGTGTAGCCGGCGCTGCTGGCCAGGCGAATGTGGACATCCAGCGTGGGCGGCGAGTTGGGCGTGTTCCAAGCAATCATGTCCATGTTGACTACAGCCACGATCGTGTCGCCGCGCGCGCGGGCCTCTGCGGCGTAGACGCTGCTGCCGAGCAGACCTTGTTCTTCGCCGGTGAAGAGCGCCAGGCGCAGCGTGCGGCTGAATGAATACTGGCTGAAAATGCGCGCCATCGTTAGCACTGCCGCCGAACCGCTGGCGTTGTCGTCTGCGCCGGGCGCGAGCGTCATGCGCGTGTCTGCCGGCGATAGGCTGTCCAGGTGCGCCACCGCCATGACGATCTCATCCGGCCTGACTGTGCCGGTGATGACGGCGACCACATTGCGATTGCTGTAGCTGCCTGCGCTCCAGGGGTGGTAATCCACTGCCAGGCCAGCGCCGGCCATCCACTCGTAGGCATATTGAGTGGCTTTCTGAATGGGCGTGATCGAGTTGGTGAAGCGCGTGCTGAGGGTGTATGGCTCGCCGCCAATGATGGCCGGCCATTCGCCGGTGAGTTCGGCAGTCAGGCTGTACAGGCGCGCAGCCTGCACCTGAGAGATCATGCCGGCGATGTTCACATCGGCCTGAAAGCCGTCGTTCGTGTGGGATGCCGGCGTTGCCCGCGCGCTTGATCCTGGCCCTGGTTCATCGAGCCGGGCGCCGGCAGGGTGCAGGGCAATCGCGCACCACGCGACGGCCATTGCCAGAAACGATGCTGCAAGTCGATGGCGCATGGAAGGGGTTAGCCTCGGAAGAAGGTCACAATGACGGCCACAACAGCCACGATCACGGCCAGCGCCAGCCACACCAGGTTGTTGCGTATCACATCGCCGGCTGTCTCTTGCCGGATGATAGGCGTCATGCGAGCCGGCGCGCCTTCGGCGACTTTGTGGCTGAAGAACATCTCGCGCAACTCGGCGACGTTCGAGGGCCGATCATCGGGGTGCATGGCGATCGCAGCCATAATGGCCTGCTCGACGGTCTCCGAGACGGCCGGGTTGAGCGCGCGCACCGGCGCCAGTGATTCCGGCTTGAGGAAGCGCTGTTTGGCCTCGGCCGGCGGTTGATTGGTGAACAGGTGGTATAGGGTCGCGCCCAGCGAGTAGATATCCGAACGCACATCGGTGTGGGTGTCATCCTCGCCATATTGTTCCAGCGGTGTGTAGGCCGCCGTCCCGCGCCCCTGAAGCACCGTCACCGTGCGCGAGTCATCCTTTGCCATCAACTTCACCAGGCCGAAGTCAACCAGCTTGATCAGACCGCTGGGCGCGAGCTTGATGTTGCTCGGTTTGATGTCGCGATGTAACACCGGCGGTTCCTGCGTATGCATGTACTCCAGCGCGTCGCATAGCTGGCGCGCCCAGGTGAGCACCTCCACCTCGGTCAGGAATCGGCCTGCGCGTCGGGCTTCGTCCACAATCTCCTTCAGATTCTTGCCTGACACGTAATCCATCACCAGGTAATCCAGATCGTTCTCGGTGAAGTAATCCGACACCTTGGGCAGATTAGGGTGGTCCAGCCGGGCCAGCACGCTTGCCTCGCGGGAGAACTGGTGCTGCAACTCTCCCACGATCTCCTCACCCACGTTGGGGTCGATACGCACAGCCTTGATGGCACACTTGCGCCCCTCCAGGCGCAAATCCTCGGCCAGGTACACAGCGCCCATGCCACCCTGGCCGATGGGTTGAACGATTCGGTAGCGATTGCGCAATATGGTTCCGCGCGCCAACATGTCGTCATTGTAATTGAGTCATTGGCTGATTGAGTCATCAGGCCATTGAGCGATTGGGGCATCGGGCCATTCAGTTACTGGTGAACAGCTCGATGGCTAATCGTCAATCGCTCAATCCATTACAATTGCGGCGATGATCCAGGACTCTCCGATGCTGATTATCGAGAACGGCCAGATGGCGGGTCAGCGCTGGCTGATCGACAGCGACTGCGTCATCATTGGCCGAGAAGCGGATGTGGCTCATCTGTGGTTGCCAGAGCGGCAGGTGTCTCGCAAGCATGCCAAGATCGAGCGGACGCCGAATGGTTTCGTGCTAACTGACCTTGACAGCAAGAACGGCACCTATCTGAATGGCAGGCAAGTCCGTGAGCCGCAGGTGCTACAGGACGGCGATGAAATTCAGATCGCGTTGTGTGTCAAGATCGCTTTCGTGGGTAGCGACGCGACTGCGCCGCTCAACGCGCGTCCTATCAGTCAGGGCATGCGGGCTGTCACGCGCGGCATCCGGTTGGACAAGGAGAGCCGGCGCGTGTTCATCGCCGAGCAGGAACTGGAGCCGCCTCTGTCTGTGCAGCAATACCGCCTGCTCGAACTGCTGATCGACGCCGATGGCGCCCTGGTCAGCCGGCAGGAAATCGTCGAGCGCGTGTGGGAGGGTGAGAACGCCTACGGCGTGAGCGAGCAAGCCATCGACGCGCTGGTGCGCCGGCTGCGCGACCGTATCGCCGAGCGCGACCCCGACCACGAGTACATCGTCACAGTGCGCGGCCACGGCTTGCGTTTTGAAAACCGTTACTGATCTTCTGCCGCGCCGGGGCCGGCCCGTGTCGTGGTTCACCCTGGGCGCGCTGCTTGTGCTGGCTGCCGCGCTGGTCTTGCGCCTGCACCGGCTCGACGCACAGTCGTTCTGGTACGACGAAGGCAACAGCGCGCGGATTGCCGAGCGCTCTGCGCAGCTCATCATCGAGGGCGCGGCCGGCGACATCCACCCGCCGCTGTACTACCTTGCGCTGCATGTCTGGCGCGCGCTGTTCGGTGAGAGCGAGGCAGCCCTGCGCAGCCTGTCGGTTGCCTGCGGGGTGGGCCTGGCGCTTTTTGCCGGCCTGACTGCCCGCGCGCTTTTTGGCCCGCGCGCCGGCCTGGTGGCTGCTGCGCTGGTGGCTGTGTCTCCCTTTGCCATCTACTACAGCCAGGAAGCGCGCATGTACGCCCTGCTTGCGCTCGAAGCGGCTGCCTCTAGCTATGCCCTGCTGCGGATTTTGGGGCTTGGATTGGGGATTTTGGATTCGCCCACCCAATCGTCAATTGTCAATCGCCAATCGCTAATTGTTTTGTTTATCTTGTCCACCGCCGCCGGCCTCTATACGCACTATGCCTATCCCTTCGTCATGATTGCGCAAGGTGTGGGCGTGCTCATCTGGTTGGCGGCCTGGGCCGCGCGCCGCGCTCCGCTCGGGCCGGCCTGGGGTGCGCTGGCTGCTTTCGCCGGCGGCAACCTCGCGGCGATTGCGCTGTTCCTGCCCTGGCTGCCGACTGCCATTCACCAGCTCACTGCGTGGACGGTGGCGCGGCCAGACTATGTCCTGGGGCCGGCCCTGCTGGACGCCTGGCGCTGGGTTGTGGTCGGGCGCACGCTGCCGCTCGATGAGGCCGGGCCGGCCATGCTGGCACTGAGCGCGCTGGCGCTGTTTGGGCTGTGGCCGGCTGCCATGACCGGACGCCATCGCCAATTTTCGATTTTTGATTTCCCATTTTGGAAGGGACACCCAAAACCCGAACCCGCAAGCCCGAAACTAGAAACCGACAATCTCGAACTCCAAATCCAAAATCCAAAATCGGGATATTCTGCTCTGTTCATGGCGCTGATGGCGCTCGTGCCGTTTGCCCTGCTTTTTGCCTTCAATCTGTATCGAGAGTCGTATCTCAAGTTTTTGCTTGTTGTCGTGATGCCGCTGTGCGTGTTGGCTGCGCGTGGCATAGTGGTTCTATCTACCGTGTGGCTGCCTGCGCGGGCCGGGCGGGCATGGCGGCTACTTTCTGCCGGCCTCGCTGTCGCCTTCACAGCCGGCGTCGTTGTGCTGCTGTGGCCCGCGCTCGACAATCTGTATTACAACCCGGCCTATGCCCGTGATGACTATCGCGCCATCGCCCGGCTGGTGCAGTCCGACGCGCGCCCGGGCGACGCCGTGCTGTTCAACGCCCCCAATCAATGGGAGGTCTTCACCTACTACCACCGCCCGGAGCGCGAACTCGCGCCGGCCATTGCGCTGACCTATCACCCGCCGGATGATGGCGTGGTGGACGCGCAGATGGGGCCGATCGTCGCGCAGCACGATCGCCTGTTCGTGCTGTACTACGGCGAGCGCGAGTCCGACCCTGAAGGCCGCTACGAACGCTGGCTGGCGCGTAACGCCTTTAAGGCCGACGAGCAGTGGGTGGGCAACATTCGGCTCGCCGTGTATGCCACCCGGCTCCTCTCGGCCACGCCGGCGCTTGCTGCCACGTTCGGCGGCGCGATCCAGCTCGAAAGCACCCTCGTCGCGCTCGACCCGCAGACAGCGGGTGGCCTGATTTCGCTGGAACTGCGCTGGCGCGCGCTCTCGCCCCTGGGTGCGCGCTACAAAGTCTTCGTGCATGTCGGGTTGCCCGATGCGCCCCCGGTGGCCCAGAACGACGCCGAGCCGCAGGCTGGCCTGCGCCCAACCGACACCTGGCAGCCGGATGAGGTGATCGTCGATCGCCGCGCGGTCTGGTTGAAGCCCGGCGCACCGCCGGGGCGCTATGGTGTCTACCTGGGTTTGTATGACGGCGCAACCGGCCAGCGCCTGCCGGTGACTGCTGCCGGCGCGCCGCAAAGCGACCGGCTGTTGCTTGGCGAGATCGAGGTGCGGTAGACGCATGGCGCGCATCACCATTGACTGTACGCCGGCCATTCATCAATCAGCCGGCATTGGCCGGCTGACCCGCGAAGTCGTGCGCGCCCTACTTCAGCGCGAATCCTCCCATTCCTTCACCCTGTTTTGCATGGGGCGCGGCGGCCCATCTGCAATGGCCGAACTGTCGAGATTGGCCACGCTCACATCGCGCGCCTCTGTGGCTGTGACGCCGTTGAATGATCGCTGGCTATACCGGCTGTGGCATCGCGCCCGGTTGCCGCTGTCGGTCGAGCTGTTTGCCGGCCAAAGCGACCTCTATCACGCCACCGATTTTGTGTTGCCGCCTGTCATGCCGGGCCAGCGCACTGTGCTAACCGTGCATGACCTGACGTTTGAGCGCGCGCCCGATGCCGCGCCGCCCCAGTTGTTGCGTTTTCTCAAACGAGTCGTGCCGCAGTCGGTGCGCCGGGCGCATCATCTGATCGCCGATTCGCAGGCCACTGCGCGCGACCTGACCACGCTGTACGCTGTGCCGCCAGAGCGCGTCACCGTGATTTACAGCGGGGTCGAGGCGCGTTTCCGTCCGCTCGATGCGTCCTCCTCTGCCCCCGGCGTTGCGCCTGAGAAGCGTGTCTGGGGCGACGCCCCGTTTGTGCTGACTGTTGGCACGCTGCAACCGCGCAAGAATCACCTGACGTTGGTGCGCGCTTTTGCGCAGGTGGCGCGCCGGTTGCCTGATCTTCAACTGGTCATCGCCGGCGGCAAGGGCTGGATGTACGACGCTGTAACGGCGGAAGTCGCCCGCCTCAACCTGGCCCAGCGTGTGCGATTCATCGGCTTTGTGGATGACGCCGATTTGCCCGATTTATATCGCGCCGCGCGTGTGTTTGCGTTCCCGTCGCTGTATGAGGGCTTTGGCTTGCCGCCGCTGGAGGCGATGGCCTGTGGTGTGCCGGTCGTTGCGTCGAATGCTTCATCGTTGCCGGAAGTGGTTGGGGATGCCGGCCTGCTGGTCGATCCGTTGGATGTGGAGGGTCTGGCCGAGGCGCTGACGCGCGCCGTCGTAGATGAGTCATGGCGCGCTCAGGCCATCGGGCGCGGACTGGCGCGCGCCCGCCAGTTCACCTGGACACGCGCCGCCGAACAACTGCTGGCCGTCTACAACGCAACACTGACTGCGTAATCGCGATTGTCAATCATCAACCGTCAGTCGTCAGTTCCGTTCACCATTCCCCCGCATACGCCACCTGATATGGCTGGGCTGTACGGACGATCCAGGCGTAGTGCAGCTCCACAAGCTGGCGCAGATGCAGCGCGTCATGAGCCACCCAGGCGGCCATCACGTCGCCGGCAGTGATCTGACCCCATGGCACAACGCGCACAATCTGCCAATCCGGCGACTGCAACCCGCGCAGCCATGCCAGTGACCGATCGCGCTCCTGCATGAAGCCGGCGACAGACTGAGCCAGGTCGCGCGTGTTGTACTGGCGCTGCGTCACCCAGCCGGCGGGGTCGATGGGCGGCCACGGCTCGTCGGGCCGGTGAAGCGTGTAATCCACGCGCACGCGGAAATCCTCTCGCTCCTCGTCATACAGGTGATTGATGACTTCCAAAATCGACCATGACTCAGCATTTGGCTTCCAGCGCGCCTGTTCCTCAGAGATGCCCCGTGTCAGGGCGCGAACCGCTTCGGCGCGATGTGCCATGTGTTCGATCAGATTGCTCGTGTCCATGTTTGCACGTTCCTTCAGCGTGCGGCTGGCAAGCCAGGATTGTCACTGCGCGATGGAGGACAGCGGCACGAACAGGCTGCCTTCCGTCGTTCCCTGCGGCGCGATATGGTGCAGCCGGCGGCCCAGTTCGGCTGCCGACCATTCGCCGGCCAGCGTGCGCCCCCACGCTCGCGCGATCTCGGTCACCTGCTCGCCCGATTCGTGAACGAACTCGAGCCGGAAGTGATGAATGCCGGCGCGCAGCCAGGCGTCGAGATGCCGGCTGGCTTCCTGCGCCTCGGCGCCGAACACGGTGTTGCGGCACCCCACGTCGGCCATCACCGGGTGCGCCCGGCCATTCGCATCGCGCAATGCCACCCGATGTCGTTCGCAGGGATGCCCGCAATCGCGGTAGTCGTGGCCGGTGGACAGAAAGCGGCAGAAGACGCAATGCTCGGTGTGGAAAACGGGCAAGTGGTGATACGCGATCACCTCCAGCCGATCGCCCCCGATGGCGCGGGCCAGCGCGGTGATCTGCGCGGCGTTCAAGTCGTGGGTTGGCGTCAGGCGCGTCAGCCCCAGTTCTAGCAATGTGCGCGCCGTCAGCGCGTTGGCTGCGTTCAGGCTGAAGTCGCCGATCAGAGTTGGCAAGTCTTCCTCGCGCCCGGTCTCGCGCAGGGCGTGCAACAGGCCGGATGAGCGCACCACGATGTCGCAGGCCAGCCGGCGCAGAAAATGGACAATGCGCTGTTCGTTCGGTTTAAGGATGCGCGGGCTGGCGACGCGGACGCGCACCCCTTCGGCTCGCGCGCGTTCCACAGCCGGGCGCAATCCATACAGGTCAAGGTAGTCCAGCGTGATGCTGGCCGGCCTGAATGCCAGCGCGGCCTCGAACTGTTCGGGTGTGCGCGCCAGCAGGTGAAGCTGGGGCGCCCCGACGCTGCTTGCTGGCGCCGGCGCGGACAATGCTCGCGCCAGCGCGGCGCGTGGATCATGAATGGCGATGGCGCGCGGCCGGCCTTGTAGCTCGGCGAGTTGCTGGGCGGCCTGCCGGCGCAACTGGTTGAGCAGCGCGTTGGGCGCGAAGGGTCGCCCGCGCGTGTCCAGCGTGATCTCGGCCAGCGCGTAGGGCGTGTTGCCCAGCCGGCCCAGTTGTTCGCGCGCCTGCTCCAGCGTGAGCGCGTGGTTCTGCGCGGTCGTCAGCGCTTCGGCAGATTGCGTGGTGACCCGCATCGCCGGCTGATCGACCAGCGTCCACTCAACGGTCAGCGGCTTGCCGGCGTGGGCCACCACGTGCGCGCGCAGCGGCTGTTTGCGAAGCGGCGCGCGCGCTTCGAGGTATGGGCGCACCGCTTTGTCCAGGTCGGGATCGTGCGTGCGCCACACCAGGTCACCGGGACGGATGCGCTCGAAGCGGATGGCGCCATTGGCGAAACGCAATTCGATGGCCGGCTGCGCT
>DAOUDB010000060.1:0-1756 GCA_034431495.1 Thermoflexales bacterium
GTGATGGCTTTGCTGATGTCCTCGTAGATGCCCTCGCTGTAAGGGAAGCCGCCGCGCAAGACATGCCGGGCCTGATCCCACAGCCGTTGCAGGCGGCGGGCCAGTGGATGCGCGCCCCATCCACCCCACGGCCAGTTGCCCCACATGCTGATCTCCGGGAAGTTGATCAGCGGCAGGTTGCCGGGCACGCCCACATCGAGCGGATAGCGCGGGAAGTCCTCGTGCGCGTCGGCCATGATGTAGTCGGCCCAGTCGTTGTCCTCGGCCAGCGCATCGCTCAACGCTTGCCATTCACCTTCGGGCGGAGTGTCGAACGTCCACGTGCTCACGATGATCTTCACGCCGGGCAGCACAGCGCGCGCCACTGCGGCCATATCGCGCGACATGCGGATGAAGCCGTTCGCGCCCCACGGCCGGCACCGCTCGCACCCGCAGCCGCCCTCGTCGTAGGGCCAGATGCACAGGTAGTCCACGCCGACATCGGCCAGTCGATTCAGCAGCTCGCGCAGCGTGTCGAGCACCAACGCGCGGCCGGCGGGATGGCTGTAGCACACCATCGCGCCGGAATTGCCATGCCGGCCCAGCAGATCGGGCAACGGCGCGGCGCGCACGTCCTGCGGCGTGTTGTTGAACAGCACATTGCCGGCGCCGATCGTCGTCGCCAGGCCGGCGCGTTTGGCGGCGCGAAACATGCGGCGCACCTGCTCCAGCGCCGGCTCGGCCTCTGGGTCATCCCAACCCGACAGGTTGATGAACGGATAGCCGGTCATGATCGCGTTCACGCCCCACAGCGCGAGGTCTTGCACATAGCGCGCCAGCTCGTCCTCGCCGGCCATCTGATACCAGTTGTGAAAGTGGTTGGCGAGATACATGCCGCGCAGCGTCCCGCGCGGCGCAGAGGCTCCACGCCACGCCGACGGCACGAAGCGATCCTCATAGCGTGACGTGCGTAGCAGCTTGCCCACGCCATATAACAGGCCCGGCGCTGATCCACCCGCAACGCAGATCGCCTCGCCCAACTGATCGATACGAAACCCTTCAGCCGACAAGGCCGGGTCAATTTGCAAAACGATTTGTGCGTTATCCCCGGCGGGCAGCACTTCGGCCAGACAGCGCTGCTCGACACGCGACTTCAACACAGTGAATGCAAGTTCTGCGCCCGGCGCACTGCGCACCGGAATATGTTGTGTCATACATGCTCCATCATGGCGTCACTTGTGTAGTTGCTTCGCGCACAGTGGATTGACGCGCCGCATTAAAGGCTTCGAGTAGTTCCGCTGCCCAATTCCCACGACACCTCCCACGACACCCACACACACGACCCCACCCGCACCTGTTGCAACGCAGACAAGCAATGAATGACGGGCAATCCGCCGGTCGCTGGGAAAGGCGGGCTTTGCTGTGTGTCGCCGCAACTTCAGTCGCCCAGCGCGCAGATGTCGGACTTCTCAGAGAAGTCCGACGTCTGCGCATCGGGACAGGCACTACTGCGAAACCGGCTCCACCCGCACTTCGATGCCGGTCGCCGGACTGTCGCGGGTCAGAACGGGATGGATGGTCGTGCTGATCCAGATCAGTTTGCCGTTCAACGTGATGCGGGCAGAGACGGCGTAGACACCGCGCGGGTCAAGCGCGCCGGGATCGTAGGTCAGCTCAAAGGGAATGGGAACCTGCCGGCCGGCGGCCGTGATGGTCTGCGTGGCCAGAATCGTGGCCGGCGCGTCGGCGCGCGAAATGTCTTGCAACTGCACTTCGA
>DAOUDB010000061.1:0-38472 GCA_034431495.1 Thermoflexales bacterium
TGCCGGCGCCGACCCGCGCCGATCTGCTTGCTGCTGCGCGTGCCCGGCTTGACTCGTGGCGCGCCGAACATGCGTTGCCGGCTGTCATCAACGCGACCGGCGTGATTCTGCACACCAATCTGGGCCGGGCATTGCTCAGCCCGGCGGCCCGCCAGGCGATGGCCGATGTGGCCGCCAGCTACAGCGCGCTGGAGTTCGATCTCGACAGCGGCGCGCGGGCACGCCGGGGTGCAAGCGTGGAGCGCCTGGTGTGTGAGCTGACCGGCGCCGAAGATGCGCTGGTCGTGAACAATTGCGCCAGCGCCACCCTGCTGATGCTCAGCGCCATTGCGCGCAACAAGGCTGTGGTGATCTCGCGTGGGCAACTCGTTGAGATTGGGGGCGGCTTTCGCATCCCCGACATCCTGCGCCAGAGCGGCGCCGAACTGTTGGAAGTCGGCACGACCAACCGCACCCGGCTGAGCGACTATGAGCAGGCCATCCTGGATCGGCAGCGATCATCGGCGGCCGGCCTTGCCCCGGTGGGGGCGATGCTGCGCGTGCACTCGTCGAACTTCAAGATGATCGGCTTCACCCAGGAGGTGTCTGTGGGGGAGCTGGTTTCGTTGGCGCGCGGGTTGGCCGCCTCTGCACATGGCGCGTTGGCGCAAGCGCCGATTCCGGTGCTCGACGATATTGGCAGCGGCGCGTTGATCGACACGAGTCGCTTTGGATTGAGCCGAGAGCCGATGCCGCAGGAGAGCGTGCGGGCCGGCGCAGCGGTGGTGACGTTCAGCGGCGACAAATTGCTGGGCGGGCCGCAGGCCGGTGTGATGGCCGGTCAGCGCGCTTTCATCGCGCAGTGTCGCCGGCATCCTCTGGCGCGCGCAGTGCGCGCAGACAAATTCACGCTGGCAGCGTTGAACGCTACCCTGTTGCACTACACGCGCGGCGAGGCCGTGCGCGAGGTTCCGGTGCTGCGCATGATCGCTATGCCGGCGGATGAAATCAAAGCCCGCGCGCAACGTGTGATGGCCGAACTGGCCGGCTGGTGTGAGGCGCAGGGGCTGCGCGCCGCGTTGATTGCCGGGCATTCCACAGTGGGCGGAGGCAGCTTGCCGGGCGACACCTTGCCGACGTGGTTGATTGCGCTGGCCGGCGGCGATCCCGAACATCTGGCAGCTTCGTTGCGTCGCGCGCCGATGCCGGTGATTGCCCGCATCCAGGATGACCGCGTGTTGCTCGATCTGCGCACAGTGCAAGATGACGCCGCGTTCGTCGCCGCATTGCGCTGTGACAAAACGTAGGGCAAGCCGCCGGGCTTGCCTTGCCCTGCATGTGGAGCTAGAAATTGCGCTCTGCGGCGGGGTGGTAGAATCCCGCCAACAGCGTTGAACGAGACGCGACGATGCAGGCGTCGTGCAGAGAGCCGGCGGGTGGTGCGAGCCGGCGGCGCGCAGCGTTCGCTTCCACTCGCGAGCTTCGCGCGACGAGCGCGACGGGGGTTCCCGTTAACGAACACAACGAGGCTGCGTCGGACATGCTCACAACGAGCCGGCCGCGCAGTGAAGTCAGGTGGCACCACGAGCGCCCTTCGTCCTGATGCGATGGAGGGCGCTTTGCTTTTCTCGCTCTGAGAGCGGGTCCGTCTATCTCAATCTCTGAATATTTCAATACCGAGGCGCTCTATGCTTGACATCAATCTCATTCGCAATCAGCCGGATTTGGTTCGGCAAAGCCTGGCTGCTCGCAACGAGCCGGCCGTTACGCTCGACGAGATCATTGCGCTCGACGCCCAACGCCGCGACATCCTCAAGCAGTCCGAGCAACTGCGCGCGACGCGCAACACCGTGAGCAAAGAGATCAGCCGCATGAAAGACCCCGCCGAGCGCGCGGCGAAGATTGCCGAGATGCGCACGGTGGGCGATCAGATCGACACGCTGGAGACAGAGCTGAAGAAGATCGAGGCGCAGCTCGATGAATTGACTGCCAGACTGCCGAATATCCCCGATCCGCGCGTGCCGGTTGGGCCGGATGAGGATCACAACGTGGTGTTGCGCACGGTGGGCGAGCCGCGCGCCTTCGACTTCGAGCCGAAGGCGCACTGGGATCTGGGGCCGGCGCTGGGCATCATCGACTTCGAGCGCGGCGCCAGGCTGGCCGGCAGCCGCTTTTACGTGCTGAGCGGGTATGGGGCGCGTTTGCAGCGCGCGCTGATTGCGTACATGCTCGACCTGCACCACCAACAGGGTTACCGCGAGGTGTATTTGCCGTTCATGGTCAAGGCGCAAACGCTGTTCGCGGCCGGCCAGTTGCCCAAGTTCCGCGACAACCTGTATCACGACGCGGAAGAAGATTTCTGGATGGTGCCCACTGCCGAGGTGCCGCTGACGAATCTGCACGGCGATGAGATTCTGGACGCCGCGCAGTTGCCGCTGTGGTATTGCGCCTACACGCCGTGCTTCCGCCGCGAGAAGATGAGCGCCGGCAAGGATGTGCGCGGCATCAAGCGCGGCCATCAGTTCGACAAGGTGGAGATGTACAAGTACTGCCTGCCTGAAAACAGCGACGCAGAGCACCACAGCATGCTGGCCGACGCCGAAGCGGTGTTGCAAGGGTTAGGGCTGACCTATCGGGTGAAGCAGCTCTGCACCGGCGACCTGGGCTTTGGCATGCGCATGACCTATGACCTGGAGGTGTGGGCGCCCGGCTGCAACGAATGGTTGGAAGTCAGCTCGGTCAGCAATGCCGGCGATTTTCAGGCGCGCCGGGCCAACATTAAATTCCGGCGCGAGAAGGGCGCTAAAGCCGAGTTCGTGCACACCCTCAACGGGAGTGGCCTGGCCTTGCCGCGCACGATGATCGCCGTGATGGAGAACTACCAGCAGGCCGATGGCAGCATCGTTGTGCCCGAATCCCTGCGCCCCTTTGTCGGCGTCGATGTCATCCGAGTGCTGTAAGCGCGCGAGCGGTGGAGCAATCCTCAATTGCCCAATCCAAAATCCAAAATCTAAAATCCGATGATTGAGCCTATCGTGTTGATCGGCGGCTTTGGGTCGCACTGGAAGCACTATCAGAAGTTTGCGCGTGTGCTGGCGAATGTGTCGGGCCGGCGCGTGTTCATCACCAGCATTACCCGCTCGACGTGGCTGGTGAGCGGGTTGACCGGCTATTGGCTGCTGGTGAATCGGGCGCATCGGGCTGTGCAGCATGCGTTGGAGGTGACCGGCGCGGACAAGGTGGTGTTGATCGGTCACAGCGCCGGCGGTGTGGTGGGCCGGGGCTACCTGGCCGACCGATTGTCGGAGGACCATCACCCGGCCTATCACGGGCACACCAAAGTGTCGCGCTTCATCGCGCTGGGTAGCCCCCTGCGCGGGGTGGAGCGGCCGCGCCATCGCGGGCTGCGCCAGGCGGCCTGGCTCGACCGCGAGTTCCCCGGCGCTTACTATGCGCCGGCAGTGCAATATCTGACGGTGTGCGGCCGGTGTGTGGAGGGCAAGCGCATCGGGCTGCCTGAACAGCGGCTGGCTTATCGCAATTACGAGTACATTTGCGGCGATGGCGCGCAATGGGGCGATGGCGTCGTGCCGGATTCAGTGTGCCGGCTGGATGGTGCGCCGCATCTGCAACTGGAGGGGGTCGGCCACTCGCCGGGCTGGCCACGCTGGTATGGCTCGGATGCGGACACGGTGCGGCTGTGGTGGCACTACTTCGACGAGGGCGACGCGCCGGCGCAGGAGATGGGTCGCATGGTGGTGTGAGGTGGTGGCGCGGCGTCGGGACGGCGACAACCCGGCCGTGTGGCGCCGCAGGCCCGGGTTGGGAATCAGGCGTCAAGCGGGCTGCGCACGGCTTTGGGGCCTTTGTTTAGCGCGTGGGTGTAGATCATAGTCGTGCTGACATCGCTGTGGCCGAGCAACTCCTGCACGGTGCGGATGTCGCAGCCGGCCTCAAGCAGATGGGTGGCAGACGATTGGCGCAAGGTGTGGCATGTCACGCGCTTAGGGATGCCGGCGCGCCGCAGCGGATTGGCATCGCTTTCCAACTGCGGTCGCAACTGACAGCGCACCCGCACCAGGTAGCAGTATCGGTTGCGCCCGAGACTGTACTTTGGGTGCTGGCCGGTCAGAACGATGCTGGTGAAAAGGCATTTCCAGTTGCCAATCCAACTGATGCGTCTGCCTGCTATGCTGTAACTGGCCTGGATGACGGCCGGCCCAGCTTGCTCCAGGTCAGTGATAGTAGCGAGCAAGTTCAGTATCTGTGACGGTACATGGGAGCGCAACCGAAGTCGGTGGGTATATGGTTCAGTTGATAATCGGCAGCGCCAAATGACACTGGCCTTTAGCCGATCTATTTTCTCGGGATCTTGTTGACGCATATGAAAGGGGAAAACCGCGATCAAGAGTCCTCAATTCCTGACGATGCGGACGAATCTGTGCGTTCGGAAATCCAGGAATACCTTCAAGTCAGACAACAACGCAGGCAAATTTTGCCTCGGGCCGCATTGGTTGGCGTTTGCGCCGGCGTTGTGGCGTTGCTCTTTCGCGCCGCGCTGGCCGGCGCGGGCGCTTTGAGAAATGCGTTCATTTCCTGGGCGCACGGGTTCCCTGTATTGGGCCTGGTTTTCCCTGTCCTGCTCGCCTTATGCGGAGCGACGATTGCAGTAGCCATCACGCGGCGTTATGCGCCTGAAGCTGCCGGGAGCGGCATTCCACATCTGGAAGCCGTTCTTCGCCGGCTGCGTGTTCTGGACTGGAAGCGCGTTCTGCCCGTAAAGTTCTTTGGGGGCGTCATTGCTATCGGCAGTGGATTGGCGCTGGGCCGCGAAGGCCCCACGGTTCAGATGGGTGGCGCAGTTGGTGATGCCATCGCGCGCTGGCTCAGGGCGCCAGAGCGCGAGCGCCTGACATTGATTTCTGCCGGAGCCGGCGCGGGATTGTCTGCCGCGTTCAACGCTCCCCTGGCGGGTGTGGTGTTTGTGCTGGAGGAATTGCGAGGCGATTTTCAGCCCATCATTTTTGGCGCTACCCTGGTTGCGGCGATCATTGCAGATGTCATCGCGCGGATCGGCACCGGTCAATTTCCAGTCTTTGCCGTCCCGAGTTATCCTACGCCCCCCCTGACTTCCCTGCCTGTCTTTGCCTTGCTGGGCGTAATGACAGGCTTGTTGGGGGTGTTGTTCAATCGCAGCCTGTTGGCTGTTTCGGCGCGTTACAGCCGCTTGCAGCCCCGGCTGGTGTTGCCGGCTGTTGCGTTGACAGGCGGTATCGTTGGTCTGGTGGGGTGGTTTTCGGCGCCTGTGATCGGCAGCGGCGATGCATTAGTAGAAGCCACGCTCGAAGGCAAAATCCTCCTGACTGCCATTCCTGTGTATTGGGGCCTCCGCTTCTTGCTCACGGTTATCAGTTACTCAACAGGCGCCCCTGGTGGCATTTTCGCCCCATTACTTACGCTCGGCGCGTTGATCGGTTTGGCAACCGGTCAATTCGCTCACGGGTTATTGCCAGACGTTGCGCCGATCCCCGAGACGTTCGCAGTTGTGGGGATGGCAGCTTACTTCACCGCCATTGTCCGCGCGCCACTTACAGGCATTGTGCTCATCGTCGAGATGACCGGCAGTTATTCACTGATGTTGCCCCTGTTGGTGAGTTGCGTCTTTGCATACGCCGTCGCCGAATATCTGAAGGAATTGCCGATTTACGAAGCCCTTTTAGAGCGGGACTTGAAGCGCAGTGGACAAGCGCACGCTTTGCAGAAAGCGATGGTGGTCGAATTCACCATCGAGCCGCATGCGCCGTTTGCAGGGCGCGAAATACGCTCGCTTGGGCTTCCGGCCGGCTGCATCATCGTCCGATGCGCAGATGGAAAACACGAATGGGTGCCGAAAGCAGATACTCGTCTGGAAGCGCACATGCGCATCACGGCGCTTGTTGCGCCAGAAGTCTCAAGTGCGCTTGAGAGATTGCGGCAGGGATGTCAGGCGTAAATTCGCTGCGACACAGACGCGCGGACGATTGATCTACTCACTCAGCCAGCACGCCGCAAAGGGAAATGCCTCTTCAAGCGCGCTGTGCATGGCCGCATAGTCGGCGCGCAACCACGCGATGCGCCCTGAAACAAAAGCTTGCAGGCGCTCTGATTCCACGCGGCGCTCATCTGCGCTGAGCGGGCGCGGCGTGCAGGGCAGGGCGGTGGGCACAGGAGCCACGCGCTGATCCGAGGCGCCGGCCTGTGGGGTGGCCGGCATCTCCTCGCACAGTATCACATCGCCGCTATTGAGAATGTCCTGCGCTTGCGTCAGCAGCGCTTCATACTGCCGAATGCCCAGGTCGCGCAGCGATTCCGGCGACTCGAGTAATCGCGCCAGGCGGTGCCCGGCGCTCAAGCCGGCCAGTTCTGGCAGATCGCCATGCGCAATCAAGCCGCCGCGCCGGTCGGCAACCGTGTAAGTGGCATGGCACAACAAGCCGATTGTCCGCGATGGGGTTTTCGCGCCGGCGTCGAAATAGCTCAAGCGCACGCAGGCGTCGCCGGGCGTCTCGCCGATCGCCATATCCATTTCGGCCACCCAGCCCGTCCTGGCCGGCGCGTACATCGCCTTGAACGCAATGCTGAAGATGTCGTCAAAGCGGCGGGTGGGAAACAGGCCCGACAGATCGGCGCGGCGAAATTCCTGCGCGCCGGGAACGCCGTCGGTCGTCTCGCACCAGCCGGCCTCGGTCTTGCGACACCATGAGGCCATCAGTGTCGAATACGGCACGCCCTCGCTGGCGCGGTAGTAGGGCAAGTACTCGAGTCCCTTCTCCTCGGCGAATTGCCGGGCGCAGGCGTCCAGATGCCGGAAGCGAAAACCCAGGGCCGGGTTGCGGAAGGTCAATTGCTCGATGGTGTAGGTTTCAGCCGGCGGTGGCGGGGTGGGTTCGGGGGTAGCCAGCCGGCACGCGCTCAGGGCCAGCGCGGTCAGCACAGCGGCCAGGACAAGCGAAGCAGATCGAATCCACATGGCAGTGTCTCCCTCTCTCCGTTTGAGATGGCGCCCCGCAGGGCGAGCGGAAATTGCATCGGGCGATCAATCAATCCATTTGCGGACCCGTGTCGGCGTGTGCGCGGCGAAGCGATCGAGCAGCGCGCACGCATCCTGTTCGATCATCACCTGCGCGCGATGTTCGGCTTTTAGAAATCGGTGCGCCACCATGTGGTCGAGGTAGTGAACGAGCGGGTCGAAGTAGCCGGCCACATTCAGCAAACCGAACGGCTTGGCATGGATGCCCAACTGGCCCCATGTCCAGGTTTCAAAGAACTCGTCCATCGTGCCGGCGCCGCCGGGCAGGACGATGAAGCCGCCGGCCAGTTCGGCCATCAGCGCCTTGCGCGCGTGCATCGAGCCAACCACGCGCAACTCGGTCAGGCCATCATGGGCCACTTCTTTTCTGGCCAGGGCGCGCGGGATGATGCCGATCACGCGCCCGCCGGCCTGCAACGCCGCGTCGGCCAATGTGCCCATCAGGCCGACCTTGCCACCGCCATACACCAGGTCGATGCCGCGCTCCGCGAGGGTTTGCCCCAGGCGCGCGGCTGCGTCGGTATACGCCGGCAGCGCGCCGGAACTGGAGCCGCAGTACACACAGATGGCAAGTGGATTCATGATTGCAATTGTTACCGAGAGACCGACAGCGCGATGAGCAGTTGGCCGGCCCAGTATGTGCTGAGCACCAACGCCTGCGCCGCGCGGAAAGGTTTGACAAAGCGGTTCCACGCCAGGGCCGAGTCGGACAGAACGAATACGACAGCGCCGATCGCGGCGCTGAGCGCGGCGCCCAGCGCGGCGCCCAGCGCGGCCGGCAGTGTCGAAGCGCGTTCGATCGCCTGCCACATCATGGCGGTGATGACCGCCCCGTAAGCCACGACAGGAACGCGCAGTGCGCCGGTGTGCGGCCAAAGCAGTCGCATGAAGATGACGAAGAAGACGGCGCACGGCACGAACCAGAGTGAAGCGCGCAGGCCGGCCTCGCTGACGAATGCGCCGATGTAGCACAGGTGCGCCACCAAAAAGCTGAGCAGACCCGGCACGAACGTGTTGCCGGGCAGCATCAGGAACACGTCGCCGGCGAGCGACAAGATCAGGCCGGCCACGATCAGCCCCTGATACAACGGGTCGATTGGGGCCGGCGCCAACAGAGCGACCAGCAGAATGAGCAGCGTCGTGAGCGGCTTGAAAACGTAGACGACGCGCCGGGTGTTTTGATAATCCGCGCTGATCGTGATGGCGGCTGATATCACAATCGGGATCGTGAGTATGATGGGCTGCATCAGGAGGCATTATCCCCGATGAAGATCACAGATATCAAGGTGTACCCGGTTTGGGTCGGCAGTCGCAATCAGTGCATTGTCAAGGTCGAGACGGATGAGGGCCTGTATGGCTGGGGCGAGGCGGGCCTGTCGGGCCGCGAACTGGCGGTGGAGGGCGCAATCAAACACTACCGCGAATTTCTGATCGGCCGCGACCCGTTGCGGCGCGGCGCGCTGTGGCAGGAGATGTACCGTAGCCAGTATTTTGAAGGCGGGCGCGTGTTGACGGCGGCGATCTCGGCAATCGACATCGCGTTGTACGACATCGCCGGCAAGGCGCTGGGTGTGCCTGTATACGAATTGCTGGGCGGCAAGCAGCGCGACTTTGTGCCCTGCTTTGCCACCACCGGCGCGCCGATGGGGCCACGACTGATCGAAGAGACGCAATTGCTCATCGCGCATGGCTGGAATGTCATTCGCACGGTGCCGGGGCATCCCGACACCGGCGGCGATCGGAATCTGTTCGAGCCGCGCGAATCGATTGGCCTGACCGCCAAATGGCTGACCAAACTGCGCGAGGCGGTAGGGCCAGAGCCGGTGCTGGGCATTGACTATCACCACCGGCTGAGCGTGGCCGAGGCTGCCTCGTTCTGCCAGCGCATGCCAGACGGCACACTCGACTTTCTGGAGGAGCCGATCCGCGATGAGACGCCCGAAGCATACGAGGCATTGCGCAAGATGACCGGCGTGCCCTTTGCCATCGGCGAAGAGTTCGCCAGCAAGTGGCAGTTTTTGCCGTATATCGAGCGCGGCATCACCAACTTTGCCCGCATCGACATCTGCAACGTGGGCGGCTTCACCGAGGCCATGAAAGTGGCCGGCTGGGCTGAGGCGCACTACATCGATCTGATGCCGCACAATCCGCTGGGGCCGATTTGCACGGCGGCCACGGTGCATCTGGCGGCGGCGGTCGCCAACTTCGCGTGGTTGGAAGTGCGCGTGTCTCCGACCGAAAGTCTCGGCTTCGACGATTCGGAATGGTTCCCGGCGCAGGTGAAGCTGGACGGCAACCGCTTCCCGGTTCCAACCGGCCCGGGTCTGGGCGTGGAGTTCAACGAGGCGCTGGCGAAACAGCACACGCTGAAGCTGTGGGAAGCGCCGCATCTGCGCCGGCGCGACGGGTCGTACACCAATTGGTAGAGAACCGAGGAGACACAGAAACAGGCGATGGTGGTTATGCGGAGATGGCGTTATACCGTAGAAGAGAAAAGTATAACAATGTGAGGCGACCATGAATGTGCGGGTTTCTCAGAAGGGCTGGGTGGTTATCCCGGCAGCCCTGCGCCAGAAGTACAACCTGAAACCTGGCGTTGAAGTGAAAGTGGTGGATTACGGCGGGGTCTTGTCGCTTGTGCCGCTTCATCGCGATCCGATCCGGGTGGGGGCCGGGTTGTTGCGCGGCGCGGATTCTTTGGCACAGGCGGTTGTGGAAGAACATCGTCAGGAGCGTACCCGTGACGAAATCCATCTTCGCGCTGGATAGTGTTGCCCTGTTGACATACCTGAACGGTGAGCCGGGTCACACCCGTGTGACGCAGATTTTGCGTCTGGCGCAGAAGGGGCAGGTGTGGCCGGTGGGCCGGTAAGTTCAGCCTCTTGAATGTCCAACTGCCGCGCAAGACTGTCCACTACTGGCGCTCAGGCGTGGACAAAGATGTTTTGCGCCAGCCACGCCAGCGCGAAGTCGATGACCTGCTCGCGCTCCGGCTCGTTGTGCGTTTCGTGATACAGCCCTTCCCAGATTTTCAAGGTGCAGCGCGGGCCGGCTGCTGTGGCGAACGCTGTGATCGCCGCAGTGGAAACCAGCCGGTCGGCGCTGCCGGCCATCAACAACAACGGCAGCGGAAAATCCCCGGCATGCGCGATGGCCCACTCGCCCGCGCCCAGAAAATCCAGACCAAATCGTGCGCTCACGCGGTCGTGCACGAGAGGGTCGGCAGCGTAGGCTTGAATGACTTCAGGCCGGCGTGACAGGCCGGCGCGTTCCAGTCCATTCGGCATCGAAAATGTCGGCCACACGGCGTACAACAGCTTGCCCAGCGCCGTTTTCCAGGCCGGCAGCGTAAATCCCGGCCGCAACCCCGGGGATGTAGCGATGACACCTGACAGCCCCTCTGCCCCGCGCCGCAGGACATAGTTCAGCGTTAGATTGCCGCCCAGGCTGTGCCCATATAGGACGCGCGGGCGCCCCGGCCACATCTGGCCGGCCTGTTGCAGCAGCAGGCCGATGTCGTCCAGGGCGGCATCAAACGAGGGGTAATGTCCGCGCGGGCCGCTAGATCGGCCATGCCCGCGCAGGTCGAAGGCGAGCATGGCATACCCGGCCTGTGTGTAGCGCGCGGCAACTTCGTGGTAGCGGCCGCTGTGTTCGCCCAGCCCATGAATCAGGCCGATGACGCCGGCCACGTCTGTTTGCGGACGCCAGCAACGCGCGAACAGTTCAGCGCCGTCTGTCGTTCGCCAGTTCAATTCTTCGCAGTGCATGGTTTATTCACCCAGGCGCAGCAGCGCCAGTGACATCACGGCTGCCCAGGGCAGGCACTTGAACTCGCCGGCTTCCAATGCGGCCCGCACTTGTGCCGCCGACAAGAGCAGCATCTCCTGTTCTTCCAGGTCGTCGGCGTTGATCTCGGCGACCCGGCGGGCATTGTGGGCGATGAACAAGTGTGCGACGCCGGCCCCGCGATTGCCATCCACGGCATAGCGACCCAGCGCAGTCCATGTGTCGGCTGCGTAGCCGGTTTCCTCCAGCAGTTCACGTTGGGCAGCCTCCAGGGGGTCTTCGCCCGGCTCCAGATACCCGCCCACCACAGCCAGTGTGACGCCGGGCACGGCGTATTTGGTCTGACGGAAACAGAGAAATTGCTTGTCGGTCGTGACTACAGCCATGTTCACATAGTCCGGCGTAATCAGCCACGGCCATTGCTCAATGGTGCGCCCATCGGGCAATTGAATGGTGTGATCTTCGACGGTGAGGTACTTGCCGCGCTGCAACGCAGGCGTGCGCGCGAGGGTCTTCCAGGGTTGCATGATGGCTTTCTTCTATTGTGTGGCGTTGAACAGAATCTCGGTGATGTCGCACACCGGCCGGTAGCCGATGGCCTGATAGATGTGATTGGAGATGGGGTTGCTCAGGTCGGTGTATAGCGCGCAGAAAGCATAGCCGGCGTCGAGCATGCGCTGGCTGATGGCGGCGACGCAGGCGCTGGCATAGCCACGCTTGCGGAAAGCCGGCGGCGTGTACACCAGGCTGATGGTGATGCCATGCCGGGTAGGCCGGCTGACTGCGGCCATCGACACAGCCTGTCCGTCGTTTTCCCATAGATACAGGGTCTGATCGAGCAGCCGTGTCTCGATCAGTTCGCGCGCCTCATCTGGCGACAGCATTTCATCGGGGAGCGCTTCGGCAGTGAAGGCGCGCGCCCACTGCGCGGCGAGTGCCGCGTCGCCGGCTGTGGCGAGCCGTAATGCGCCCGGTGTGGGTGGCGGGGGGATGACCTGGCGCAGTTCGTATATGCGCTCACGCGTACCATGCACGAAGCTGACGTTGGCATGGCTCGCCCAGCACTGCGCGAAGGCTTCGGCCACGTCGGGCGCGGCATGTACTCCCGGCGGCGTCCATCCACTCGCAATCAAGTGATGGGCCAGCGCATTCAGGGCTTCGGTGAATTCAGATCGGCGCGCATACAACACCAGCTTGTGCGGCGGTGTCATCATGGCGGCCAGGATCAGGCCTGTCTCGTCGCCGACTGTTGCCAGAAAGGGTTGCTGCTTGATACGCTCAGGGTATTGCTGCAAGCGCAGGCACACCCCGAGCATGAGGTTATTGGCAGCTTCGTTTTCCTCAAGTGCTGGGCGAGTGACGGCCAGAAATTCGTCCGCGCTGGGGTGGGCAGTGACACGCATCGGGCTACACCCGCACTTTCATGACGATCTTCTTGTTGGCGCGCGGTTCGGCCACGGCGATGTTGGGCATGTGGGCATCCTGTGGCGCAAAGATGGCAAACGCGCCGGCGCGCACCGTGAAGAACTCGCCACCATCTGCGACGCGCAGCGCCTGGAAGTCTTTCACGTCGTCATAGTCGCCCAGTTGTGCGCGCTCGATGTTGGCATAGCCCATGCGCTCTTCGCCCTCGAATACATACTGGATGTCGATGTAGCGCCGGTGGGCCTCCCATTTGCCCTTTTCGAGCGGCCTGGATTCGTAGTGCTGCACCAGCGCATACACGTCGGCGCCTTGCACCTCGTGACGGCCCGGCTCCAGTGTGAAAGGATCGGTCTCCTGCAGGAAGCGCAGGGCTGTGGCCAGGCGCTCGCTGAGGCCGAAATAGAATGCGGCGTTGCTCAATTGGTCGATGATCATGTTGATTCTCCTGAATGTCTGTCGGATGCTGAGGGGCCGGTTCGCGCGATATTTAAGCTGCGTCGTCCGAGCACCCGGCTTCTGCAATCTCGATCAACCATAGCCCAAGTATGGCGCGCGCGCAAGTCGTGGCGGGCAGAGTCAGTGCGCGCGCACATGGGGCAGCGCGTCAATCTGGGGTTTGCTCAGCTTCAGGTGAACCACTCCCTGGTCAATGCGCGCCACGTCTTCGATGGGCACGAGGATCATCTTGTGGCCCCACAGATGGCCCGTGCGCACGACGACATGCGTCAGCGCGCCGGTCTGCGATTCCATCACGAACTCGTCGATATGGCCGATCTCGTGGCCAGCTGCCTCGACCCGGTCGCCCCGGCGCATGGCGACCTCGCCGGCAGGCACGACCTCGCGCACATGCGTGATCGAGCCGGGTTCCAGGGGTTGCGCCGGCCACAGAATCTGGTTGCCGACCGGGGATTTGAAGGTGGCCTGATTGACGCCGTCTGGCAACGGGACGATGTGTTCGGTCTCGATGAAGCTCTGCGTTTGCGCCAGTTCATGCCGGCTCAGCCTGAGGTGGATCGTGTCCGGCGTCGTGCGCTCGATGGCCTCGACCGGCACGAGCCATTCGATGTCCATCACCGCGTTTTCTTGGACTACCAGATGGGTGGCCCGGTTGGCAACCGGGTCCACGATGACGCGGGTGGAGTACCCGCCGAGTCCGTCTGTGCACCAGACTTCGGCGTTGAGCGGAAGGTTGATGAGCATGTCGCCCCTCCGTGATGCCGGCCGGCTGCCATGCTGCCGGGCCGGCTGTCGGCATAGGCAGCGCGATCTGCGACGACACTATGATTATACGGGCCGGTGGCTAAGCTGGCGTCTAGGCCGGCGGCTGATTTGGGGCTAACAATGACCCTTGCGCTGCGGAGAAAGTGGCGCGAGATTCATCTCGCGGTACGAACTTACCCAACTTTCGGCGTACTCCCCTGGGTTAATTGGCAGGCAAGCTGCCGTGTGTTTGGAACAGCTTCTGTATCGTCAGCAATAGCTGCGGACAGATCTCGCCTTTCGAGATGTAGGCGTCGGCCTGGACGGCATTAGCCGCATCGCGGTACTCCGCCTGATCGTGAATGCTCAGCATGATGACCCGTGGCGAAAGGGTCAGGCGCTTGATCTGCCGGGTTGCCTCCAGGCCATTCATGTCGGGCATGGTGACATCCATGAGCACCAGGTCCGGACAGAGTTGGGCAACCATATTGATGGCCTGACCGGCAGATTGAGCCCGGCCAATCACCTCGATGCCTGGCAGAGTGCTGACGTATTTCTCGACGCAATCCAGAATGGTCGCATTATCATCGACCAGAAGCGTGCGAATGGCTGTCATGCGAATGATAGCTTATTGAGCGATCCATGCTCGCGCAATCGGGAAATCCCTGATACTCCAGGGGTGGATATCTGAGGCGAAGCGATTTATGGATGGCGAGTCTGACCCATCTCGGCCCGGCCATTGCTCAGCTTTCCGAAGACACCAGCCCGATCCTGATGGCGTATCGGACCAGGCCGGGCACGTCATAGATGTCCAGACGCTCCATGAGTTGCGCGCGATGCGTTTCAACGGTTTTCAGGCTGATGCTTAGAATACGCGCGATGTCCTGCATGGTATGCCCTTCGGCAATCAATTGCAGAATCTCGCGCTGGCGCGGGGTGAGTCTGTCGAACGGGTTGCCGTCGCTCCGGGCGCCGGTCTGTCCCCCGCTGACCCGGCGCATGTATTCGTCGATGACGTGTTTCGAGATGGCCGGGCTGAGGTAGGTCTCGCCCCGGGCGACGGCTGTCACCGCAATTTCCAGTTCAGCGGTGCCGGCATCTTTGAGCAAGTATCCAGACGCGCCGGCGCGCAACGCTTGCAACACGTATTCCTCGTTGGCATGCATCGAGAGAATGATCACGCGCACGTCAGCAAAGTCTCGCGCAATGCGGGTGGTGGCTTCCAGACCGTTCATCCCGGACATCGCAATGTCCATGAAAACGATGTCCGGATGGTGCGCCTCTGCCAGACGAAGCGCCTCGCGCCCGTCGCTTGCCTCGGCCACCACTTCCACGCCGGGCAGGCTTTGCAGCAGCGCGCGAATGCCGGCGCGCACCAGTTTGTGATCCTCGGCTAACAGAATCCGCACGGGGCCAATTGTCATGATGATCCTTCGGTGTATGGAAATGAGACGCGGACTTCAGTGCCGTGTCCGAGTGCAGACTCGATCTCGATCCGGCCACCGGCAAGAAAGACCCGTTCCTCCATGCTCAGAATGCCCAGGCTGTTGCCTTCGATCGCCTGGCGTCGCGCGGCATCGACATCGAAACCGATCCCGTTGTCCCGGATAGTGAGGTAAACCTCGCCGTTGTTAATGCCCAGTCGCACCGACACGCGATCTGCACGGGCGTGTTTCACTGTGTTGGTCAGCGCCGCCTGGGTGATTCGGAAACAGGTTGTCTCGATTTCTGACGGCAAGCGCACATCACCCAGGTCACTCGAGAACTCTGCCTCGAAGCCGGCCCGCTGCGCCGTGCGCCCGATGTACCAGCGCAGCGCCGGAATCAGGCCGAGGTCGTCCAACATGGATGGACGCAACTCCAATGAGAGATTGCGGACCTGTTGCAGCGCCCGCTCCACGATGGCGACACTGTCCTCCACGTATGGCAACGCGGTTCCGGCCAGCCGCTGCACAGCCTGCAGGTTGATTTTCACTGCGGTCAGGTCTTGACCAATGTCGTCGTGCAATTCCCGGGCGATGTATCGGCGCTCGTTCTCCTGAACGTCGAGCATGCGGCGGGACAATATCTGAAGCTGTTCGCGGCCGGCCCGCACTTGGGCGAGCAAACGCTCCCGTTCCTGTTCGGCGCGTTTCCGTTCCGTGATATCGTGGATGATGACTGCCGCAAAACTGCCCGATCCGTTCAGTTCCTCTTGCCGCGCATGGTTTAGCGGGCTGGCTTGCACGTGCAAGTAACGCATGGAGCGCGCGTCATCGATCTCAGCATCTGCAACCTGGCCTCTGGCTACCATGGCCCAGGCGGCGCACCAGAATGTGTTGAATGCGCACTCAACATCGCGGCAAGCTGGATGTACCAGTTCATGCAACTCCCGGCCCTTCACATCCTGCACGCGCCCGTAGCCCCATCTTTCCACCGCGCGATTGGCGCGTAAGACATAGCCGCCCTGATTCAGCAGACACACGACTTGTGGCAATGCATCTACCGTCGTCTCCCATTCAAGCTTGGCTTGCCGAATTTGCGCCAGCAGTTGTTCGAGATCCTCGTTTGTGTGTACGCTCATCCCATGGGCTTGCTCCGGCGCCCTGCCTGGCTATCGGACATCTGTGCCCGGTTGATATCAGAACCGAGTATAACTGGAACGCGCCGCCGCATCTTCTGCAATGATTCAGTCACGCGCTTGCGCCAGTGTGGCGATGGCCTGTCCAGAAGCGGTGAGAACGATGTTGACAACCGTAGCCTCGAGGAGGTGGAATCCATGGCGATCCGTATTGGAGAGGTGCAGGAGGCCGGCTGCGGCCCCAAAGTACCAGCGCGCAGCGCTGACCAGGTGATGTTGATCGATGCCATACGTCGCCAGCAGGTCTCTGGACCAGCGGTATTCCCATTCCAGGGAGTGTAATGACCGGACGCGCAGCACGATCTGCAGTTGGCGGTGGAAACGCAGTGGCGTCTGACGGAAGGCCAGTGCCTGAAACTGGGCGGCATCCGGCCTGGAGGTGTCCAGGCACAGAGAGGGGAACTCTGTAAACAAGCGTGTGGTGACCTGCGCGCAAATGGTTTCGCGATGCTGCTCCAGCGATCGCGCGATCTCCTGTCCGCGCGCTGTTAACCAGCGCTGCAGGTCGCTGTCCATTTTCGCCATGTCACCTGCTCCTGGAGGCCGAGTGTGAGGCCGGCCAGACCCTGTCGAACACCAGCCCGGCCGGCATTATTCTCTGGGACGTAAAGCCAGCATCAGTTGCCCTCGCAGAGATGACCCATGCGCAACTCGGTGCTGAAACTCACAGCCAGCCGACCATGTTTCTCGAACCGGTCGAACACACGCCGCGCTGATTGCTCGAACCGTTCGTAGCGCGGATGGCACTCATCCGGCGCGTGTGAATCGGAGCGCAATGCGCCCAGGAAATGCTCCCACGTTTCTTGTTCGACCACGGAAAAACTGCGCTGCAAGCAGTCGTCGTTGAGGAAATGCCGGATTGCCTGGCCCGGCGTCGGATTGGTGGCCGGCTTCGTGTCCCATCCATTGGCCTCGGTGAATAGTTCGCTGAAAGCTTCGTTCAGTTGCTGATGGGTGCTGCGATTCCATAGCACGGCGAGCCAGCCGCCGGGACGCAGGATGCGACGAAACTCGCGCCGGGTTTCGTCCGGCTCGAACCAGTGCAGTGCCTGGGCCACAGTGATTACATCCACTGATTCATCAGGCAAGGTGGTGTCTTCAGCGCAACCGTTGATGCTGACGAAAGCCCGGTGCCCGGCCAGCAACACCTCAGCCTGTTCCCGCATCCCAGCATTCGGCTCGACCGCATAGACCGTGCCAGCTGTGTCGGCCATGTGTCGGGTGAAAATCCCGGTTCCAGAGCCTATATCGGCGACGCGCGATGCCGGTGATAGACAGGCTGTCTCGACAACGCATGCGATGGCGCGCGGCGAGTAGTCCCATCGATAGCGGGCGTACGCGTCGGCCTTCGTCGAAAACCGTGTAATCGATCGTCTGGCTTGCACGGCGCCTCCTGTGCAATTTCAACTGTCTCTTGCAGTGTAGCACCCCGTTGCGCGGCGGTCACTGGCCGGAGAGGGTTGCGACGCCGGCAAACACCCTTTCGATCCCCGCGATGAATTCGCCCGGCAGGGGGCCGCGTTGCGCGGCGGCAAGGTTGCGCAGCAAGTGTGCGCTGGAGCTTGTGCCGGTCAACACACAATCGATGCCCGGCTCGTGCAGGCAGTAGCGATAGGCGGCTTCCGTCAACGAGCCGGCTGCGCCTTTCTCCAGTAAGTCGCGCGCCAGTGACACGCTCTGGATGGCTGCCGCGCTCACCGCGCCCTCGGTTATCTTCCTGCGCAAGTACTCCTCCAGGCGCGCGATGTCGATCAGCGCCTGGCGCACGGCAAACATGCACACAGTGCCAATACCTTTGGCTCGCGTGGCGTCCAAGACATGCGCGCGGGCAGATGAATTGAGCAGGTTGAAGCCGACCATCATGACCTCCCAGCAATCATCCTGCACGGCTAATTGAAGCGCCGCGTGGCCGGTATCCTGGCTAAACGCCTCGGTGATGCCAATGTGGCGCAGCTTGCCTTTGTCGCGCATCTGCTGCAGCGCCGGCGCCACAGAGTTCACGATGGCCGCATAGTCCTGCGCCGTCGCGCCGTGAACATAGTAGATATCGACATGGTCTGTGCGCAACCGCTTCAGGCTGGCATCCAGTGAAGCTTCGATCTGGCCGGCGGTCTTGATTTGTCCGTCGATCTTGTAACTTAACTTGGTCGAGAGGACCAGATTGTCTCGCGCGACCTGGCTGATGACATTGCCGATGGCGCTTTCGGTGCCATAGGCCTCTGCTGTGTCGATCAGGTTGATGCCGGCATTCAGGGCAGCGCGCGTAACGACTTCGGCATTCTGCGTGCCGTTGTCCCGCCCAATCCCCAGCCGGCTAAATCCACCGCCGCCCAGCCCAATCGCCGTGACGCGCAGGCCGGTATTGCCAAGCAGGCGCACAGGTAGCATGGACAGCCATCCTTACATGTGACGGATCAGGAGCCGATAAATGTATTCGACCGGAATCAGCGCGGCCCCGCGCTGAGGGTCGCGCGCAAAGTGAACGCCGATCACGTGGCCGTTCTGATTGATGACAGGCGCGCCGGCATATCCTACGCGCGTGGCGATGTCGGCCAGAATGACCGGAATCTTGGACTCGCGCAGCATGACGTCGGTGGCCGTGACGCGGCCGGCGTTGTTCAGCCAGGCGCGTGTGTCGTAACCCATGAGCGAGATCGCATCGCCCGGCGTGACCGGGTCAATGGCGCCAAGCTGAATGGCCGGGAAAAGTTGGCCCGGCGAGCCGGCCAGTCTCAGCAGCGCCACCATGGCGTCCGGGTCGGACGCGACCCAGTGGCCGGCGTAGTCTTGGCCGTTCCAGGTAATCGTGATCTTCGAGGCGTTGCGATAGTGTCCCATGTCGAACGCCACAACGTAGCCGCGCGGCTCGACCACAAAGCCGCAACAACTCGTCTGTTGTGGTTCAACGCTGACCCACACAACGGCTGCCTTGAGGAAACGCAGATTGAACTCGGCTTGCCAGTCTTTGTCCAGGATGTGTTGGGATACTGCCTGCCCAGGCGGTGTGGCAGATGTATTCGCAGCCGGAGGATCGACTGCACCCCAGTTGTAGCCGGGGCGATCGGCGCGGCAATACGTGAGCAGCTTCTCCAACTGGCCGCGCCGATTGAGGTAGTCGATCAATTCGCGCGACTTGGAGACTTTGTCCTCACCCGGCAGTACATCGAAATCTACATCGATGTCTGCGCACAGCGTTTCAAGTTCGCTCAAACTGTAGCACTGAACAAGTCCCTCTCGCAGTCTGGTTCGGTTGATACTCATGCGCGCCCGCCTTATTACTGTGCCCACTGGCCGGCCTGACCGTTCCAGCGCCGGCATGATACCATTCGCCCTGTCTCGTTCTGTCGTCTGTCTGCCGGATTGCCGGCCCAGGATCGTTTCGCACTCGCGCTTGCCGACACCCTATGCCCATCACGATTACCGAGATCGACACGACCGACCGCGCGCAGGTCAGGCAATTCCTTGCCCTACCGTTTCGCCTTTACCGCAATGTGCCACAGTGGGTGCCGCCGCTGGCGATGGATGCTCGCCGGCCGCTCGATCGGCGCAAGCATCCCTTCTATCGCCACTCCGACGCCGCGTTCTTCCTCGCCTGGCGCAATGGCGCCGCAGTGGGCCGGCTGGCCGTGATCGACAACCGCCACTACAACGAGTTCAACCGCGAGCACACAGCCTTCTTCAACCTGTTCGAGTGCGAGGACGATCTGAAGGCGTCGCGTGCGTTGTTCGACGCGGCTTTTGGATGGGCGGCGACGCGCGGGCTAGACAAGATCATCGGGCCGAAAGGCTTCACCGCGCTGGATGGCATCGGCCTGCTGGTCAAGGGTTTCGAGCATCGCCCGGCCTTTGGCATTGCCTACAATCTGCCGTACTACCCCGCGCTGGTCGAGGCCAGCGGTTTCGACGTGGATGGGGAACTGGTCTCTGGCTATCTCAGCCCGCGCGCGCCCTGGCCGGAAAAGATCGATCAGATAGCCGGGCTGGTCAAGCAGAAGCGGGGATTCGAGGTGACGCGCTTTACCACGCGCCGCGAGCTGATGGCGTTTGTGCCGCGGCTGCGCGAGCTCTACAACGCGGCGCTGCCGGGCACCACCGGCAACACGCCGCTGACCGACGACGAAGTCGCCATGATGGCCAACCAACTCAAGTGGTTTGCCGACCCGCGCCTCATCAAGATCGTCACCAAAGGCGACGAACTGGTTGGCTTCCTGTTCGCCTACCCGGATGTGAGCGCGGCGTTGCAGCGCACGCGGGGCCGGCTGCTGCCGTTCGGCTGGCTCGACCTGTTGCGGGAACTGAAACGCACCAAATGGGTCAACATCAACGGCGCGGCCATTGTCGAGAAGCATCGCGGCCTGGGAGGCACAGCCCTGCTGTTCAGCGAAATGCGCAAGAGCATCCTTGAGGGCGGTTTCGAGCACGCCGACATCGTGCAGATCGGCGTGGAGAACGAGAAGATGCAGCGCGAAATGCGCGACCTGGGCATCGACTTTTATAAGACGCACCGTATCTACCGACGCGCTCTGTAGCGGGGTCAGCTCAAACGTCGGGTAATGCGCCATGTCCTCTGAGCCGTCATCCACCACTCGCTTTGGCGCCGACCGGCTTGCTCGCATTGCAGCAATGGAGGGCCGGCATTTCTGGTTTCTGGGTCGTCAGGCGATCATCGACCAGATGTGGAGCAAGCATCTGTCGGGGTGTCGAGATGTGCTGGACATTGGGTGCGGCACGGGACACATGTCCCAATGGTTGGCAACGCGCGGGCATCGTGTAGTCAGTCTCGACATGCGCCCAGAGGGGCTTCTGGCGCTGCGCGCGGCCCGGCCCGACGCCTGCCCGGTGCAAGCCGAGGCGCCCCACCTGCCGTTCGCTGCGGACTCGTTCGATGTCGTGGCGCTGCTGGATGTGTTGGAGCACGTGGATGATCGCGCATTGCTGCGGCGTGCTGCCGGCTTGTTGCGGCCGGCCGGCTGGCTGATTCTGACCGTCCCGGCGCTGCCTGTGTTGTGGAGCTATCGCGATCGCGCAGCCGGCCATCGGCGGCGCTACATGTGCGCCGACCTGCGCCGCTTGATCGCCGAAGAAAACTACTTGCTGCGCGAGGTGCGCTACTATCAGTGCCTGCTGCTGCCAATCGTTCTTGCTTCGCGCTTTTTGGGGCGCCGTGGCCCCACGCTGCGCGATCTCGAGGAACGCCCCTTGCCCGTGCTCAATGCCATTCTCGCCTCAATCAATCGGTTTGAAGCGCGCTTGAGTGATTACATTGTCTGGCCGTGGGGATCTTCGCTTGTGGCGGTATGTCAAAAACCATGAGCCAGCATAGACGCTTTTCGCTCACATTGTTCTCTATCCAGCCAGACTTTATTCGTCGGGCGGTTGCTGCCGGCGTCGATGAAATCATTGTCGATTGGGAGCACATCGGCAAGGCAGAGCGACAAGCCGGCGCCGATACTCAGATCAACCACGACACGCCGGATGACTTGCGCCGTGTGCGCGCCTGCACACACGCGCGCGTCATATGCCGGATCAACCAATTCGGTCTATGGACGCCCCAGGAGGTCGAGCTGGCTGTGCAGGGCGGCGCAGATGAGATACTGCTGCCCATGGTGCGCGCCTGCGACGAAGTGCAAGCAGTGCTCGATCTGGTTGCCTGCCGCTGTGGCGTGGGTATTCTGGTCGAAACTGTCGACGCAGTCGAACACTCACGCGAGTTGGGCCGGCTTCCGCTCTCGCGCGTATACGTGGGATTGAACGATCTGGCAATCGATCGTGGTGTCAGGAATATCTTTGCCGCACTGGTAGATGGCACGCTGGAGCGTGTTCGGCGCGCTTTCGAAGTGCCATTTGGATTTGGCGGGTTAACGCTGCCTGAATGTGGCAGACCCATTCCCTGTCGATTGCTCATCGGCGAGATGGCGCGGCTCAACTGTCAGTTCAGCTTCTTGCGGCGATCCTTTTACCGCGACATTGCGCATTTGGATATAGAGATCGAGATCCCGCGCCTGTTGCAGGTCATCGATTGCGCGCGCCTGCGAACCCCCGCTGCCGTGTGCCGCGACAGGCATGAGCTGGAGCAGGCAATCAGCGTGGCATGGTAACCCACCAACCGACAAGGACACCTATGTCTCACTACGGCAAACGAGTGCTGGTCGTCGGCGCTGCCGGCTTTATTGCGGCCACTCTCATCCGCGACCTGCTGGCCCGCGGCGCGGAGGTGCATGGCATCGTGCGGCCGGCTGCCAATCTCTGGCGGCTGGCCGATGTTGCGCAGGATATCGCGCTGCATCCGGCAGATCTGGTTGATGCTGAGCTGCTTGACCGCGTGATGGCCCTGGTTCGGCCTGACCACATCTATCATCTGGCTGTGACACGTAACGCCTCGAGCCCTGAAGCTCGCGCGCTTACGGCGCGTGTCAATGTGATGGGAACGCTTCATGTGCTGGAAGCCGCCGCGCGTGTCGGCTATGAGCGGTTCGTGTACGCCGGCAGTTCGTTGGAATATGGCCCCAGTGATCGGCCAACCCGGGAGACAGACTGCCCGGCCCCCACCTCGTTTTTTGGCGCTACCAAGGCGGCCGCTACGCTGTTGTGTCAGCAAGCCGCTCTGGCCGGCAATCAGCCCATTGCCATGTTGCGGCTGTATTCAGTCTATGGGCCGTGGGAAGCGCCGGGGCGGCTGATCCCGACGGTGATCCAGGCGGCGCTTGGTGATCGTCAGGTCGCGCTGACCGATCCCGGCTACAGCCGGGATTGGATCTATGTCCAGGATGTCATTGATGCGCTGCTGCGGGCAGCGGAGACCGATCAAGCCGTCGGAGAGATCATCAATGTCGGCACTGGGCAGCAATCGACCAATGAACAGGTGGTTGAGGCCATTGAAGTTGTGGCAGGTTGCCGACTGCATGTGCATCGAGGGGCATATCCACCGCGCTCGACCGACACTACCTTCTGGGTGGCCGATATCAACAAGGCCAGGCGCGTGCTGCAATGGGAACCGCGCTTTGATTTGAGGGCGGGCATTCAGAAGACTTTCGAGTGGTTCACTCGGCATCGCCAGACGTATGCTGAAGTGACCCACCTTGCCCGGCGCGATCACCGATGAATCCGCTGGTCACCGTCGTTGTGCCGGTCTATCGCAACGCAGACACCTTGCGCGAGTTGCACCGGCGCCTGTGCCGATCCTTCGAGGGCGCGGGCATGTCTTTTGAATTGTTGTTTGTGGAGGATGCCTGTCCTGAAGGCTCTCTCGCTGTTCTCACTCAGATTGCGACGGCAGATTCGCGGGTGGTCGTGCTGGCCATGGAGCGCAATGTGGGCCAGCATCGCGCGGTGCTTACCGGCCTTGCCTTTGCGCGCGGCGATTGGACTGTCATCATGGACGCCGATCTTCAGGACCCGCCCGAGCAGGCGCCTGCGCTGATTGCCCACGGCCAAAAGGGTTTTGCAGCGGTGTTTGCCGGGCGGCGAGGACAATATCAGTCTGCAGCGCGCATGGCGACTTCACGCGTTTTCAAATGGGTGTTGCATCTGTTGACGGGCGTGCCAACCGATGCCGGCATTTTCTGCGCCATTGACCGGCCACTGCGTTTGCGGCTGTTAGCCATGGCCGGCCCTCGGCCATTTCTGGTGGCGATGATCGGATGCGCGGGGATGCCGATGACATCGATTCCCGTGGCGCGCGCGACACGTCCAACCGGACGTTCAGCTTACAGCGCGCGGGGCAGATTGATTGCCGGATGGCGCGGTGTTGTGTGGGCGCTGAACTGGAAGGCCCGCGCATTGCTGAGGCGTCCACAGCCGCCCGCGGCGCCGGCGTCGATTCGCGCCTGCTTTGGCGCTCGATTCGCGTTACAAGCTGAGTCAGATGGAGGTTCAGGCAATGGGGCCACAACCTGGTCAGATCGAGAAACACAACCAACTACAACGACAGTATTTTGAGCAAACCACCAAGCGCACGATGCAGCCGGCCGGCACGCCTTACCTGCAACGTCAGGTCGATGAGGTTATGCGATTCGCCGGCATCGCCCCAGGCCAGCGCATCCTCGAAGTAGGGTGTGGCATGGGGCGCTACACGTTTATTCTGGCCGAGCGTGGCGTGCGCGTGGAAGGTCTGGATCTGTCGCCCGTGCTTCTGAACCGGCTGCGCGAGCATGACGGCGGGCGCTTCAACATTCCATTGCATTGCGCCGATGTTTCACAACCCCCATCAGCGCTGCGCGCCGCATTTGAAAGTGTGGTGGGCTTTTTCACGCTTCATCATTTGCATGATCTGTCAGCTTGTTTTCAGGCGATGGCTCGGTTGGTTCGGCCGGGTGGGCAAGTGGTGTTCCTCGAGCCGAATCCCTATAACCCTCTGTACTATCTGCAGATTCTGCTTACGCCGGGGATGACCTGGCAGGGTGACGGCGGTCTGGTGCGCATGCGGCGCGGCCTGCTCTTTCGCGCCATGCGCGACGCCGGCCTGCGCGACCTTGATTTGACCCGCTTCGGTTTCTTCCCGCCGTTTCTGACCAACCGTCCCTGGGGCCGGGCGGTCGAGGCGCTCCTGGAGCGCGTTCCACTCTGGCGGTTTGCGCTTCCGTTCCAGATCATCAAGGGCCGACGCCCGCTTGAGGCGGGCTAGTCGGATGGGGTCGCTCACCTCTCTACGCTCATGGCAGAGGCAGCCCAGCGATCAGAGCTGGGGGTGACAACGAAAGTTGCGGATCAGAAAAGCGACTCTGCGCGGGTTACTGGCGGAAGCCTGTTGCGCCGGGCGGTCGGTTGTGAAGCGCAACACGTTGTCGCCTGGCTGCAACGTCAGGGCTATGGGCGGAATGTCGCGCGCCTCCTTGTCGGCCAGATCGAACTCGGCCAGTGTGTGACTGCCCAGGCTCAGACGAACGTGGCGTGCGACAGGCGTGTAGATCTGGAAGGCGAGGTAGCGAGTCACCGCCTGGTCTGAATCGTTATGCGCCAGGATGAGCGCGTCGTCGGCGCTCCAGCGCTGCCGGACACCTTGCTCATCAAGCTCCGGCTCGTGCCACCCATCTGAGAAATCAGTCCATACAGCCGGGCGTTCGGGTTGGCTTGTCGGCTGCAACAAGACGGCCACCAGATCGCCCCGCACGCTTTCGATTGTCTCCGTGCGTCCGCTTTCTCGCAGCGCTTCGAGCAGCGCAGCGCCGCCATCGGCAAAGCCGGCCCGGTTGATTTGAATCGCCGCGAATCCATATCGCTCCAACGCCTGCGCCAGTTCCAGCGCCTCCAGCCCTTCCAGCTCTTCCTGCCATCGTGAACTGAAATTGCCCTTGTCGTTGCCGAATGAAAACCGAATATCGCTCGAGAACAAGTAGGGCCGCAAATGTTGATAGCCGGTCATGCGATGAACAGTTGGCCCCTCCGGGAATTCCACCATCGGCAACTGAAAGATCATGGCGCCGGCCGGCAGCCTGTTCTCCAGTCGTCGGGTGAAATCCTGATCCGATTCGACCAGCTGCGCCACGCGCTCTATCTGGGAGGGCATGGTCAGCCGGGGAAGCTGATCCCAGGCGATCAGCGCACACAGGACAACCGCCAGGGACAGGCGCGCCCAGGCTGGCCGCTGCTGCGTCAGACTGGTGAGCCATTGGGCCAGGAAAAGCACAGCCAGAGCCAGGATGGCAATGCTGTAACGATTGGTGGCGCGAAAGAGTGTGAAGCCGGCCAACCCCAGCAGCGCGTTGAGGCCGCCTGTGATCGAGAAGCATGTGATCCAGAGCATCTGGCCGGCCTGAAAGGGCAGCCGACGGCGCGGCGCCCGCAGCCGGCGCAGGATAGATACGCCTGCCAGTGCCACCACTGCTCCAATACCGGTCAGGCCCAGATAGGCGAGATTGGCTTCGTTGAACGGACTGGTGTTGCGCCGATATGCTTGCCCCCACTCGGCCCACGCTTCCCAGCGATGGTTCGGCAGAGGCGCTGTTAGAGCAATTGGTTTGAGTGCGTAGGTTTCCAGCTCGGCATAGGGGCGCGCGGTGTTGACGGTGCTATGCGGGGCAGTGGCCTGAAAGTACAACGAATCGAAGTTGCCAAACAGCCAGCCGGCCATTGCCACGCCGGCAAACACAATCGGCATGACGATCTGGCGTCTTCTGCCTCGACGCAATGCCTGCGCGACAAAGGCCACGCCGGCCAGCTGGATGAGCAGAAAAGTGTAGTAAGCGTTCTGCAGGCCGGTGACGCCGGCGATGGCGACGGTCGCCCAGAAGCGCCGTGAGCCTGGACGCAGGCCGTGTGATGTGCTCAGCCACCAGCCGGCGCACAGCACTAACGGCACGTGCCAGGCATAAGCCAACATCACGTGCGGCAGGCTGCGGAAAAACAGATAGGGCGACAGCGCGAAGGCAAGCGCGCTCACAAACGACCACTCCCAGCGACAGCGCAGCATGCGACAGGCGGCATAGCATGAGACCGCGGCCAATAGATGCCCAAACAGCACGCCGGCATTGGCGGCCGGGAACAGGCCGATCACGCGCGCCAGAAGCCCCATGCCCAGATAGAACAGGTCTTCGCTGGTCGGATGGGCGTCCCAGTTGGCGATAAAAGGAGCGCCGAGCTGCGGCACATTCTTGGCTGCCAGCGGCCAGTAGTGGCCATCGGCCGCAGCCTTGATGCGACTGAGAACGATCCACGAGTCGCCTTGATAGTTCAGCGGCGTCTGCCAGGCGGCCAAACTGACGCGGTTGAGCATGATGCACCAGGCCATGACGGTCAGCGCCACCAGCCCCGCCAGACGAAGCGCCGGCAACCATCGCTGTGTTCGTGTCATCCAGGCCATCTCAAAGCACCCGTGCCAACTCGATGGCGCCGCTCTCCCACAGTTCGTTGTAGCGCCGTATGATCTCGAAACCGTGGCGCCGGTAGAAGCGCACTGTGGCTGCATAGGCCGGCTTGACATCCGGCGGCACAGTCATCGCAACAACGCGCTCATAGCCTAATTGCCGCGCATGATCGAGGAATTTCTCCAGCAGGATCGACCCATATCCACGCCCCTGATCCGCCGGCCGCGTGCCCATCAATGTGATATTCAGCGCGCCGTCCAAGCTGGTGAAGACGATGAAGGACACAAGCTGCTCGCCGCGCCACAGGCACAGCGCGTCGTGAAATGCCAGATCATGCCGGATGTCGTCCGGCACGTTGGGTGTAAACCACTCGCTAGTGAGCAGCCGGGCAATGTCCACGATTGCCTCGGCTACGCGGCCGGCCGGTCGCGCGTGGAGCGCGATCGTTCCACCTGCCCGGCCGCCCGAATCATCACGGGCAGATGCGGGTGTATTCATCGAGCAGCTTCAGGTACACGCGGTATTGGTCGAGCGATACGCTGGGCGGCGTCTGATGATCGACGCTGGGGATGTAGCCGCCCGACTTCATTAACGGCACAAGGCGCTCGAACTCGGCGCGCATGGCATCCTCGCCCTCGGTCATCACCATCTTGTTAAAGTGGCCCACCATCCGCAGGGTGGGGAACTGTCCGCGCATCTTCACCGCATCCACGCCGGCCTGTCTTTCCAGCGGCAGCACGCCATCCACCCCGACCGATTGCAGCCACGGCGCCAGCAGCGTCACATCGCCGTCGGTGTCGGTGACGATCAACATGCCCAGCTCTTTGGCGCGTTCGACCGTTAGGCGATAATAGGGCGACAGAAACTCCTCGCACAGTTTGCGCGAGATCATCGGGCCGTGGTTGTACGACATATCCTCCGCAATGGTCATGAAGGTGGGCCGGCCGGCCTGAGCCACCAGTTCCAGCAGGCGCAGGTTGAATGCCAGCAGGTCCTGGTTCATCTGATGCACCAACTCTGGCTGATCGATGAAGGCGTACATCAGGTCGGTGAAGCCCATCAACGTGCGCGGGAACCAGAAGTAGCCTTCGAGGGTGATCCACACCACCGCATCGCCGCGCTTCTGGCGCTCGAACCAGGGCGCCATGCGTCCGATCGAGCCGGCATGATCGGGAAAGAGCATGGGCCGCAGGCGCAGGTAGTCGTCCATGCTGTGCACGATGCCTTCGATGTGGTGTTGGGTCGCTTCGATGGTCGGGTCGGTGGTGCTGAACCAGAACTGGATGTAGGGATCGAGGCCAAAATAGTCGTGAATGTCGAACACGCTGGTCAGGTGAGCGGGCAGACCCTCGCCGCGCCAGCGATCGATGGTTTTGTCCCACCACATTGCCCATTCCCACCTGGGCAGGCGATCGACCGACTGAAAGTTCATCAGGGCGCGAAAACGTTCGACGTGATTCATGATGGCCTCGCTTTCGTTTCGGGATGACTTGCTACCGGCAATTATGGGCGCTTCCGTGAAGGCGCAGGATCGCCTGACCGTCCCCACTTCTGCCGAAATCGCGCGTGCGCGTTTCCGATGATGGCCGGCCCGTGGCTGAAACAGGCAGTGTCGAAATTCAGCCGGCTCACATGCGCCAGGCTGCGCACGCCTTCGGCATAGTCCTCGTACAAGATGCCTGGCCCCAGCCGGCCCATGTTGCTGGCGCTGTCGCCGGCGAACAGCACACCGCCCTCGCGTGGCCACAGGAATGCCACATGCCCCTGGGTGTGGCCGGGCGTGTAAATGACTTGCAGATCGCCGGCAAACGGCAGCACCTGTCCGTCTTGCAATTCGTGCTCGACGGTGGCAGCTTCAACACGGGCTGGAATCACGCGCAGGCCCGACAATCGGAACAGCAGCCAGCGCAGGATGCCCGGCCCCGGCCTGGCAGTCCGCATCACCTCGCCGCGTCGGATGAGCGCCGCGTCGGCCGGGTGCATGTGCGTTGTCGCGCCGGTGGCCTCTTTCAAGGCCTTCAGGCTGCCGGTGTGGTCGGCGTGCAGATGGGTCAGCAGGATGTGGCGGATGTCAGTGGGTGGCCGGCCAAGTTGGCGCACGGCCGCCAGAATGCGTTCGGCGCTGCCCGGCATGCCGGTGTCGATCAGGGTCAGGTCGCCGGCGTCGATCAGAAACACATTGACGATACCGACCGGGATGGCATACGTGCCCGGCACGATGGATGTCATGGTCATGCGCGCGCCCCTTTCACGTCAACCTCTCAATCTCGGCGTTGATCCGGTCCAGGTCCAGCGGATATCGTCCGAACGTTCGAGCCGTCTCGATCATGGCGAACAGGTTCTCATCCGGCGTGTCGCGCCCGCATTGATCGCCGGTCGATAGGATGAAGCCGCCGCCCGCGCCGGCGTCGCGGATGGCCTTCAGACTTTCGCGCCGCACATCATCCGGTGTGCCAAACAACATGACCTCGCTGGTGTGCAGATTGCCCATCAGCGCGATCCTGTCCCCGAAGCTGCGCTTGATCTCGGCCAACTCACAATCCCCCATGGGCGGCACTTCCAGCGGATTGATGCAGTTCAGATTGGTTTCCTCGGCGCACCACTTCACCAGGATGCGCTCCTTGCCGCACGAGTGGAGCATGGTGGGCACGCCGGCCTGTTTCGCCATCGCCGTCAGCCGCTTGATCGTGGGCAGGCACAACTCGCGCGCGATGGCCGGCGACTGCATGGTGATCGTGCCGGACGCTCCCAGTAGCACGAAGTCCGGCTTTTCGTCCAGGATCATTTCCATCTGCTTGAGCGCTTGCGCTTCGTGCAAGGCCAGCAGGCGCTCAATCAGGTCGCGCTTGTCGTAATACCAGTAGGTCAGCGCCTCGATGCCGCCGTTGAACAAACCGAACCAGCCCTGGAAGCCGGGATAGCCGATGGCGATTCCGAATGCGCCCATTTCGCCCAGCGCCTTGCGCTGCTCGCGCGCGAGCGAAGGGTTGTAGCCGACCGGCAGCGCAAATATCCTCTCGATCAACTTCCAATCGGTCTCGATGTCGTCGAGCATTTTCAGTGTCTCGGTGGGCGGATCAGCGCTGTAGTAGGTTGTCTCGCGCCTGTAACGCTGATCATCGATGCGGCCACGTCGCCGCACGACCCAGCGTTCGCGTGTTTTGTTGATATCCTCGATGGCTTCATGTCGATCGCCGGGCCACTGGTACTGCATGTCTCCATAGATGAACCAGCCGTCCAGGCCGAAGTGTCGCACGGCGTCGATGTAGGCTTGCCACAGCGGCGGCTCGTTGAAGTAGTAGATTTCCCAGAACGGTTTGCCGGTCAGCCGACATGGAATCATGTTGGAGATATCGGGCGCGACCGGCACGCGATCGGGCGCGCCATTTGTCATTGCCACAAGCATGCGCTCGCGCGGCGTCATGGGTCCCATGCTTATACTCCTTTTCGCTGTGGAGCACGGGTGTTGTTTGCGCGCTCCGTGGTTGCTGTGGCTCGGCGTGTTCAGCACATCTTGAGGATGGCCTCGATTTCAGCCGGCCCGATGCGCTGCCCCTCGCCGAAGCGAGCGCCGCGCTGTTCGATGCGCCGGCGCACAATCTGCGCTGCATCGGGCGCAATGCCATATTCTTTCAGCCTGGTTGGCACGCCCAGCGAACGAAAGAATTCCTCGGTGCGGGCAATGGCGGCCTCGATGCGGGCCTCCTCATCGCCTGCGCGCGCGTCCCACACGCGCTCGGCGTATTGCAACAGCTTGGCGCGCTTGGCCTGCCGGCCATGCCGCAGCAGTGCCGGGTACACCACCGCCAACGATTGCGCGTGATCGATCCCGTACAGCGCAGTCAACTCGTGGCCGATCATGTGCGTGGCCCAATCCTGCGGCACGCCGCAGCCGATCAATCCGTTCAAGGCTTGCGTGGCGCACCACACCAGGTTTGCGCGCGCGTCGTAGTCTTTCGGCTCGCGCAATGTCTGCGGGCCAATCTCGATCAGCGTGCGCAAAATGGCTTCGGCTTGCCGGTCCTGCAATAGTGCGCCGACGGGATAGGTCAGGTATTGCTCGAGCACGTGGGCGTAGGCATCGACGATGCCGTTGGCGACCTGGCGGGCCGGCAGCGTGTAGGTGGTCTCCGGGTCGAGAATCGAAAAGACCGGATAGGTGTGCGGGCTGCTGAAGGCGAGCTTCTCCTGCGTCGCGTCGCGCGAGATGACGGCTGTCGGGTTCATCTCAGAGCCGGTGGCTGGCAGGGTCAACACCGCGCCCATCGGCACGGCGCTTTCCACGCGAGCGCCTTTGCTCAAAATGTCCCACGGGTCGCCAGCGGCAAACGGAATCGCTGCTGCGACGAACTTGGTTCCATCGAGCACCGACCCGCCGCCCACGGCCAGCAGAAAGTCTACGCCTTGCGCGCGACCCGACTCGACTGCTTTCATCAGCGTCTCATAGCGCGGGTTCGGCTCGATCCCGCCGAACTCGCGCAGATCACGGCCACGCAGAGCGTCCAGCACTTGCGCGTATACGCCATTCTGTTTGATCGATCCGCCGCCGTAGGTCATCATGACTTTCGCGTCGGCCGGCACAAGCCGGGCCAGTTCGGCGATCATTCCTTTGCCGAAGACGATTCTGGTGGGATTGTGATACGTGAAGTTGAACATGGGTTGATGATGATTGGTAGGGTTGGTGAGGTTGATAAGGTTGGTAGAGTCCACCACGCTCGTTACGAGTCCGATTCAGGATCCTGATGCGCTTGACGAATCTGCATAGACTGTCCCCTATGTTTCTGCCGCTGCGCGATACATGGCGATCACCTTCTCCGGCGCGATCTCGGCCAGGATGTTGTGGATGTTGCAGAACACGTAGCCGTTGTCCTGTTTCATGTAGCGCACCACTTCGCGCGTCTCGCGCGCCACGTCGGCCACGCTGCCAAGCGGCAACGTCACCTGCGAGTTGACGCCGCCGCCCCACAACGCGATGCGCTTGCGCACCCTGTCCTTCCAGTCCTGATAGGTTGGCTTGCCGGCGCTCCACTGCACGGGATTCAGGATGTCGAAGCCGGACTCGACGATCAGATCGATCAAGTCGTAGATCGCGCCGCACGAATGCAGGAAGATGCTGCTCTGTGGCGCGAGCCGATGCATCTCGTCGTTGATGCGTTTGCGGTAGGGAAGGAACAAATCGCGATATACCTTCGGCGAGGCGATGGTGTTGTTTTGTGTGCCCCAGTCGTCAGCGGCGGCCATGATGATATCCACATACGGAGCGATCTCGGGCAGGAGCCGGCGGATGTTGCCCAGCGTGTGCTCGGTCTCGATTTCATGCAATTCGCGGACGTAGTCAGGCTCGGTGAGGCATAGCATGGGGAAGACGGCCATCCCGCCGTGGCCGTGGATCGAGATGTTGGGCGACAACGCCCCCTCGCTGAGGAACACTGCCCGGTCAGTCGATTCGCGCACGCGCCGGCACAATTCGCGTAGCGCGATGATCTGCTCGTCGCGCAGCACGCGCAGCTCGAGAGATTGCCGGTACTGCTTCAGGTCATACATCGGCAGCTCGCCGGTCCAGTCGACCGGCTGGCCGCCATGCTCCTCGTCGAACACATACGACGATGGCACCATGCGCAAGCGGCGATTCTGCAGGATGCTGCCATCGGGTTGGGTTTCGTAGGCGTCGGGGTTGCGCACCAGTGCTGGCAGCCGGCCGTTGAAGTCGTACTTGTGCCACAGGCCGGGCTGCTCGATGGCGTTGGTTGCGCCGTACGTGACGACGACACAATCGCATCCCAGCGCGTCGAGCACGTCGAGGTCCGGCATAGCCAGCATCTGGCCGGTGTCGTACAGCTTTGGCAGGCGTGGCGGAAGGCCGAGCGCCTCCACCAGCCGGGGGTAGGCGAATGCGCTGATGCCGGTGGACAACATGCCGCCCAGGTCTTTGGGCAGCCGGTCGGGTGTCTGGAATTTGAGCGCGGCGAGCACGCGCTCGCGCGAGGTCATCGTGGTGGTCATGGTATGAAGTATTCTATGCCATGACCCGCAAGCGGGGACGGTGGTCGCGCCCGGCGCGTGTCAATATTGTTCGAGTCGTTCCACGTTGAGCACGAACACGGTGGCGCCGCCGACCTCCACTTCGGTTTCCTGGCCGGTCGTCATGGTTGCCTGGCCCAGCGGCATGGACAAATGAATCGGCACGGGCATTGGCACTTTGCGGCGCTGCGCTGTGCGCTTCAGAATGGATAGCGCGCGCGGCATATGTGCGTCTTCCACGCCGAGCAGCAGTGTCACGTTCTTCTGGCGCAGCCAGCCGCCCTCGGTCGAGATGCGCGTCACGCGCAGGCCGGCCTCCACCAATGCGTCGCTGATGCTGGCGGCGTCGTCGGCTTGCACAATGACCATGATGAGCTTCATAGTGACCTCCTCAAACAGGTGTGTCTCGAATGTGTGCGCGATGGCGGGACAACGGTGCCCGGCCGCTGCCGGTTCAGGCTAGTAAACGCATTCTCTGGCTGCGTCGGCGAATGCCTGCAGATTGGCCGGGTCACCGTGGAAGAAATGATCGGATGGGGCAATGATGTAGCCGGCGTGATCTTTGGTCGCCTCGAAGCATTCGAACACCAGCCGGCGGGCCGTTTCCGGCGTGCCATGCTCGAAGCCGGCGTTCTGGTCAAACCCGCCGATGAAGAACAACTTGTCTCCCACGCGCCACGACGCTTCGCGCAGGTCGCAGTCACCACCCATCGATGGCGGTGTCATTGTCTCCAACCCGTCGGCGCCGTTTTGTGTCACCAGCTCCAGCATGTGCATGATGCCGCCGCACAAGTGGTACACGATTTTCACGCCCACGTCGTGCAGGGCTGCGTGCTGTTGCTGGTCGTAGGGAATGCAGAATTCTTTGAACAGGGCTGGGCTGATGACGGTGTTCGAGCCGGCCCCACCGCCGGTCTCCACCATGTCCGCCGGCGTGCCCTGCCACATTTCCGTCACCCGCAGCGTTTTCTGCAAGATAGCATTCAGCGCATAGTGCAGAAAATCGGGTGTATCGACTGCCATCATGATCGCCTGTTGTGTGCCGGTCAGTGTGCAGAAGCTCTGCCATGGGCTGCCCTGTCCGGGGCTGAATGGATGACTACGGATGATTCCTTTGTCGCCCAGTCGATCCTTCACCTCTCGGATGGGCCCAAAATCGACGCCCACCGGCACCGGCGAGAACTCATCCCACAACTTGAAGTCATCTTCGGTCTTGATGAGGTGTTCGGTCTCCCAGGCCGTGATGGCATTCCACGCGCCGGCATGGTGGATCGTCCCCTTGGGGGTGATGATGGTTTCCTCCCAGCGATGATTGCCATCGGCGTCCTTGCCCAGTTCCTTCCGCTCGATGCGCCAGCGGGCGAGGTCCCGGTCAGTGTAGGTATAGCGTGGCGAGACGTATATGGCGTAATCCATGCCGAACTTCTCGTAGGCCTGCCACCAATCCATGCCGCCGAGGTAATGATCCAGGTAGTACTGCATCCAGCCGTGCACCTGGCAAGGCAGGCGATCTGGGCGGCCGTTGTTCAGTGCTGTGAGCATTCGTTCGCGTGAATTCACGTGTGTCTCCTGTGGCAGGGTATACGGCGCATTGCGTGTCTGGTTTCACTGCCCATCCGGCGACGCCTGGAACGCCGGCAGGAATGTGCGATTGCTGAAGACTTCGTACACGTAGGTGAACGCCAGCCGGCGGCCATTGCTATATCCACCGATGACATAGAACTCGGTGGGTTGCGCTGCGATGGCAATGCCGCGCCAGTCGCCGATCAATGGCGTCTCGATCGATGTCCAGCGGTCGGTTTGCGGATCGTATCGTTCGTTGAAACCGACAAAGCCGGCCCATCCGCCGCCGACTGCATACAGGCTGTTGCCCACGCGCACGACACCTGGCCCGCCCCGCGCGATCTGCATGGGGGCGCATGTATCCCAGGCATCGCGCGCCGGCCAATACACCTCGCAGGTGGCGAACTCGCGGCCTTCGTCGTACCCGCCGATGACATAGATCCTGTCGTCGAACGCAGCGGCCCCGCTCAGGCTGCGCGGGGTTGGCATTGGCGCGATGGGATGCCATGTGTCGCCGGCGATATCGTATGCGAAGCTGTCGACGGTGGCGGGATTGCTCGACTTGTCGCCGAACACATACAGTTTGCCGTTGAGAGCGGCCATGCTGTGGCCGGTCATCGGGGTGGGCAACGGTTTTAGCGATTGCCACACATTAGCGGCGGTGTCGAACACCTCCAGTCTGTCTGTTGCGATGCCGTTGGCAGTTGTGCCGCCGGCCACATAGATCAACTGGCCAATGGCGGCCGCCGTGCTGTTCCAGGCTGGGGTTGGCTTGGGCGTGTCCAGCGGCGTCCAGGTGTTGTTGCGCGGGTCGAACACCAGCACATCGCCCGATGCGGTCTGATTCGACTCGCCGCCGATCACATATACCAGGCCGCCCACGGTGGCGGCCGCGCTGCGGGCGCGCGCAGCCGGCAGCGCTCCGCGCAGATACCAGCGGGTGGCTTCGCCTGGCGCCAGCAAGTCACTGGTCAACGTGTTGTTGTCGATCAGGTCAGTGCCGTCGGCGCCAGAGCCGCTGGCGTTGCGCCCCAGCGCGGGCAGCGACGCAAGGCTGCCAAGCACGACAAACAGCAATGTGGCGATGATCAGCACCCGCCGCCATATTGGCAGAGCCGGCAATGGCTGAGGGTTGGGCGCAACCGGCACCGGAACTGCTGCGCGCGCAGTTGTGCGCGCAACGGCCTGATCGCTTTCTGGAGTGGCTGGCGCCTCGGAGGGGGTGTCTGTGGGTTGCGCAGGCTGGCCCTCTGCGGCGGCGCGGGCTTTGTCTGTGGAGGCCGGTTGTTCGGCGCTGCCGGCTGGAATGGCTACCTCTGGCGCGTTGGTGTTCGCTGCGACGAGCGGGACGCTGGAAGGCGCATCGGCAGCCGCTTGTGGCAGGGTGGCGATCTCGACCGGTGTTGTGGTTGGCGCGCTCTGAGAAGCCGCATCTGCCGGCTTTGCGTGCGTCGGCGCAGTGGCCTGTTCGCCCGCCAACTCAGTCACCGGCACGACCCAGCCGTTGCGCACGGCGATCATGGTCACTTCCACGCGCGATTGGGCTTCGAGCTTGGTGAAGATATTGCGCAGATGCACCTTCACCGTGTTGGGGCTGAGGTGTAGCTGCGCCGCGATTTCTTTGTTGCCGGCTCCGGTCGATAGCAGCCGAACGACTTCCAGCTCGCGTTCGGTCAGGGGTTCGCCCGCTTCTGCCATGCGAGGCATTATAGCGAGCGCGCTTTGCGAGCGTGCTCTATAAGTCGTCGCAGGCTTTTTCTTCTGGCCGGCTGTCTATCACACAGGTGAAATGGGTTGGCGAGACTTCGATGCGCGCGTCGGGTCGCAGCGAGATGATGCCGCTGCGCGCATCGCTGTTCAGCACGTCGCGCGCCTCATCGATGGCTGCCAGTTTGAGGTCGGTGAGATCGCCGCACAGGATCTGAACGGCGCGTCGCAGGGTGGCGCGTTGCAGGCCGGCCGGCAGCGTCTGCCAGGCCCTGCGATCCAGCGTCAGGCGATTGCTGCCCGGCTCGCCGTTGCGACACATCACCTGAGACAGCGCCTGTTCGGCTGCGTGTTCGACGATCTCAGCATCTGCAGCCGCGGTGTCGGCCAGCCGGGCGAGCACGGCGCGAATGCCGGGGTTGTATTGCTCCAGCAAGGGCAGCAACTCGTGGCGGATGCGATTGCGCGTGTGGTCTGGCGTGTCGTTGGTCTCGTCGAAGCGCGGTTGAAGCTGGCGCGCCGCGCAGTATGCCAGCACTTCGGCGCGCGTCACCTGGAGCAACGGGCGGATCAAGTAAAGACCGGGCGCAAAAGGGTGGGGGCTGAGCGGTTGCATCCCGCGCAGGCCGGTGATGCCGGCGCCGCGAATCAGGCGCAACAACACGGTCTCGGCCTGGTCGTCGGCGTGGTGGGCCAGGGCAATCAGGGATGCGCCGAACGCCCGCGCAGCGCGGGCCAGAAATTCGTAGCGGGCGCGCCGCGCGGCAACCTCGATCGAGGCGCGGGTCGCAGATGCAAGGCCGGCTACATCCGCCTGCTCGCCGTAGAAGGGCGCCCCGCACGCGCTGGCGAATGCGCGGGTGAACTCGGCGTCGGCGTGGCCGGCTTCGCCGCGCAAGCCGTGGTCCAGATGCGCAATCGCTACGGTCAATCCCAGTGCGCCGGCCTGAGCCAGCGTGGCATCGGCCAGGCACAGCGAATCTGGACCGCCCGACACGGCCAGCACGACGGGAGCAGGATGACGGTGAAAGCAGGTTGGCGCTGCGGGATGGGCGCGGGCATGATCGAAGGCGCGTTGCACGCGCAGCCACACCCGTTGGCGGATGGGATCACTTGCGCCGGACATGGTCGCTCATAGTGCTCGCATGTTGCCGGCTACGTGCACGGTGACGGGCACGCCTTCGATCTGATCCGGAATGCCGTCATCGGCGCTATCCGGGTTGGCGTTGGGGTCGAGCGCCACCGCCTCCCGCACGCCGACCACCAACACGGGGCAGCGCGCGGTGTCCTGGTCGGCCGTGGTTGGGGTGGGACGTGGCGCAGCCGATGGCTCGGAGGGTGAGCCGGCGGGCGGTGTGACTGGAGCCAGACCGATGCCCACGCTGATGACATTGGCTTTGCGGAGCAGCGCGGCTTCGTGCCGGGCCTTCACCTGGCGCACATAGTCAAGGGTCAGTGTAACCCTGGTCGCAGGTTGGCGTTGGATCCGGGCAGGCTGCTTCATATCTTGATGATACAGCAGAGGGCGCGCCGGGCATCCAATGCATAGCGCCGCCGGCTGACCCGCTTGAGGCGGATACTGCCGGCGGCGCTATGATCCATTACATGAATGCCGCTTTCTGGGGGTGGTCTACTTGGCCGGCAGGGCGCTCGGTGAGGCGCGTCCTTTGCCCAGCAGGCTGCGTTCGCCCCAGGCTACCAGCAGCGGCACGGCCACGAAGATCGAGGAGTATGTGCACACGACCAGGCCGATGAGCAAGATAGCCACGAACTGACGGATGCTGTTGCCGCCGAATAGAAGCAGCGCGGTGGTGACGAAAAAGTTCGTCAGCGACACGATCAGCGACCGGTGCAGCGTCTCGACCAGGCTGCGCGACACGATTTGGTCGAACGGCTCGCCGCGATGCCGGTTCAGGTTTTCGCGGATGCGGTCGAACACGACGATCTTGTCCTCGATGGAGAAGCCGACAACTGTCAGCATAGCCGTCAGGAACAGCACATCGATCTCCCAGTTCAACACGAGGCTGAAGATGGCCATGACGCCGGCGACCAGAAGGATGTCGTGAACAAGCGCGCCGATCGCGCACAGGCTGTAGCGGATCGGATTCGGGGCCTTGCGGAAGGAATACCAGATGAACAACAGAACGGCGACGACAGCAACGAGCACGGCCAGCATTGCGGCGCGCGCCACTTCGTCTGCCACTTGCGGGCTGACCGAGTCGACGCTGGATTGGGCGCGGTCCAATGGCGCCACCGTTTCTGACAGACGATCAAGGAGTTCCTGGTTGCGCTCGCCG
>DAOUDB010000062.1:0-6007 GCA_034431495.1 Thermoflexales bacterium
CACACGTGATCCTGGTTGGAGAACCGGGCAGTGGCCGGCGCAGTCTGGCGCAGTCGCTGGCGCTGATGATCGCCGAGGGCAAGGGGCCGGCGCGCGTGAAGAAAATCATCGAAGTCAGCGACGCGGCGTGGCTCGACAACCCGATGCTGGCCATGCAGGTTGCCCTGCGACAAGCAGAAAACGGCATCTTGTTCATCGCCAACATTCAGCGCTTTCTGGGGGGCCAGTTGCGCGCCGACCTGCCGCAAGCCGGCAAGGACCTGCAAAAGGCATTCGTGGCCGACGGGGCCGGGCCGATCATCATCGGCACCACCACCGAGGCAGACTACACCGAGCGCGTCAAGCCGAATGCGACGATCGCCGGACGGGCGCACGTGCTGCGCGTGCCGCCGGCCACCCCCGACGAGTGCCAGAAGATGCTGGTCACGCTCAGGCCACAATTCGAGCGCAACTACAGCATGGCGATCGCCGATGACGCGCTGAAAACGGCCACCACGCTGGCAGCGCGCTATGTCGGCGGCGTGCCGCTGCCGGGATCGGCGGTGCAGGTGTTGCATCGCGCCTGCGCCGCTGTGCGCGCAACGGCGAACGACAGACGACAGACAACAGAAGACAGACAACAGATCACAGAGGACAGAGGACAGGCAGGGCCGGCGTTGACGCTGGACGCCGAAGACGTGATGTTCGCCGTCAGCCTGATGACCGGCATCCCGGTGACGAAGTTGGGCGCAGACGAGCGCGGCCGGTATGCCCAGATGGCGCAGGCGCTGCAACAGCGCGTTATCGGTCAGGATGAAGCCATTCAGGCCGTGTCTCGCGCGGTCAAGTCAGCGCGCGTCGGGCTGAAAGACCCCAAACGCCCGATCGGCTCCTTCCTGTTCCTCGGGCCGAGCGGCGTGGGCAAGACTGAACTGGCGAAGGCGCTGGCCGAGTTTCTGTTCGGCAGCGAAGACAATCTGGTGGCGCTCGACATGACCGAATACCAGAAGGACGACACGATCAACCGGCTGATCGGCGCGCCGCCCGGCTACATCGGTTTCGAGGGCGGCGGCCAGTTGACCGATCGCATCCTCAAATCACCCTATGCGGTGGTACTGTTCGACGAAGTGGAGAAAGCCCATCCGCGCATCCTCGATATCCTGTTGCAGGTGATGGAGGAAGGCCGGCTGACCGACGGCCAGGGCCGGGTGGCGAATTTCGCCGAGACGGTCATCCTGCTCACCAGCAACCTGGGCGCGCAATACCTGAACGACGCTTCGCTATCAGGGGCCGAAGCGCGCGAACTGGCCATGACGGATGTGCGATCTTTCTTCCGCCCCGAATTCATCAACCGGCTGGATGAGATCGTGATGTTCAACACGCTCTCGCCAGACAGCCTGCGCCGCATTCTGGACCTGATGATCAGGAAGGAAGCGAAGCTGGCGGAGGAACGCGGCATCATGCTGGAAATTCTGCCGGCAGCGCGGGAGTGGATGCTGGCGCAGAACACCGAGCCGCATCTGGGGGCGCGGCCCTTGCGCCGCATCCTGCAACGCAGCGTGCGCGAAAGGCTGGCCGACTACCTGCTCACCCTCGACGCGCCACCGAGCAAGGTGGTGGTTGACGCGGACGCGAGCGGGCTGGTCTATCACTCATAGCCGGCGCGCAGCCATGATCTCGCTGATCGTCTTGTAAACCAGTTTGGCGATCAGGAAGTCGGCCGAGTGCATGCCGGGGTGGGGGGCAAGTTCGACCACGTCGAATCCAACCACATTGGCGTTGAGCGCCACAGTGCGGACGATAGCCATGACCTGCTGCCAGTTGAGACCGCCCGGCTCGGGCGTTCCGGTGGCCGGCACATAGGCCGGGTCGAAGCAGTCGGCATCGATGGTGAGGAACGTGTTGCGGCCGCGCACCCACTGCGCCAGCGTGGCGAGGTAGGCCGGGCCGGCGTGAATGTCCTCGGCGAAGAAAGTGCGCAACGTGTCGCCCTGGTCGGTGACGGCGTCGATCAGTTCGGCTTCTTCCTGCGCCAGCGAGCGGATGCCCAGTTGAACCACCGGCCCCAGTTCCAGCAGCCGGCGGGCCGCGCAGGCATGGCTATAGCGCGAGCCTTCAAACTCGTCGCGCAGGTCGGCATGCGCATCGACCTGCACGGTAAACAGGGGCGTGCCGTGGGCGGCCGCCAGGCCGCGCCCCACCCCAACCGAAACAGTATGTTCGCCGCCCAGACCCACGACCAGCTTGCCGGCGCGCGCGTGGTCGGCAACAACCGCGGCGATGCTCTCCAGCGCGGCCTCGATCGTGCTATGGCCCAGGGCAAGATAGGGCAGCGTATGCACGCCATAGTCAAGGGCCGGCTCGCCGCCAAAGTCGCGATCGTACAGTTCAATTTGCGTGGAAGCCTGAATGATGGCGCGCGGGCCGTTTTTTGTGCCGCCCATGTAGCTCACCGTGGCCTCAAACGGAATGGGGACGATAACGGCCTGGCTGGTTTCGTAGGCGGTGTGCCCGGCATCAAGGCCGAGAAAGTTTTCGGGAGGCAGGAATGTGTACTGGGCCATGGCAGAAGTGGGTAAGGCTGGCAAGTCTGGTGACGTTTGCCGGTGACTGCGAACCTGAACAACCTTAAAAACCGGGATCCGGGTCGGCAGGGCGATATTGGTCATAGGCAGACTTAAGCGCAGCAACCAGCGCCTCGCGCCGATCATACAAGCGCTTCAGCGGGCGCGGGGCGCGCTTTGCCAGCAGGTAGGCAGCCAGAATGGGCAACACGATAGTCGAGTCTGTGTAGCACACCACCGTGTCGGGCAACTGATCAGGATCGACCTTGCCCCACGTCACGGCTTCCTGCGGGGTCGCGCCAGACAGGCCGCCGGTGTCGGGGCGGGCGTCGGTGAATTGCACAAAATAATCGTGTCCGCGCTCTGGAATGCCGAGGATTTCCTGGATTTGCGGCTCGGTCTGCAAAATAAAGTTCTTCGGGCTGCCGCCGCCAAAGATAACGACGCCGCTCTTACCGCCGGCATGTTTGGCGTCGTATACGATGGCGGCGGTCTCGTTCACGTCGAGTTCGGGATCGAAGCCAACCTGCATGCCGGCCAGCCGCAGCGCCGCGACGTTCATGCCGATGGTCGAGTCGCCTGGGCTGGATGTGTACACCGGCACGCCACATTCATAGGCTGCCGTCAGCACAGACTTGTAGGCGCCACCGAGGGCCTGCTCGCGCGCCTGGGTGTAACGCCCCAGGCGGTAATGCAGTTCGGCGGTGCTCATGCGGCGTTGAAACTCAGGCTGCTCGATGCACTTGCGCAGAAAAGCGTCGGACTTTAGCAGCACCTCCTGGTCGAACACGATGTCGTAGATGCGGATGATTTTCTGTTCGCGCAATGCCACATCATCGACAAAAGGCGACGTTTGGAACAACTCGAAGCCGAGCGAGCGGTGCATGTCGTGATACAGGTTGGCGCCGGTGGAGACGATCCAATCCACAAAGCCGGCCTCGATCAGCGGCACGAGGGCCGCGTAGCCGATGCCGGTGGGCGTCAGCGCGCCGGACAGCGTGACGCCGATGGTGACATCCGGCTCCAGTAGCTTGCGCGCGATCAACTGGCACGCTTCGCGCAGGCGGGCGGCGTTGTAGGCCAGGAAAAATTCGTCCACCAGGCGCTCCACAGTCAGGCCGGCGGAGATGCGGTCGGGGGCAAGTTTGCGTCCGTAAGTCATGGGAAGCAGATCCGTTTTGTAAGGTTGCGACAGCCGGCCTCAGATCAGGACGGCGGCGGCCACGACAGTCGTCCAGCGGCCCTGCTCGTCGCCGGTGGCAGTGATGGTCATGCTGGTCGAATCGACGATCAGGCCGCCCACGCGATATTGCTCGCGGCGCTCGTTGTAGTCGCGGTCGAGGTCGAACGGCACGCCAAGCACGGTAGCAAGCATGCCGGCGGCCAGGTCTTCGGCGAAGTCGCCGGCCTCTTTCTCGTTCTGGCCGTAGGCGTGGTGTTCGGACAGATAGCCGTACTTGCTTGGGTCGGAGGGGATGGCAACGCCGATGGAGGCGGCGATGCGCCGGCCCGGCTCGTTGGTGGACATCTCCGCGACCACGCAGAACGTCACCTCGCCCGGCTCCAGCGCAGGCAGGCCCTCTTCTTTGGACACAATGCGGCAGCCGGGCGGGAAAATCGACGACACGCGCACGATGTTGAGATGGGCAATGTCGGCGTTGCGCAACGCCATTTCAAAGCTCGTCAACTTGGCCGGATGGACCCCGACGCCGCGCGTCAGAAACAATTTGCGTGGGACGAATCGCATCTTTGAGTACTCCTCTGCTTCGGATTTACGGACAACACAAGGCGCCGCCAACAGCGAGCCGGCCAATCCATGCAGCCGGCGGATCGCGGGTGACTTTCTCCTGGTTTGCACGCGGACGATCTGCACCCGGCTTATGCCTTTGCGCGGCAGATTGTAGCGTAAATGGGAGGATGCAACCCCAGGTTAGCAAGTTAGAATGTGCGTCTGGATTGGCGATTGCCATGAGAGCGCAACTTGACTCGACCATCATCCCCTCCGCCGGCCCATGCCTCGCGCGTGGACTCGCGGCGCGTTAGCCCCTTGCGAAATCGCCGCTTCGAAATGGATGCGCGTATGTTCAATTCCCGCCGGCTTGTTTTGATCGCCATGCTGCTTGCCTGGAGCGCCCTGCTCTTTGGCGCCGGCTGGCTGGCGCGTTCCCGTCTCGTCCCCCGCGCGCCAACCGAAGTGACGATTCATGCGCCGGAATACCGGCTGCTCGACGAGGCGTGGAGCCGGGTGCGCGAAAGCTTCATCGGAGAAGTGCCGAGCGACACCGTCCGCAACTACGGGGCCATTCGCGGCATGCTGGCGACGCTCAACGATCGCTGGACGATCTTCGTCGAGCCGCAACCCAGGGCCATGGAGCGCGATCATCTGCGCGGCCAGTTTGGCGGCATCGGCGTGGATATCCGCATCGACGACGAGGGTCGCATCGTTTTGACGCCGCACCGCGACTCGCCGGCACAACAGGCCGGCGTGCAGGCCGGGGATATTCTGATTGCGGTAGACGGCCTGGTCCTGCCAACAGGCGCGCGATTTGAGGATGTCGCCGCCAGGGTACGCGGCGACGTGGGCACCGTGGTGCGCATCACGGTCAGCCGCGATGGGCGGTCGATCGACTTCAGCATTACGCGGGCGATGATCGAGGTTCCGTCTGTGGACTGGCGCGTCATCACCGGCACGACGACCGACGAGCTGGCCATCGGCTACATCAGCATCCGCCAGTTCACCGAGCGCACCGGCAGCGAGGTGAAGCGGGCCATCACCGACTTGCGCGACAACGGCTCTCAGGCGTATCTCATTGACTTGCGCGACAATACCGGCGGTTTGCTGGCCTCGGCTGTCGAAGTGGCCAGCCAGTTTTTGAGCGGTGGCAACGTGTTGATCGAGCGCAAACGTAACTGGTCCGACGGGGGCGAGATTACGGTGACACACCCTGTCATCAGCGGCGGGCTGGCGTTGCGGCAACCATTGTCCGTATTGGTCAACACCAACACCGCCAGCGCGTCGGAGATCGTGGCCGGCGCGCTGCAGGATCATGGTCGTGCGCGGCTGGTCGGCGAAAAGACATATGGCAAGGGATCGGTTCAGTTGTTGTTCGACTTGAGCGACGGGTCGTCGGTCCACGTCACCACGGCAAAATGGCTTACCCCCAACGGGCGCGCGATTGACGGCGTAGGGCTTCAACCAGACATCGAGACACAACACGCCGAAAACGACGCGGCGAAGGGCATTGACACGCAACTGGAGCGCGCGCTGGCCGATTTGCGCGGCCGGGCGCCGGCCAGATAAGCAGTGTGATTCAAGGCGCCGCGACCGCGCGGGGCCTTTATCGTCTTGAAAGGCAAGGAGTGAGAAGTTCGTGATGCAAACACAACCGCAAGGGTCAGGCTCAGGCATCCTGAAGATGGTCCTTCTGGGGCTGTTGGGCGTTTTCACGGGCGGTCTGATTTTC
>DAOUDB010000063.1:0-10557 GCA_034431495.1 Thermoflexales bacterium
GTTGCACGCCGCGCCACCCTGCGCGGCGCTGCGCTCAGACGGTGGATCGAGCGCCAGCGGCCAGCCCTGCGCGCGCGCCCAGTCGCGCGCCTCGGCCGGCAGACGAAACGCCAGGCGTGTCACGACACGCTCGGGTGGCGTGCTGTCATCGGCGAGTTGGCCGGTGGCGCGGTCGATGCGTTCGCGTACATGCCATGTGTCCGCGATGGTCGGTTGCGTGCCTTCCAGAAACCATTCCCAGCGCGTATGGGGGCAATCGGGCGAGGGCAACAGGCCCGACAGGGCGCACACTTCCACACGGGTCAGCCCGGCCGGCCGTTCGAACCAGCGCGCCGGCTGGCCGCGATGGGCCAGCTCCATCACATCGGCCCAGATCGGGCCGGCCCCGGTCACGCCGCTCACGCGGCGCATCGGCTGGCCGTCGGCATTGCCCACCCACGCCCCCACCACCAGATCAGGCGTATAGCCCACCGTCCAGTTGTCGCGCCAATCGGTAGTGGTGCCGGTTTTGACGGCAGCAGGCCGGCTGAGCTTCAGCACGCTGTTTTGCCCGAAGGCGGCGGCGCGCGCGGCATTGTCGGCCAGAATGTCGGTCACCAGCCAGGCCACGCGCGGATCAAGAACCTGCGGCTGAGCCTCCGGCGGCTGGTCTGTGGGACGCGCGTACAACACATGCCCGCCGGCGTCGGCCACCGCGCTGACGGCAAACGGATCGACGCGCCGGCCTTCGCGCGCCAGCGCCGCATAGGCGGCGACCAGCTCCAGCAGGCGCACTTCGCCGCCGCCCAGCGTCAGCGACAGGCCATAGGCATCGGCCGAACGGAAGGAGTGAATGCCGAGCGCATTGGCCAACCCGATCATGGCGTCCAGGCCGACCTGTTGCAACACGCGCACAGCGGCCACATTGTTCGAGGTTGCCAGCGCGTCGCGGGCGCTGATGGGGCCGTGAAAACGACGATCGTAGTTCTCCGGCAAATAGGGTGTGCCCTCGCGCGTGGGGAAGGCAGTGCGCACATCGAGAATGGGAGTGGCAGCCGTGAAGCCGGGCACGGTTTGGAAGGCCGCAGCATACGTGACCGGCTTGATCGCGCTGCCGGGCTGGCGCAGCGCGAGCGCAGCATTGACCGCGCCGCTGATGCCGGCATCGAAATAGTTGGGGCTGCCCACCATGATGCGAATCGCGCCGCTCTGTGGATCGAGCGCGACGACGGCGGCGTTGCGCGCATTGTGAGCCGGCAGACCGCCGGCCGGCTGCTGAAGTTGCGCCAGGCGCGCGCGCACCAGTGCGGTGGTCGCGTCGTTCAGCGCAAGGTCGAGCGTGGTGGTGACAACCAGGCCGCCTCGCACCAGCAACTCTGGCCCGAATTGCTCTTCGAGCCACAGCCGCACATACGAGACAAAGTGCGGCGCGCGAATGGCGAAGGCAGATGGCGCATAGGACAGCCGGGCTTGACGCGCCTCGGCGGCTTCGGCAGCAGTCAGGTAGCCCTGCCTGACCATCAAATCGAGCACAACGCCCTGGCGCTGTTTGGCGCGTTCGGGGGCGTTGAAGGGATCGTACAGCGCCGGCGCTTGAATCAGGCCGGCCAGCAGGGCGCACTCGGCCAGGTCGAGCGCGCCGGCCGGCTTGCCAAAGTAGGCGCGCGCGGCCGCTTCGACGCCATAGGCCAGATTGCCATAGTAGGACTGGTTGAGATACAGCGCCAGCACCTCATCTTTGGAGTAACGCTGCGCAATCTGCCAGGCCAGCAGGGATTCGCGCAGCTTGCGCAACAGGGTGCGCTGGGCGCGCTCTTCGGGTTCGAGCAGCACCATGCGCGCCAGTTGCTGGGTGATGGTGCTGCCACCGGCCAGCACCTCGCCGCCCTGCACGTTGATCCACAAGGCGCGGACAATGCCGGCCAGATCCACGCCGGGGTTGGTGTAGAAGTTGGCGTCCTCGACCGCGATAACAGCCTGGCGCAGGCGCAGGGGAATGCGGTCGAGCGGCAGGGGGGCGTGGTGGCCGGCGCGCGGGTCGATGATCTCGTAGAGCAGCCGGCCATGGCGATCGAGGATGCGCGTGCTGGGGGCCTGGACGCGGCGATACAGGTCGTCCACCGAGGGCAGGGTGATCCACAGCGCCGCCAGCGCAAGGGCCGGGATGCCGATCAGCAGCGCCAGGAGCGCCGCCACAAGACGCCGCCGGGACAGATGTGCAAAAGCCATAGAGATATGCCGCGCAGGTTGGCGAGTGGATTATAGAGGGCAGCATCGATGGGAGATGTATCGAGTGCATTTACGCGCATGGGCAGCGCGCTGATTTGCGCAGCGGATGAATCTGCGCGCAACGCATGGCGAAGCCGGCCTTGCGCCGGCTTGGCTGGAGCTTGCCCGCGATGGCTTGACTGAGCTCGCCAAAGTCTTCGCGGACGAAGTCCGCGTTGTCAGCGTTGCATCTTCATCACAACAGCCCGGCCAGTGCCAGCGCGATGATGATGAAGCCGGCCCCCAGCCGATACCACGCGAACGGTTTGAGCGTGTGGCGCGACACAAATCCCAGAAACCAGTGCACTACCAGCAATGCCACGATGAACGAGACAACCAGCCCGACGCCAAATGCCGCAAGCTGATCGCTCTGGATGCTCGACAGGTTTTTCAGCAGCGCGTATGTCGTGGCAATGACCATGGTGGGGATCGAGAGGTAGAACGAGAAGCGCAGAGCGGTGGGGCGATCCAGCCCGGCCAGCAGGCCGCCCACAATTGTCGCCGCCGAGCGCGACATGCCGGGAAACAATGACGCGACTTGCGCGACTCCCACCAGCAGCGCCTGACCCAGCGTCACCTGTTCGAGGGCGCGGGTCGTGGGCAAGTGCGCGCGACTCTCCACCAGCAGGATGATGATGGCCCCGGCCACCAGCGCGATGCCGACGGCGAGAGGTCGGAACAGATAGGCGTCAATCAGATCGTTGAAAAAGAAGCCGATGATGCCGGCCGGCACGAACGCAATCGCCACGCCCAGCACCAGACGCTGCGCCTGGCGCGTCGCGCTGCCGGCGCTGGGGTTGCCCGGCAGTGCCTGCCGTAACAGCGCCAACAGGTCGCGCGCAAAATACACGATAACGGCCAGAATTGCGCCGAGTTGGATGAAGATCGCAAACGTCGATTCGATGTTGGCCGGGAATTGCAGTAACCGGCCCGCGACGATCAGGTGGCCGGTCGAAGAAATGGGCACAAACTCGGTGACGCCCTCGACGATGCCCATGACCGCGGCCTTGAAGAGAAGCAGGAAATCCATTGCGGGCGATGGTACGGTGATACAGGGGAAACGTCAAACGCCTTGTTCTGTGCGGCGTGTGTGAGATGTGTCTCCGTGGATCGTGGTGGGCATGCCGGGCGGCGAATCCGGTATAGTCAACCTCAGACACACCCGAATCGCAGGAGTGAGGAAATCATGGCGAAAGTTCGAATAACCCGCGGCAAGTTCAACGGCATTACGGCGCTGGCCGACCCAAACGGCATCATCGCGGCTGCGGCGATGGATCAGCGTGGCTCGCTCAAAAAGTCGATCGCCAAAGCGCGCGGCAGCGATGCAACCGGCGACGATTTGGTGCAGTTCAAGCGTGCCGTGACGAAAGTGCTCACCCGGCACGCCAGCGCTATTTTGCTCGACCCGGAGTATGGCCTGCCGGCCATACAGGAGCGCGCGCCCAATACCGGCGTGTTGCTGGCCTACGAGAAGACCGGCTATGACGCAACCGTGAAGGGCCGTCTGCCCGATCTGCTGACGCACTGGAGCGTGCGCCGGCTGGTGGGCGCCGACGCGGACGCAATCAAAGTGCTGCTCTACTACAGCCCGGCCGATGGCCCCGAGATCAACGACGGCAAACATGCCTTTATCGAGCGCATCGGCGCGGAGTGCATGGCCTACGACGTGCCGTTCTTTCTAGAGTGCATCACCTACGACGACACGATTTCAGACTCGCTTGAGTTTGCGCGGCGCAAGCCGGCCTATGTCAGCGCATACATGGCCGAGTTTTCCAAACCACAGTACGGCGTGGATGTGCTGAAAGTGGAAGTGCCGGTAGATATGAGTTTCGTGGAGGGCACGCGCGCCTTCAAGGGCGCGGCAGCCTACACGCGCCAGGAGGCCATGCGCCTGTTCCGCGAGTCGGCTGCGGCTGCCGGCCGGCCATTCATCTATCTCAGCGCCGGCGTGAGCGACGACGTGTTCCGCGAGACGCTCGAACTGGCCGCCGAGGCCGGCACGAATTTCTCCGGCGTGCTGTGCGGGCGGGCGACCTGGCAGGATGGCATCCCTATCTTCGCGCGCGAGGGCGTACAGGCGCTGGAAGCCTGGCTCGAAGATCGCGGCGTGAAGAACATCCAGGCGTTGAATGAGGTGCTGGCTGCCGGCGCCAAACCGTGGTGGGTCATGTACGGAGGCAAGGACAATATCGAAGTGGTCTGATGGCTCGTCCTCCCCTATGGGCGGGTGGGCTGAGTGGTTGCGAATTTGGATTGGCTGCGCAGGAGGTGAGATGTGCCGAGGGTTGACTATCCGCTCGATCGCTATGGCTTTCAGTTTTCAAATCGCTTTCGCAATGTGATCGCCGATTTGCCTGGTGGGCGCAAGATCGAATTGAACGGGCGTTGCGGGGGCATGTCCTTTGCCTCGCTCGATCACTTCTCTGCCGGCCGGCCGGCCCCCTCTGTGCGCCCGGCCGATTTGCCGGCCGATACCGGGGTGCCGCCGGATGGCAGTCCGCTGGCCGATTACATCATGCGCCGACACTATCACAGCCTGGCCATCCCGGCCATGGTGAACGTTTTTCTGTGGACGGTGCTGCCCGATCGCTCGACCTTCTTCGCCAAAGGCGTGCACGAGCGAACGATCAACGAGGAGTTGCCGAAGTTGCGCCAGGCGATTGACCAGGGCCGGCCGGTCCCGCTCATCTTGATTCACGCCCGCGACCTGCTGAACGTTGGCCTCAATCATCAGGTAGTTGCCTATGGCTACGATGTGGAGGCCGGCGGCGGTATCAAGGTCTACCTGTACGACTGCAATCACCCCGGCGAGGAATCCACGCTGGTTTCAGATGGCGTGACGCCGGGGTTCACCGAGACATGCCCCAGCCGGCATTGCAGCGAGCAGTGGCGCGGCTTCTTCGCGCATCTGGCCTACACGCCGACCCCGCCGCCCGACAACCTGAGCCATTTGTTGCCTGTGCGCGCAAAGGCGATGGCCGGCGCAGTCGAAACGGCGGACGCTGTTGCCAAGTCCTTCGACTTGCGGGCGCCGCCGAAGGCGCGCAAGCGGGCCGTGCCGCTCACCGTCACCTTCGAGCGGGTGACCTTCGACAACCCTCTTAATCCGGCTGCAACTGAAGCGGTGGCGCTGGCGCTGGCGGTAAACGGCGCAACTTTTCGCTGGCCGCGAAGCGGCGCGAAGATGGCCGCGCATGGCCGGCGCTACGCGCTGAGGAAGCGTGTGCCGGTGTCGGTCAGCAGCGATGACGTGCTGGATATTGCGGTCGCGCTGGCCAGCGACGCCTATATCCCACTGGCCGAGGAAGGCGAGCCGGTGGGCCGCGTGACGGCGTTATATGGCAAGGCCGACCGATGGGGCCGGGGCAAACATGTCGTGCGCAGCGAGGGGCCGGCCGGCGGGTTTACCATCGAGTACACCATCGCCAGCGCGACGACAGGCCGGGAAAACACAAAAACGCGGCGCGGGCACGCGCCGCGCGCGCGCAAGACGCCGGCAAAGGAGACACATGGCTAACCGCACTGCGATCAGAGTCGCCGCCGCGCAGATGGCCGTCACGACCGATGTGGACGCGAACCTTAAAACCATTCTGCGCGCCATCGACTATGCTGCCGATCAGAAGGCGGACATCCTGCTCACGCCGGAAGGCGCGCTGAGCGGATACACGCCGCGCTTCGATCAGACTGCGGTGCAACAGGCGCTGGCCGAGGCGACCGGCCGGGCGCGTGTGCGCGGCGTGGGGCTGGCGCTGGGCACGTGCTTCGTCGAGCCGGATGACGGGCTGTGCTACAACGAACTGCGCTTCTATGACCCCGCCGGCGACTACCTGGGCTGCCACACCAAAATCCTGCGCTGCGGAACGATGAGCGAGCCGAGCGAGGGCGAGATCAACGATTACGCCGCCCACCCCTTGCGCGTGTTTCAGTTCAACGGGGTTACCGTGGGCGGCCTGATCTGCAACGATCTGTGGGCCAATCCCGGCTGCACGCCTATGCCCGACCCGCATCTGACGCAACAGCTGTCGCGCATGGGCGCGCGGGTGATCTTCCATGCCGTCAATGGCGGGCGCGATGGCAGCGATCTGTCGCGCGTGGCCTGGCAGTTCCACGAGGCCAACGTGCGCATGCGCGCGCTGGCCGGCCAGGTGTGGATCGTGACGGTAGACAACTGCGAGCCGGCCACGCTGCCCTGTTCGGAGCAGAGTGGCGTGGTGGCGCCGGATGGCAACTGGGTGTGCCGATCGCGCCCACAGGGTGAGCACTTCTTCGCGCACACGATTGAACTGTAGGGAGTTGGCGCATGGCCGAGAAACTATTGAGCATTGTGAGTGTTGGCGCGCATCAGGACGACATCGAGCTGAATTGTCTTGGCACGTTGATCCGCTATCACGAGCGCGGCAATTGCCGCATCACCAACGTGGTGATCTCGAACGGCGACAAGGGCGCGCAGTATGACCCCCGCACGCCCTACGAGGAGATCGCGCGCATCCGGGCGAGAGAGGCAACCGCTGTGGCCGAAGGGCTGGGCGGGCGCTACGTGTGCATGGGCCAGTCCGACGAGTACATCCGCGACACGGACGAGGCGCGCAACTGGCTGATCGACGTGTTGCGCGAGGCGGAGGCGGATGTGGTGTTTGCCCCGCCGCCGGTGGACTACAACACAGACCACATGGTCACCAGCCAGATTGCGTTTCATGCGGTGATGCTGGCGGCGGTGAAGACCATTTTCACCGACCACGAGCCGTTGCCCAGTTGCCCGGCGCTGTACTACATGGACGCCATCACCGGCCTGGAGTGGCAGCCGACCCACTACGTGGACATCACCCCTGTGTTCGAGCGCAAGTGTGAACTGATCCGCTTGCACAAGAGCCAGATGGCCAACATGCAAACCTCGGGCGGGTGGGATCTGGTGAAATACTCGCAGGTGGTGGGCGCATTTCGCGGCATTCAGTGCGGTGTGGAATACGCCGAAGGCTTCAAGCCGGCGCTGGCGTGGCCGCGCGTCAGGCCGGGCAACTGGCTGCCGTAGAACGCCGCCCAATCTGCCCCAATACGCAACACGTAATACGCAACCACCCCCGGAGGAATTACCATGCAGATCGTCGCAGTTCGCTCAATCCCGTTGATGGGGCGCACGCCCGAAGGCGGCTGGGATCATGAGATCGAGCCGGAAGAGAATCTGCACACGCTGATCGAAGTGGTCACCGATGAAACGGTGAATGGCCGGCCGCTCACCGGCATTGGCAGCGTGTACACCAGCCAGGCGCTGGTCGATGGCGCGCTGCGCTTGATGCACGGGTGGCTGATCGGCGAATGCGCCATCGAGCCCGAGCGCGTGTCGGAAAAGCTGCACCAGATGGCCTTCTGGCAAGGGCGCGGTGGCGCGGTGACGCACGCCATTAGCGGCATTGACATGGCGATGTGGGACCTGTTGGGCAAAGTCACCGGCCAGCCGGTGGCGCGCCTGCTAGGTGGCTACTACCGTGACCGCATCAAGCCTTACGGGTCGATCTTGTTCGACGAGCCGGCCCGTCTGCGCGACAAGTTGCAGGAAGTGACGGCGCGCGGCTTCCGGGCGATCAAAATGGGTTGGCGTCCCTTTGGGCGCGTTGATCGCCGGCTGGACGAAACCCTGATCAAGACTGCGCGCGAGACGGTCGGGCCGGATGTTGAGCTGATGGTGGATGCCGGCGGCAGCGAGGAGTTCTGGCCGCACGGCTACAAGTGGGCCATCGAGACGGCGCGCATGTTGGCCAACTACGACGTGACCTGGTTCGAGGAGGCGCTGGCCCCGGACGACATCGAGGGTTACCTCAAGCTGCGCGAACACTCGCCGGTGCCCATTGCTGCCGGCGAGGTGCTTACCCGCCGGCAGAGCTTCATCCCCTGGATCGAGCGCGGCGCGCTGGATTACATCCAGCCCGATTGCACCAAATGCGGCGGCTTGTCAGAGGCGCGGCGCATCGGCTGGATGGCGTATGACCACGGCCTGATGTTGGTGCCGCACGGCTGGAACACTGCTGTCGGTCTGGCGGCTGATCTGCATCTGGTGGCGGCGTTGCCGGTGGCGCGCTGGGTTGAATATCTCACGCCTTCGCCGTACATCGAAGAGATTGTGACCACGCCGTTTGCGTTGGATGTGGAAGGCATGTTGCCCATTCCAACCATGCCGGGGCTGGGCATCGAACTGGACTGGGAGAATGTGAAGCGGTTCAGTTTGAGTGTGCGCTAGAAGCGTGCGCTGCAAGCGCGCTCAGAGTGTTGATTGCGCGCGCAGCGCGCCGGCCTGTGGGCCGGCTTGTCGCCTACTGCGTGGTGAACACCACAAACGGTTTGCCGCATTGTGCGCCGGCCACGATGCGGGTTGTGCCGTTCGGATAGCGATCGGTCAACGCGCGCAGTGAATCGACATCGTTCACATTCAACGCGAACCAGCCCGGCCGGCCCTGCAACTCGACCTCGGCCGCATCTATTCTGCCGATCTGCGCGCCCACGGTGTTGGGGAAGTTGATGTCGCCGATCCAGATGCCCACGGCGCGCGAATCTACCCAGTGTGGGTAACCGACGATGTAGGCGTTGCGCCGGTCGTTGCCCTGCGCCACCCAGGCGTTCATCTCGCGGGCGATGTCGCTGGCGTTCTGCGCGCGCGGGCAGTATTGCGCCGGGTAATCGACGAACACGCGCTGATAGTTGACGGCGATGATGCCCAGGCATAGCACGAGGACAAGCCCGTATGCTGTCGCGCCGGGGATAATGCGCCGCCGGCCTGTGGCCGGGAGCGTGTCGAGCAACAGCCCCGGCCCAAGCGCGCACACAATCATCAGCATAGGCAGCGCGCCGCCGGTGCGCACCACGCTGGGATTCTCGCGCGGGAAGGCGATGCTCAAGGCGGATGGGATCAGCATCAACACACCCGCGCCCAGCAGCAAGGCCGGCCAGGGTGCGCGCTGCTTCACACTCAGCGCAAGGGCCGCCACTGCGCCGAGGACGAGCAATCCGCCCAACAGTTCGTCCATGGCCGGGCGGTCGGGCAGATTGGCAACCCACACTTCGTCGCGCGTGTAGTTGAACATCAGCAGCGCGTTTTTAAGGTTGTCGATGAAGATGGCTGCCGGGTTGCCTTCGATCTCGCGTTCGGTGTTTGAAAGGCGCGTCGCGGCGCGATAGAGGAACTGACTCGGGTTGTCCACGCCATAGCGGATCAACGGCATCAGGACAAGCGCGGCCATGCCGGCCGCGATCATGGCGTTGAGCAGGGTCTGCGCGGCGGCGTTGCGCCGGCGCTGCATCCACTGCCAGCCGGCCCATGCCAGCACGAGCAGCGGCACAACGACGACCATGAAGCGATAGGCGGTGTAGCCCTGTAGGCCGATGCCGATCCACGCGCCGGCGGCCAGCATGGCGTTGCGGTGTTGCCGGCGCAGCCCGTACACCAGAAAGCACAGCGTCCACGCCACGGCGCACGGCGCCAGCGGGTAGCGCAGCCCAAAGCGAGCCGTGATGACGCCCCAGCTTGCCACAGCGGCGAAGAGCGTTGCAATCAACGCCGTGCGCGGGCCGAACAGCTCGCGCGCCAGCAGGAATATGGCCGGCAGCATCAGCCAGCCGATCAGCGCCGTGCCGAGCTTCAGCGCCATGAAGTCCTGCGGCAGATTGAACAGCTTGATCAGCGCAACCGTCCAGTAGAACTGCCAGGGTTCGCGACCGGTGTTGCGCTCGAAGAAGATATAGGGGGCGCCTTCGAGCACATCTTTCACGTCCAGCAGCTTTTCAGCCTGATCGCTGTTCATATCCAGCGGGTTTTCGGCCAGCGCGGCGAAGCGGAAGAACGCGCCCAGCGCCAGGATGGTCACCAGCGCCAGCGTTGTGATTGCACCCTTACCCCCTAACCCCCTCTCCCAGAGGTAGAGGGGGCGGGGGATGAGGGCACGGCAGCGCGCAAAAGCCAGCGCCCAACACACCACACTGCCGAGCCACGCAGCCACACTCAACACAGAGTAGCGGTTGCCCTCGCTCAGTATGAACGTGGCCGCGCCGAGTGCCAGCGCCGCGCACGCCAGTAGGACGCGCGCATGCCGGGGCAACAGCGCGGGGGGCGCCGCGGGCGCGTCTGGCAAGGCCAGGGCGGGTTTGTCCAGCCGCGTAATGGCGAGCAAGGCGCACGCGATCGCGCCGGCGTAGAGGGCCAGTCCCGCCGGCTCGTGCCCGCTTGCCACCAGCACTTGCGCGCCGATGCCTGCCACACTGCCGGCGCCCAGCATCGCCGCAGGCGCGATGCTAGAATGCGCGCCTGATGAGGACACCTGATCC
>DAOUDB010000064.1:0-56903 GCA_034431495.1 Thermoflexales bacterium
GCCTTGCATCTTTCTGGCAAGCTGATCCGCCAGCGCATAGTCACCTTTGAAGGCGGCTTCGCGCAACAAGGGCAGATGGCGCGGCGCGTCAGGGTTGTCGCAGTCGCGGGGATGGCCGGACCACAACGTTTCCTCGTTGAGTTGCAGGCGTTCGCGCGGCGCGCCGCCGAACACCATTGCGCCCAGCCGGCCGTTGCCGACCGGCAGTGCCTCATTCCAGTTCTTTGCAGGAGCCGCGTACCAGAGGGTGAGGGATGGGTTCATGGCAAAGATTGCAGATCGCAGATGACAGAGCACAGAGCACAGAGTGCGACGAGACTATTCGGGCAAGATGGGATCGTCGTGATACCGATATCAGGTGTCCGACACCTCCTAGGTGTCGGACACCTGAAACCATCTGACCACCTGAGTGATTACACTGCCTGCACCACATACAGCCAGTGGCCGGCCAGCGTGTCGTCGATGTCGAGCGTCAGCGCGCCGTCTGCCACACCAAATGCGACCTGGCGTTCGCCGTAGCCGGCTCGCCCCTGCGCTGCCCGCCGCGATCGGCTGCCTGGTATGTGCGCGCCCAGCCACACCTCGATTGGCCCGGCCGGCAACGCCAAGGGTATGCGCACCTGCCCTGGCGTCTCGCACCACACTCGATACAGCGGCCGATAGCGTTCTGTGGCCTGTTCCGGCGCGAGCGGGTGCCAGCCGATATCCACCGGCGCTTCAGACCATTGGTAAGTCTGACCATCGATCTCGATGCCTGCGCAGTCGTGGCCGGCAAAGGCGATCAACGCGCCTGCAGCGTTGCGGCGCCAGGCTACCGCGTGCCGGCCGGCATAGGTTACCGTCTGGCCGGCCACGCGGTAGCCGCGCAATTCAAAGAAGTCGTCGGGTGGCGGGTTCTCGGCCATGATGCGGGCATCCACTTCCTGATCACGGAAGAAGCCGCCCGGCCAGTTCTCTGGGTAGTCCTTGAAGTGCGGACAGACGGCCAGCGCGCCGTTGGGGAAAGCGCAGGCCAGAAAGTCGCCGGTGCGCGACACCACGCTGGGGTTGTCGTTCTCATCGAATACGCCGCTGGCCGGGTACGCGCCCAACGCACGCAGTGTCTCGAACCATACGCGTGTCTCGACGCCGGTTGAGGCAGCCTGGTCGTCGCGCGGGCGGAAGCCCAGGTAGATTGCCTGACCGCCACCGCGATGGATCTTGCGCGCGCCCACGCACCACGGCCCTTCGGGCCGGCCGGTAGCGAGGGTGGCGACTGGCCGGGCGCGACCGATTGGCTTGACCGGAAAGACGCGATCGACCACGAAGTCGGTCAGGATCGTCTGCGCGGGGACGCGCCGCAGCGCGCCGCTGAACACGACTTGCCGGCCCGGCATGGGCTGGCCCAGTGGGTCGTCGGTGGGCAGCACTTCGACGCCAAACACCTCGCGCAGCCATTGCCGGGTATCGAGCGCGCCGGCCTGCGCGGCCAGCGGCGGGACGCTCGACCAGATCAACAGACCGCCTTTCTCCACAAATGCGCGCAACAGGGTGAGCAGCGCTTCGGACGGGAACGGCTCGTACTGTGCGCACACGGCGCGATAGCGCGAGGTGATCGCCGGACCGGCCACTTCCAGCCACCCGTCATCGGTCACGCGGCCATACTCCACCAGCTTTTCGGCGGTGATGAGATTGGCATAGCCGTACAGCGACATCCAACTGCCGAAACGTTCGTCCACCGCCGTCAGATCCTGGGGATAGAGGAACAAGACCTCGATGCTGCGCGGGGCGTAGTCCTCGACCGCGCGGAAGACCGGATGGCCAAGCGCGCCGTACACCTCACTGACGGCCATCATGCGATCGGCGACCGGCTGGGGCATGCCCCACATGCCGGCGCTGGCAAGGGGTCGGCGATTGAGCGCGGCCAGCGAGCAGGCCAGCGCGCGGGCGTAGTAGTTGCGGTCGGCGTAGCCGCCTTCGGGCGTGTCGTTGTTGCCACCGGTCAGAAATTCGTTCCACAGGAACTGATTGGCGCAGGCCGAGGCGGCCTGATGCACCGTGTTCGACCACAGGAAGTCGGGCGTGTACTCGTACTTGCTGCGATGCTCGGCCGGCGACCAACTATCCTGCACGCCGCCGGGCGCCCACGCGTCGCAAGTGGGCGACTCGGCCCAGGTGGAGTGGTAATAGGCGTCCAGTGTATGGTCGATCAGCGTCTCCAGCTTCTTGCGCGCGCCGTTCATCAGATCGACCACGCCACTTTCGAGAAAGTGGTAGTAGTCGCGCCGGAACTGGAGTGTGGCCGCAAGCGCGGCGCGATCCGGCCCGAACACATGCTGGCTGGGCAGCTTGGGCTCGTGGGTTGGCAGGAAGTCGTGCTGGTGCGCGGTGAAGTAGACCAGCCATCTGGCAAAGTCGGCATATTGAGCGCCGTACCTCTCGGCAAAGGCGCGCTCGAAGCCGGCTGACACATAGCGCAGGTTGAACTGGCCGTTGTCAAAGTGGGTGTGATACGACCAATCTTGCTGGATGTGCATTTCGTCGGAATACAGGCCGGCCAGTTTGACGCCGCGCTGATGATATTCGTTGACCAGCGCATCGAGGAACTGCGGCGCGGCCGGGCTGAAGTAATCCATCTCATCGGTGTCGTAGATCAGGACGACGAGCACACGATCGAGGCCGGCCGGCCCGCCCAACCCGTGCGCGCGGATGCGAGTGGCCTGGAACATGATGTCCTGGCGGGCTTCGCCGCCGGCCAGCGCCCCCGTGTAGGGGCTGGTGCCGGGCATCGGCTCGATGACAGGCGGGTCCAGCTCGACGATGCCATCGGGATCGACGCTGAAGAACGATGTGCCGGGGATGCGCTGCTCGCGGAAGGCGAAGGCGCGCGCGCCGATGAGCGTCACCGGCGTGGGGCCTTTGTTGTTGCACCAGCGGGTGTGCTGCCACATCAGGGCAGAGTAGGCGCCGGTCTGCGGATCGCGCAGCGCTTCGCGGTAGTGCATCCAGCGGCCGGCCTGGCCGGGGCCTGCGCCGGCGCGGGCCTTGTAGCCGGCACCCAGTTCGAGCGGCGACAGGATGCTTGGCTCCAGGCTCAGGCCGTATTCCTGCGCCACGTCGCTGATCTTTTTGAGCGTGGCTTGAAACTCAGGGGTGTCGGGGTACAGGCCGCGCGCGCTGCCACCGAAGAAATAATCATAGGCAACCAGCAGTTTGGTCGCGCCGCGCTCGGCACCGCGCCGGCAATGCTCGCGCAGGCTGATCGGCTCGGGGTCCTGGGGAAAGATCTTTTCGATAGCTTCGTCGGGCCGATTGGCGAGGTTGGTGAATTGCTCGTCGGAGACGAGGATGATATGGATGGCCGGGTCTTCGGACTTCCACGGCCAATCGAGCGACGCCAGTTGGGTCAAGAGGTGGGCGGGTGAGTAGGTCATAGTTGGCTCCGCGCGATCGCGGTGCGATTTCTCGGAACCCTGTCGCGCGCCGCGATGACGCCTGCCCAGTGTAATGCCACATTGACAATCAGAAGGGGTAGGGGACGCCCCTGCCCAACAGTCGGCTGAATCCTGACGTAGCGTCGTGCGCGACGCGCCGGCCTACAACACGCCGCCCATCATCCACGGGTTGAACTCGGCCTCGCCCACATCCTGCGACTCGCTTTTGGTGGGCAGGCCCGACGCCACCGCGATCATTAGCTCGAACAGGTCATCTGCGACCTGCTGTATCGGTTCGCCATCCAGGATGCGGCCGGCATTCACATCCATGTCGTCTTCCATGCGCCGGTACAGGTCAGAGTTGCTGGCGACCTTGATGCTGGGAGCCGGCTTGAACCCAAAGACCGAGCCGCGACCGGTGGTGAACACAACCAGATTGCATCCGCCGGCCACCTGTCCGGTCACCGAGACCGGGTCATAGCCGGGCGAATCCATGAAACTGAACCCGCGTGCTGTCACCGGCGCCGCATAGTCGAACACATCCACCAGTGGCGTGCTGCCGGCTTTGGCAATCGCGCCGAGCGATTTTTCGTAGATGGTTGTCAATCCGCCTGCTTTGTTGCCGGGGCTGGGGTTGTTGTCGATCTCCAGATTCAACCGTGCAGCGTGCGTTTCCCACCAGCGCACCTTCTGCATCAACTTGCCGGCTACTTCGGCGCTGACAGCGCGTCGTGTCAGCAGATGCTCTGCGCCATAGATTTCCGGCGTCTCGGCCAGCACCACGCTGCCGCCGTGCTGCACCAGGCGGTCGGCGGCCAGGCCAAGCGCCGGGTTGGCAGTCACGCCGCTCCAGCCATCGCTGCCACCACACTGTAAGGCCACCATCAGCTCCGAGGCCGGCTGCGGCGAGCGGGGCGTCGCATTCACCACCGGCAGCAGCGCCTCGACGGCGGCAATGCCGGCCTGCACGGTCTTGCGGATGCCGCCTTCGTCCTGGATGGTGAGCATGACAGGCGATCTGTTCTCTCCTCTCTCGCCTTCTGAGTTCAGATCGTAGTTGCGGATCAGGTCGGCCATCTGGTTAGCCTCGCAGCCGAGGCCGACCAGCACACAGGCGCCGACGTTGGGGTGTCGCGCCATGCCGGCCAGCACCCGTTGCAATAACACATAGTCGGCCCCACCCACGCGGGTGGCGCAGCCGGAGTGATGCGCCAACGCAATCACACCATCGACGTTGGGGTAGCCGGCCAGTCGCTCGCGGGTGAAGTGGCGGGCAATCTCTCGGACGGTGTGGGCCGAGCAGTTGACCGTGCTGATGACGGCGATCGTATTACGTGTGCCGGCGCGGCCGTTGGGCCGGCGATATCCCATGAACAGCCGGCGCTCTGGCGCGGGAACGCTGGTCACCGGCTGCGCGTCTGCGCCCCATTCGTCTGCCCGTTCAAACACATGAACCGCGACATTGTGGGTATGGACGTGTTCGCCTGGCGCGATGTCGGCGCTGGCCGCGCCGATGATCTGACCGTAGCGCCGGATTGCCTGGCCGGCCGGAATGGCGCGCAGGCTGAATTTGTGGCCGGAGGGGATCGTCTGCGCGATGGTGGTCGTTTGCGCGTCCGGGCTTCGCAGGGTCTGGCCGGGGGCAAGGTTGGTCTTGGCGATGGCCACATCATCGTCGGGGTGAAGGCGGACGGCGGCCCGGTCAAATGAGATGTCAGTCTTACCGGGAGGCGAGATGAAGTTCAGATTGTGAGTTGGCATATGCACCTGCATGTCGCGCGCCGGGCAATCGGGCAGGCGCAGTCTATTGTACGGGGTGGAGTGGCCGGAGCTTATCCAAGGCATGGGTAGTGCTTCAGCGGTTTCGACAAGCCTTATCGCCGAAAGAGCAGATGGTAGGCGCATTGTCAGGGCAATCGCAAGTCGTAGTTGCGAGAAAACGTCATTCCCGCGCAAGCGGCAATCCAGACAGATAACAAACGTTGCCTAGCGGTTGGAGCCCGCGCGCAACATATAGCGAAGCCGGCCCTTGCGCCGGCTTCGCCTCGAGTCGCCGGTGGGAGATTCAGCGTTGCTTCAACAAAAGCTGCCGCCATTAGCGAAACCTCAAAATCGGACATGCGCTTGCCCTGGGCGCATCCTATTTCCGCAATAGATTAAAACCCCGATGCTATAATCTTCGCGTCGCCTTGCGCCATCATCGTCGACCGGATGACGGCAGGTGACGCACACATATCAACATCTGCCAGCGTCTACTTCACGTATCGCGCCCCGATTGGCGTTCAGCACTCTCACAGCAGCGTTCGGGCTTTGGCCGGCTGACAGAGGGCGGCGTTTGAAGATGATGGCGCAGGCTAACGGCCGCTCCTGTTCGTAAAACGGAGGACGAGAGCAATGACGATTCGCATTTTGATCGCCGACGACCACATGGTTGTGCGCCAGGGTTTGCGCATGTTCCTGTCGCTCGATCCAGACCTGGAAATTGTCGGCGAAGCCGCCGATGGCGCCGAAGCGGTCAGAAAGGCTCACGAGTTGAAGCCCGATGTCGTGCTGATGGATTTGCTCATGCCGGTCATGGATGGCATTACTGCGATTGGAGCGATCCGACGGGAATTGCCCGACACCGAGGTGCTTGCGCTGACCAGCGTGCTGGAAGATGCGTCGGTGATTGGCGCGGTGAAAGCCGGCGCCATTGGCTACATGCTCAAGGACACCCACGCCGATGAATTGTGCCGCGCCATCAAGGCTGCCGCAGCCGGCCAGGTGCAGCTTTCGCCCAGGGCCGCCGCGCGGCTGATGCGCGAGGTGCGCGTGCCCGATAGCCCGGAAACGCTCACCGAGCGCGAGACCGAAGTGCTGCGTCTGCTGGCACAGGGCCAGTCGAACAAAGAGATCGCATCCACATTGACCATCGGCGAGAAGACCGTCAAGACGCACGTCAGCAATATTCTGTCCAAGCTGGGCGTGCAAAGCCGAACGCAAGCGGCGTTGTATGCAGTCCGCATCGGGCTGGTCAGCGCCGGCGCGGTCAATGCGTAACTTCGGGATGTGACGACCCGGGCGCCTGCGCCGATAGGCGCCTGCGCCGATAGGCGCCTTCCTGTGTGTCATGCCACTCCATCGCCTCCCCCGGCTGCTGGCGCTGTTCGAGAGTAGCCTGGTTCGCGTATCCATAGCCGTGCTGCTCGTTCTGGCCGGCTATGCGGTGCTGTTCGTTTTCTTCTCGCGTGGCTATGCCGATCGCACAGTCGAGTTTCGGCGCCAGGAGCTGAAACGTTTGGTGCAGATCGCGTTGAGCGTGGTTGAGCCAACGCGCCAGCAGCAGCGCGCCGGCCAGTTATCTCCTGAGCAGGCGCGTATGATCGGACGCGAACTGGTCCGGCGGATGATCTACACCGATGAGGCCGGCAGCAACTATCTGTTCATGGGCAGTTATGACGGTGAAGTGTGGTTGCTGCCGTACAACCCGCCGCGTGAGGGCGCCAATGAATTCGATCTGGTGGATGCCAGCGGCAAGAACATCACTCAAGAGCTGATTCGCGCGGCCAGAAGCCCGGCTGGCGAGGGCTATGTGGAGTATGACTACCCGCCGCCGGGCAGCACTGTCCCGCAACGCAAAATCTCGTACGTGGTTGGCATTCCGGAATGGGATAGCTATATCGGGACAGGCATGTATCTCGGCGACATCGAGGCGCGCACGCAGAACTATTTCCTGAACGCGTTGGTGCTCACGCTCGGCTTGACTGTGCTGATATTCCTCGCCATCTTCATGACGCTGCTGCCCACCGCCCGCTCGTACACCACATTGCTGCGGTTGTTCGAGCATGTCAGTCGCAACCCGGATGATGTGCCGGCGGTGCCGGTCGATCAATTCAGCGCCGGCACCGAGGGCTGGCGGCTGTTGACCGGCTTCCAGACGATGCTCGAACGTATCAAGGTCAACCGCCAGAAACTCCAGGAGAGCGAGCGCCAACTGGAGCGGCGCGTCTCCGAGCGAACCCGCGAACTATCTAACCTGTTGCAGGTCTCGCACGATGTCGCCTCGACACTGGAGCTGGAGCCTCTGCTCGGCCTGATCCTGGATCGTCTGAAGTCGGTGATCGATTACACCAGTTGCGCCATTTTCCTATTGCAGGATGGGCGGCTGGTCAGTCTGGACTATCGTGGCCCGTCGCCGCGCGAACAGATGCTGGCACTGCGTCTGTCCAGGCCGTCTGCCGCCGAAGAGGTGTTCCGGCTGCGCGCGCCGGTGATCATTTCGGATGTGCGAGGCGATCACCGGCTGGCCCGGGCGTTTCGCGAGTCGGCCGGCAAGCATATGGACACGCTGTTCAGCCACATCCACTGTTGGATGGGGGTTCCTCTCATGGTGCAGGATCGCATGATTGGCGTGCTGAGCCTCGATCACAGTCAGGCCGGCTATTACACCGCCCAACATGCCTCGGTGGCGCTGGCCATCGCCAACCAGGCCGCCATCGCCATCGAGAATGCGCGCCTGTATCAGGAATCTCACCAACTCGCCGCCTTGCAAGAGCGCCAACGGCTGGCCCGCGAATTGCACGACTCTGTGTCGCAGGCGCTCTACGGTATTGCGCTGGGAGCGCGCACAGCCCGTCGCCTGCTCGACACGACGCAGGCCGATGATCCGCACGCCGCGCCTGCGGACTCTGCCCGAGACGATTCGTTGCGACAGAGACTGGCCCAGCCGCTGGACTATGTGTTGCATCTTGCAGAGGCCGGCATGGCCGAGATGCGCGCGCTCATTTTCGAGTTGCGCCCGGAATCGCTTCAGAACGAGGGGCTGGTGGCCGCGCTCTCCAAGCATGGTGCCTCGATGCAGGCTCGCCACCATATCGCGGTGGAGACCGAGTTCTGTGAAGAGCCGCAGTTGTCTTTTGACTGTAAAGAGGCGCTGTATCGCATCGCTCAGGAAGCGTTGCACAACATCGTGAAGCATGCCAGAGCAACGCAGGCATCCATCCGCCTGGCAGACGATGGCGACGGCGTCACGCTCGAAGTGCGGGACAACGGCGCCGGCTTCGACCCCACGGGTGATTTCCCCGGCCACCTCGGCCTCAAATCGATGCGCGAGCGGATCGAAAAGCTCGGCGGGACGCTGACGATCGACAGCGCGCCGGGCCGGGGCACTGCTGTTGTGGCGCGCATTGTTTGTCCCCGGCGCGCTGCCAGAGCCGACACGGCCTGACTCTCGCCCTCGGCCTGCGGCGCAAGGTTAAGGTATCCTTTCGCGCATGGTAATTATTCGTATACCCACGCCGCTGCGACCCTATGTCGGCGGTAGCAAAGAAGTGACGGCAGAATCCGGGACTGTGCAAAGTGTGTTGGCCTCTCTGGTGGATCGTTATCCTGATCTGAAGCGGCATCTGTTCAACGACACAGGCAAACCGCGCTCGTTTGTCAATGTATATCTCGGAGATGAAGACGTGCGCCATCTGCAAGGCTTCGAGACACCCGTACCGGATGGGGCGCAGTTGAGCATCGTGCCGAGTGTGGCGGGCGGCCGCCCCACTGTTCCACTGGCGCATGGGGACCTCGATGAGAGCGAGGGAGAAGAGGAAAGGCTCTCGAACGCCGAGATCCGGCGCTATTCGCGCCACCTCATCATGCCCGAAGTGGGCATGAAGGGGCAGAAGAAGTTGAAAGCCGGCAGCGTGCTGCTCGTGGGGGCGGGCGGGCTTGGCTCGCCGGCGGCAATGTATCTGGCCGCCGCCGGCGTGGGCCGCATCGGCATCGTCGATTTCGACACGGTCAGCGAGTCGAACTTGCAGCGGCAGATCATTCACGGCCAGAGCACGGTGAGCAAGCCCAAGCTGGAGAGCGCCAAGGCTCGCTTGCTCGACATCAATCCGTTCATCCGCGTCGACGGGTTCGAGGAGCCGCTAACCAGTCAGAACGCGCTGCGTCTATTTGCCGACTACGACGTGATTGTGGACGGCACAGACAACTTCCCCACGCGCTATCTGGTCAACGACGCCTGCGTGCTGCTGGGCAAGCCGAATGTGTATGGCAGCATCTTTCGGTTCGAGGGGCAGGCGTCTGTGTTCTGGGCCGAGCGCGGGCCGTGCTACCGCTGCCTGTATCCCGAACCGCCCCCGCCCGGCCTGGTGCCCTCATGCGCCGAGGGCGGCGTGCTGGGCGTGCTGCCGGGCGTCATCGGCGTCATTCAGGCCACCGAGGCGGTCAAGCTGATCGCCGGCATCGGCGAGCCGCTGGTGGGCCGGCTGATGTTGTACGACGCGCTCGATATGCGCTTCCGCGAGTTGAAGCTGCGCAAAGACCCCGACTGCCCCATCTGCGGCGAGCATCGCACGATCCACGAGTTGATCGACTATGAAGCGTTCTGCGGGATGCCGGCCATCGACCCCGACTCCGCCGGCCAGTCTGCCGCGCGGCCCGATGTGCCCGAGATCACGGTGACCGAGCTGCGCGACCGGATTGCGGCCGGCCTGTCGGGCGCGACCCTGATCGACGTGCGCGAGCCGCCGGAGTGGGAGATCGCTCACCTGCCGGCCGCCCGCCTGATTCCCAAAGGCGAACTGCCCGGCCGACTGGGTGAGTTGAGCCAGACCGATGAAATCCTCGTCCATTGTCGCAGCGGCGTGCGCAGCGCGGACGCTGTGCTCTTTCTGCGTCAGATGGGCTTTAAGAAAGTGAAGAACGTCAAGGGTGGTATTCTTGCCTGGGCGCGGGAAGTCGATCCATCCGTGCCGGTGTATTGAGTCCATGCGTCATTGGGCCATATGTCGCGCGAGGGCGCCGATGACCCCATGAGCGAACGGCCAAACGGCCATACAGGCGAATCTGCTGTGGCACAAGCACTCTACCGCAAGTGGCGTCCCCAGTCCTTCGACGAAGTGGTTGGGCAGGAGCACGTCACGGTAACACTGAAGAACCAGATTGCGAGTGGTCGGGTGGGCCATGCCTATCTGTTTGTCGGCTCGCGCGGATGCGGCAAGACCACGACGGCGCGCATCCTGGCCAAAGAGATCAACCTGCAAGGGCTTGATCCGGCCAGCCCTCACACGGCGCAACTGGCCGAGGCGATCAGCGAAGGCCGGGCGCTCGACGTGATCGAGTTCGACGCAGCCACTCATACGCAGGTCGAAAAGATGCGCGAGATCATCGACAAGGTGGTCTTTCAGCCGAACGAGTTGCGCTACAAGGTCTACATCATCGACGAAGTGCACATGCTGTCGGTGTCGGCGTTCAACGCACTGCTGAAAACGCTGGAGGAGCCGCCGCCGCATGTGGTGTTCATCCTTGCCACCACAGACCCGCAGAAAATCCCGGCCACGGTGCTGTCGCGCTGCCAGCGCTTCAACTTCAAACGCGTGCCGGTGCGGCTCATCGTCGGGCGGCTGCGCGAGATTTGCCAGGCCGAGGGGATCGAGGCCGACGATCACGCCCTCACTCTGATAGCGCGCCAGGCGACCGGCGCTATGCGCGACGCCATCAGTCTGCTCGATCAACTGGCCTCCTCGAGTTCGATGCGCATTTCGGCGGATGATGTGCGCGAGGCGTTGGGCGCCACCGATGCGGCGACCGTGCGCGGCGTAATGGAAGGGATGATGCGGCGCAATCCGGCTGCCGGGCTGGACGCCATTCAGTCGGCTATCGATCAGGGCGCCGATGCGCGCCAACTGGCCCGGCAGATGGTGGACTACCTGCGCGCCATTTTGCAGGCCAAGCTCGCGCCGCAAGAGTCGCAGGCCGGCCAGGCCGATTTGAGCGAAGCGGAGCGACTGGAGCTGGCAGACTATGCCGTCGGCATGAGCGCCGGCATGATTCTGCGCAGCATCCGCGCCTTCAGCGCAGCCGTGAATGACATGCGCGGCAACATCGACGCCCAACTGGCGCTCGAACTGGCGTTCCTGGAGTGTGTGACCGCAACGGGGGATGTGGCGGGTGATATCCGCGATGGCGCGCTCCGGCCCGAAGCGGCCGAACAGCCGGCTGCGCGCTCGGGCGCAGACTCGCGGCCGCGCGCAGCATCGCGAGCCATACCCCAGCCAGAGAAGGCAGTGCCGGGCGAAACTGGCAATGCGACGGCGCGGGCTGAGGCCGGCAGGCCGGCGACATCTGAGAGCGGCACGCGACCGGTCGCTTCGTCTCCTGCGCCGAGGAGTGCCAGCGACAGCGCAGACAAAGTCAGCCGGGAGGGTGAAGCCGGTCTCGACACGCTGCGCGTAGCCTGGAAGCAGTTGATCCAGGATGTGAACGCCACCAACAAGCCGGCGGCGGCGCTGTTGCGATCGTGCCGGCCCCAGGCGATCGAGGGTGACGTGGTGCGCATTCAGGCCGACCACGACTTGTTCAAGACGCGCCTGGAAGACCCGAAAAACAAGCTGGCCGTTGTCAATGCGCTGAATCGGCTGCTGAACGGCAAGTACAGCCTGGTGGTATCGTCGGCCCAGCAGCCCGAGCCGGAACCGGGCGAGGATCCGCTGCTGAAGGCGGCGCAACGGCTGGGTGGCCGGGTGCGTGAAGGATGATTCCGATTTTGGATTTTGGATTTTCGATTTTGGATTTGGGATTGAGAATTGACGATTGACGATTGACGAGAGCAATCGACAAGAGATGCAAGTAGAGGAGACACAATGGCAAAAGGACGACGAGCAGACTGGACGCCACGCGGGCCGGCCAATCCGCAGGCCGACATGATGAGCAAGCTGCAGAAAATGCAGGAAGAAATGCGCAAGACGCAGGAGGAGTTGGAGAGCGAGATCGTCAATGTGACAGCCGCCGGCGGCGCTATCACCATCGCTATCACCGGCCATCAACGCGTCCAGAGCATCAAGATCGACCCCGGACTGGTTGATCCGAATGATATGGGCATGCTGGAAGATGCGCTGGTCGCTGCCGTGAACGAGGCGATCCTCGCGTCGCAGACGCATTCTGCCCAGCGGCTTGAAGCGATTACCGGCGGCTTGAACATTCCGGGGCTGATGTGAGTGATCGCGTCATTGGCGCGTAAAGACCATCTGGCCGGGATGCAATTGGCTCACCGCGCCCCTGAATGTGCGCTGAAAGCATGACAACACCCAACAGAACCCTCCCGCCCTCGGTGGTGCGGCTGATTGATGCCTTTGCGCAATTGCCGGGCATCGGGCCAAAGTCGGCCTCGAGGCTGGCATACTATCTGCTGCGCGCGCCGTCAGAGATCTCGCTCACGCTGGCAGATGCACTGCGCGACCTGAAGACACTCACCCGATTGTGCTCGGTCTGTCTCAATATCACCGAGCGCGACCCGTGCGAGATTTGCAGCGACCCGGCCCGCGACCAGAGCCTGATCTGCGTGGTGGAGGAGCCGCTGGACGTGGTGGCGATCGAGCGCTCGCGCAGCTTCACCGGCGTCTACCACGTCTTGCACGGGGTCATTTCGCCGATGAACGGTATTGGGCCGGATGACCTGCGCCTGCGCGAGTTGCTGTCGCGCGTCGAGAAGAGCAACGCGACGGGCCAGCCGGTGCGCGAAGTCATTCTGGCCACGAACCCCACGCTCGAAGGCGAGAACACCGCCTCGTTCATTCAGCGCAAACTGGCGGGGGCCGGCGCGCGCGTGACGCGGCTGGCGCGCGGCCTGCCCGTTGGCGGCGATCTGGAGTACGCCGACGAGATCACCCTCAGCCGCGCGCTCGAAGGGCGCCAGCAGATGTAGCCGGCGACTCGACATCGCCGTTCGGCGATTCGTCGGCGATGTGTCAGGCAGTCGTTGCGTCAGCGTATATCCTCAACGACATGTGCCAACCTGTGTGGGAGGGCTTTGCCTCGTCTGGTAATGCAACTGGCTCGTCCCTCTGTTCGTAGCAAGCCACAGGATTAGTGACTCGCCGTGGGCAGCGGCATACAAAAAAGGAGCAGAAATGACAGAAGCGTTTACCAATATCGCCGGGCAGCGGCTGGATGTGCCGGACCCGGCTGTGGCCCTTAGCGGCGCCACGATGGGTGGGGCCCCTTATCAAGTGCTGGGCACGATCATGCAGTCGCTGGTGATCCATCTCCGAGCCGGCCAGACGGTGTACACGGAGACCGGCGCGCTGTCGTGGATGCAGGACGGCATCCGCATGGACACCAACATGCGCGGCGGGCTGGGCGGCATCCTGGGCCGGGTGTTCACCGGCGAATCGCTGTTTGTGGCCAACTTCACGGCCGAGCGTGACAATGCCATGATTGCCTTCAGCAGCGAGTTCCCCGGCAAGATCATTCCGGTGAATCTCGCGCAAGGCCAATCCATTGTGGCGCAACGGGATTCATTTCTCGTCGCCGAGAAAAGCGTGAATATGGCTGTGCAATTCCAGCGGCGGTTTGGCGCGTTCTTCGGCGGCGAGGGTCTGCTGATGCAGCGCTTCGACGGCCCCGGCACCGTGTTCGCGGCGCTGGATGGCGAGGTGGTCGAGTACACGCTGGCAGCCGGCGAGCGGCTGAAGGTGGATACCGGTCACGTGGCCATGTTCGAGCCAACGGTCAACTTCACTGTGGAAATGGTGAAGGGGTTCAAGAACATTCTCTTCGGCGGCGAGGGGTTGTTGTTTGCCACGCTGACGGGGCCAGGGCGGATCTGGCTGCAAACGATGCCCATGTCGAAGCTGGCCGGCGCGATCGCGCGCTATCTGCCGGCAGCCGAGGGCAGCAAGCAGGGCCTTGGCATCAATCTCGGCAGCTGACAAACAGATGGGTCAAAGCGGGCAGGGACAAGCCCTGCCCGCCAGGTATGTGTGCGCGCCGATGTCATGCGCGGGCCGGCGCAGGTTGGGGACGCTGCCCCAATTGCCTGAGTGTGCGCAGGTGGCCGGCAATAGCTGCGCGCCAGGTGGGGTAGGTGAAGTACTTCACGCCGAATTCGCGGCAGGTCTCCTGCACGATCTTCGACAGCCGGGGGTAGTGAATGTGGCAGATGTGCGGCATCAGGTGATGCTCGATCTGGAAGTTCAGACCGCCGGCGTACCAGTTCAACACCTTGTTGCCGGGCGCAAAGTTCACCGTGGTTTCCACTTGATGAATGGCCCATTCGTTCTCAACATGCAAGGGGTCGCCGCTCGGCTCCGGGAACTGCGCTTCTTCCATCACGTGCGCAAGCTGGAAGATGGTCGTCAACGCAAAGCCGATGGTGAACATGACGATGAGGAACCCGATGATCACCTGCCACCACGGGAACACCAGCAACGGCAAGCCAAGCAGAATCGTCAGGATGGTGAGCTTGCCGCCCCAGAAGATGAAATGCTCTTTGAGGCTGAGGGGCGGATAGTGATGGTGCTCGTCAGTCTTGCCGGTGAAATAGATTTGGAAATCACGGAACAGTAGCCATTGCAGGCCGGCCAGGCTGTACACGAAGGGGACGTACAGATGCTGGAAGCGGTGATAGGGCTTCCAGTGATCGTGAGGGCTGAAGCGCAACAGGCCGTTGGTTTCCAGATCCTCATCCAGGCCGGCGATGTTCGTGTAGGTGTGGTGCCAGACGTTGTGTTTCTGTCGCCAGAACGCGCTCGAACTGCCGAGCAGCTCCATGGTCATGCCCATGATCCTGTTGATCCAGGGATGTTTTGAATAAGCGCCGTGGATGGCATCGTGCATGACGTTGAATCCCATGCCGGCTGTGGCCAGGCCAAACGACACGCACAGGGCGATGTTGATCAGGGGATGGAACCCGCCCAGCATGATGAGCAGATAACTTCCCAGCCACCAGGCCATGATGATGGTTGTCTTGAGATACATGGCCGGCGCGTCTTTGGCCGGCAGCTTGTGCTCGGCCATGTAGGCTTCGATTCTCTGGGTGAGGGCCTTGCGGAAACCGACTTGCCTGGTGAAGGGCACAGAACGAACGGGGGAGGAACTTTGCTTTACAACCGACAGTATTGACATGCTTCTTTCGATCAAACTCCATTGCCAACGATTTGAGTGATTATAGCCGCGCGGTCGGCGAGGGGGCGCTTTCGTGCGAAGTTTTCGCGTAAAAGGGCAGGGCCCGCCCTGCCCTCTGGCGGTGGGACTCAGTAAGCGCCGCGCGTGGACAACAGGTAGGGGATGGTTTTCAGCGCAATCTTGATATCCTGCGACAGCGACCAGTTTTCGATGTAGTAGATGTCGAGCAGACAGGTTTCGTCAAAGGTCAATTCGCTGCGGCCGCTGATTTGTGACAGGCCGGTGATGCCCGGCTTGACGCGCAGCCGTTCGCGCTGCCAGTCGGCGTAGCGCGCCACTTCTTCGGGCAGGTTGGGGCGCGGGCCGACGATGCTCATGTCGCCGCGCAAGACGTTCCAGAATTGCAGGAGTTCGTCGATGCTCAGCCGGCGAATGATGCGCCCGATTCTGGTGAGGCGAGGATCGTTGCGCATCTTGAACAACGGGCCGTCGGCCTCGTTGTAAGCCAGCAGTTCATTCTTGAGGGTGTCGGCGTCTGCGCGCATCGAGCGCAATTTGTAGAGCTTGAAACGTCGGCCATCCTGGCCGACCCGGATTTGCGAGAACACCGGCGAGCCGGGCGATTCCAGGCGCACTAAAATTGCAGTCAGCGCGATGATAGGCCAGGTGAGCAACAACACGAGCGATGCGCCGAGCAAGTCGAACAGGCGCTTGGCGATCTGGTCGCCCCGCCCTATGCGCCGCTGGTTCGCAGTCAAGAGCGGAATGCCGCCGAAATCATCCACATCGATGCGGGTCAGGTTGAGTTGCAACAGCGACGGCGCGACATGCACGCGCACGCGATGGGACTCGCACAGGCGCATTACCTGCATGATCTTTGGCTGTGCTGACCAGGGGAGCGTGATCACCACGTCGTCCACGGCGCTCCGGCCGATCACGTCTGGCAGACAAGTGAGCGAGCCGAGCGCCAGAAAGCGGCCGATGTTGGTGGCGCCGCGCTCGGGGTCGTCGTCGACGAAGCCGACGCACTGATAGCCCAGTTCGGGCCGGGCCACGATGGCGCGCATGACGGCCCGGCCCAGTTCGCCCGCGCCAACGATCAATACCCGCGCCACGCCGATCCCCTTGCGCCGCAGATGCGCCTCGATCAGGCCGCGCGCCCAGCGCGCGATGCCCAACAGGATGATGGTGATTGCGCCGGCCTGCAGGATCAGCAGCCGCGAATACGTCAGCGGCCGGAATATGAAGATGAAAGCCAGAACAATGATGATTCCCTTGGCTGTGCCGTTGGTGATGGCGTACATCTGATCCAGCCACGACGGCGCGCGGCGATTGGCGTACACGCCGTCGAGCTGATACAGAATGAGCAGCGTCAGGGTGAACGTCAACTGGATCGGCCAGTAATCGATCAACTGCGCTTCGAAGCCGGTCTCGCGAAACCACTGCCAGTCATAGCGCATGACGTAGCCGATAACAAAGCTGATGTTGATCAGACAGGCGTCGATCAACACGTTGAGAGGGCGGCTCTTGGTAAACATGCGTTGCGTCACACCGCTCCTGGCCCGGCCCCGGCCGGCGGCCAGGACGCGCCCGGCTGCCGGATCGAGGCCGGCGCTAGGTGATTGGTATGTCATACACGCGATATCGCTTGTACACTTCTCCCCCAACGAGCTTGTTGATGCGGTTCATGTCCTCGTTCGTTTCCAGGATCCACGACATCTCGCCGCCGATCATGCCCTTGCGCAGGCCAACTTGCAGTGTTTTGTAGATCATGACCGCGTCCATGCCGCTGGCGCGATATTGGGGCAGCAAGCCCAGCAGGATCACACGCACGCTGTTGACCATCTTGCGCCGATACCATAGAAACTTGAGCAGCGTCCACCATTCCGGCGTGTTTGGATTGGGATAGGCTTTGCGCAAAGGCCGGTTGACGTTGGGCAGCGTCACCGAGAAGCCAACCGGTTCCCCGTTCACTTCTGTGACGAAGATGAAATCCTGGTCGGCAAATTGCTTGAGGTTGGTGGCCAGATGTTGCAATTCGTGGTCGGTCAGCGGCACGAAGCCCCAGTTTTTCTCCCACGCGCCGTTGTAGATTTTCTTGAGCTTCTCGATCTCGTTGTTGAAATCCTTGAGCACGGCATTGCGAACGATGAATTTGCCGCGCTTGAGTACGGCGTTGACCACGCGCTCGACCTTGCCCTGCAACACCTTGTCTCGGGCGACGTCGATCGGCACCCACCAGGCCAGCAAGTCCATGGCCTTGCGGAAACCGTATTGCTCCAGCAGATCGATGTAGTAGCGCGGATTGTAAGTCATGAGCACCATCGGCTCCGAGTCAAAGCCCTCGATCAGCAAGCCCCACTCGTCATTGCTGCTCAGGGTGGCCGGGCCGCGCATGACGGTCATGCCGCGCGCGCGTAGCCAGTCGCGGGCCGTATCGAGCAATGCCCTGGCGACGGAGTAGTCGTTTACACACTCGAAGCCGCCGAAGAAGCCGGTCTTTTCCTCGTGAAACTCGTTGTGCCGGTGGTTGAGCACAGCCACGATAGTTCCGACAATCCTGCCATCGCGCCGGGCGACGAACATGCCGGCCTCGGCGTGCTCGAAGAAGGGGTTCTTGCTCTGATCATAGAACGCCTCGCGCTCGCTGATCAGTGGCGGCACCCAATAGGGGTCGCCCCGGTAGATCTCCCACTGGAACTCGATGAACGCGCGGCGCTCTGCGCGAGTCCGGCACTCGGCGATCTGAACGGGGAGAGAGGGCGAGGCTGTATGGGCCGGGCCGCTCGCCGTGGAATGAGTCGCAGACGTGGCGTCGGGCGATGTGTGCATGGTCGCAATTGTAAATCGGTTTCGGGGCCGGCCTGATTCGTGATATTATTGGCTGTCGCCAAGGCCAGCCGAGGCGGCAGAGAAGCTTTCCGCTCCTGCGACTCACCCGCGGGCGCGCTGTCGAGCGTGTCCGCTTTTTTGGCGCTAGTTGCGCGTCCAAAAGCCGGTGAAACAGCAGGGGCAGATATACCAGGGAAAGGAGTCACTTTTCATACAATGTCTCGTTACTACGAACTGACGCTCATCATCAAGCCCGACATCGATGACGCCGGCGCGACCGCGCTCATGGAGCGCGTTTCAGGGTTCATCACCGCCGAGGGGGGCAAAATCCTCAAGTCCACTCCGTGGGGCATGCGCCGGCTGATGTATCCCATTCGCAAGTTCCGCGATGGCCGCTATGTGTTCAATCTGCTGGAACTGGACGCGAAGTCCGTCGCCCGCATTGAAAACCGGCTGAAGCTGGCCGAGGACATCATTCGCTTTCTCTTCATCCGCGCTGACGACGACCTCGATGTGTCCCGGTTGTTGGAGACGCCTCCAGTTGCCGAGGCCGAGAATGTGGCCATAGCCGCGCCGGAGTCGATCGCGCCTGTGGATGCGGGCGAGCCGGCGCCATCGGAATCGCCGGCAACTGCGTGACGAGCGCCTGGCGCGCCATCATCGAAGGGCGTATCCGGGCGAACGGCCCCGGCCTGCGCCCATGATGCAATTGGGAGAACACCATGCGCGGTCTGAACAAGGTTTTGATCATCGGGCAACTGGGACGCGATCCTGAACTGCGATACACGCCCGGCGGCAAGGCCGTGACTTCGTTCGCCGTCGAAACCCGGCGAACCTGGGTTACCCCCGAAGGCGAGCGCCGCGAGGATAGTGAGTGGTTCAACGTGGTTGCCTGGGGCAGCCTTGCTGAGATCTGCAAACAACATCTGATGCGCGGCCAGCAGGTCTATATCGAGGGGCGTCTCCAGACGCGAGGTTGGGAAGACGCCGATGGCAAGCGACATTACCGCACGGAAATCGTCGCCAATGAGATGATTCTGCTGGGCGAGCGCCGGGCGCATGCCGCCCACGACGACTTCAATCAGTACGACGAAGACAGCGGGAGCAGCAACAGCGAAGAGACTTTCCCGTTCTAAGTTCGTCGGCCTCAAGCCTTTCGTTGCCGGATTGCTGATCTCAAATCCCTCCAACACGACATGCCTTACAAGCCCAAGGTTTCCCAGTCCAACATCTCTGATCTGGTGCAGGCGCGTGATTCGCGCTACCAGCGCGAGCGCAGAATCCGCAAAACCGTGGTGATCGGCGTTCTGGCCGTTACCGTCCTGGTATCGCTGCTCATCGTCGCATTCGTGATCCAGGAATATGTCGTCAACCCCGGCCGCGCCGTCGCCACCGTGGGCGGTCAGCCCATCACGGTTTCGCAGGTCCAGTCACGGATGAGAATCGAGTTGGCGCAGGCTACATTCAACTACAGCCAGGTGATCCAGCAGATTCAGGCGGCGCAACAACAGAACGCGGAGGGGAGCAATGATTTCCTCATCCAGTTCTATCAGCAGCAACTTCAGCAGATCGCCAGTAGCATCGACACTGCGCAGATTGCCAACGCTGCTCTGGACTCGCTCATTGAAGATCAGTTGATCCGGCAGGAGGCGCAGCGGCGAGGCATCGTGGTGTCGCCCGAAGAAGTGCAGGAGGAGATTGAGCGCCAGAACGGCTTTTACCGCGCAACCTTGACGCCTTTCCCCACCTACACACCCGCTCCAACCCCAACACCGTCGCCTACACCCACCGATACAGCCGGCCTCACCGAAACAGCCGTCATCACCCCGGTGGAGGCGCCGACGCTCGCGCCGCCGGCTCAGCCCACCTCCATCAGCCAGGCCGATCTTGACCAGATCAGACAACGCGGGCGCGAGTTTTATGTGTCGATGGGATATCCTGAATCTGAGTTCGAGCGGGTCTATGAAAGCAGCCTGATCGCCCAGCGTTTGCAGGAAGCCATTGGCAGCGAAGTGCCGACGCGCACCATGCATTACCAGTTTAGCTACATTCGCTTCAACACAGTCGAGTCGGCCACGGAAGGTTTGCAACAACTGACCTCGGGCGCCATGACCTTCGATATGCTCATCAGCCAGACGAACGCCATCACCCAGCCGGCAGTGGTCGGTTCCGGCGGCGTGCGCGACTGGCACAGCGCCACGGCTGTCGAGCAGGAGTTTGGCGTCGATGTGCTGAGCGCGCTGGATACGGCGACTCTCAATCAGCCCTCTCCCATTGTGACGTCCAGCCTGGGTGGGGCTTACTTGTTGCTGCCCACTGGTCGTGAAATCCGCGATCGCACAGAAGACGAGTTGAGGACGGCTCAGCAGCAGGCTTATAACGACTGGCTGCGCAATGCCCAAAATGACCCGGCCCAGGTGCAGCGTCTCATCGATCCGGCCACGATTGTGCCGGCCACTCTCAGAACTCAGATCGATCAATTCCGGCGGGCCAACCTGTCGGGCGCGCAGTAACCGGGTTCCGAGATTTCTGTCGCGCAATGCCCGGCGTCTTGCCCAAACCTAACCGGTCGGGTATCATGCCGGTCTGTGACAAATGGAGCAAACTCGTTGGACGCCGGCTGAATGCTGAGGGGTGTCCGGCAGTTGACCACACTGCGGAGGATATGGAATGATTCGTTCGGATTCGCCCGCGAGCGACATAGACCTGGGTAGCATCGCTGAAGCTCTGCGCGCGCAGATTGACCAATTTGCCCCAACACTGGAGGCCGTTGACGTTGGCACTGTTGTCGAAATCGGCGACGGTATTGCGCGTTGTAGCGGTCTGAAGAACGCGCAGGCTTCCGAGTTGGTGGAGTTTACCAAGAGCGGGAAGCTGGGCATGGCGCTGAACCTGGAGCCGGATGAAGTCGGCGTGATCGTCATGGGCGACTACCAGGATATCGAAGAAGGCGACACCGTGCGTTCCACTGGCCGCATCATCTCCGTGCCGGTTGGAGAGGCGCTGATCGGCCGTGTGGTCGACCCGCTGGGCCGGCCCCTGGACGGCAAAGGGCCGATCAACACCACAAAGTTTCGCCCGCTGGAGCGCATCGCTCCTGGTGTCGTCAAGCGCGCCAATGTGGATACTCCGGTGCAGACCGGAATCAAGGCCATCGATGCCCTGATCCCGATCGGGCGCGGTCAGCGCGAACTGATCATCGGCGATCGCAGCACAGGCAAGACTGCCGTGTGTGTCGATGCCATCATCAACCAGAAGGGCAAGGGCATGGTGTGCATCTACGTGGCGATCGGCCAGAAGCTGGCTCAGATTGCGCGCGTGGTCGCCACGCTCGAAAAGTACGGCGCAATGGATTACACCATCGTCGTTGTGGCTGCCGCCTCCGACGCCGCTGCGCTGCAATATATCGCCCCCTACGCCGGCGCGGCCATGGGCGAGGAAGTCATGGAGAGCGGTGTGACCGTGCAGGGCCAGATCGTGAACGACGCGCTGTGCGTGTACGACGACCTGACCAAGCACGCCTATGCCTATCGCCAGGTGTCGCTGCTGCTGCGCCGCCCGCCGGCCCGCGAAGCGTACCCCGGCGACATCTTCTATCTGCACTCTCGTCTGCTCGAGCGTGCCGCTCGCCTGGCGCCCGAATTTGTCATTCGCAAGCAAGATGACTCTTCGGAGTGGGGCAACGGCGAAAGTGTGAATGGCAAGATTTACACCGATGCGCTGGGCGAAGAGCAGGCCAAGCACGATCTCAAGGCACTCGGCGAGGGGCACAAACTGGTGCGCAATCCGCGCTCCGGCGGCTCTTTGACCGCCCTGCCGATTATTGAGACGCAGTTGGGCGATATTTCGGCTTACGTCCCCACCAACGTCATCTCGATCACCGACGGACAGTTGTTCCTGGAGACCGACCTCTTCAACGCCGGCATTCGCCCGGCCATCAGTGTCGGCCTCAGCGTCAGCCGCGTGGGTGGCGACGCGCAAACCCGCGCTATGAAACAGGTGGCCGGCCGGCTGAAACTCGAACTCTCCCAGTTCCGCGAATTGCAGGCATTTGCCAGCTTTGGCAGCGATCTGGATAAGACAACTCAGGCGACGCTGGATCGCGGCCGCCGGCTGACGGAGATGCTCAAGCAACGGCAATACGAGCCTCGCACGCTGGCTGCCGAGGTCACGGCGCTCTTCGCGGTGACAAACGGATACCTTGACAAGGTTCCGGTCAGCCGTGTGGTCGCCTGGGAGGAAGCCTTCATCAAATATATGGAGACGACCTACCCGGATATCAACAAGACGATCATGGACGAGAAGCGCTTGAGCGACGACACCATTGCCAGGCTGCGCGTGGCCGTCGAGGCGTTCAACCGGAGTTGGTCCGGCTGAAGTCAGGCCGCCGGCTTTCCGACCCGGCGACACTGACGAGCGAGGCTTTCACCGCTCATGGCAACTGCACGAGAAATCCGACGCCGCATCCGCAGCGTCAGAAATATCCGCCAGATCACCCGCGCGCTCGAGGCAGTCAGCGCGAGCAAGGTGCGCCGTGCCCAGGACGCTGTGCAAAGCACACGGCCCTATGCCAGCATGGCGCGCCAGTTGCTGGCCGACGTGGCAGCGCTCGCCGGTGGCGAGACGCGTCATCCCTTGCTCACCCGGCGTGACGTTGTCAACAGCGCCTATATCCTGTTGATCACGTCTGATCGCGGCCTGTGCGGCGCATTCAACACCAATGTGGCGCGAGAAGCGTTTGACTTTGCGCGCGACTACGGCAAGCCGGTCAGTTACGTGACCATTGGGCGCAAGGGCCGCGACTTTCTGCATCGGCGCGGGCGAAACATTGTCGCCGAGTTCGCCAATTTGCCAGCGCGCCCTGGATTGCTCGACACCACCGCCGCCACCCGCACCCTGATTCAGGACTTCCTCGACGGCCGGTGCGATGAAGTCTACCTGGCCTTTACCGAATTCCGCAGCATGGTGTCACAGCGCCCGGTGATCCGTCGGCTGCTGCCGCTGGCTGCTGACGATCTGGCCGGCGACCTGCCCAAAGGGGGGCCGCGCCCGGCGTATGACTTCGAGCCTGGCCCGGTCGAAATCCTCGACGGCCTGCTCCCCCGCCTGACAGAAATGCAGGTCTATGTAGCCGTGCTGGAATCGCTGGCCAGCGAACACGCCGCGCGCATGGTCGCCATGCGCAATGCCACAGATAGCGCCAGTGACCTGATCTTCAGCCTCACGCTGAGTTACAACAAGGCTCGCCAGCAGGGCATCACCAACGAGCTGCTTGATATTGCCGGCGGAACCAGCGCTCTGGAGCAAACGCTGAAACAGGCCGCCGCAGCCAATCAATTGCGCGCATGAGCGTTGCACGACGGACGACGGACGACGGAGTGCCAACGGCTGCTCTTGTCGTGGACCTCCGTCCTGATGCGCAGGTGGGCCGCGTTTCGGGAAGACGGGGCGCATTGAGCTTGCTCCACACGGCTATGTTGGCCGCTTGCGTCGCGCTCTTTTTGTCTGTCGCATTGCGCCAGCTCGACCTGCCCGGCCTGTACTACGATGAGGCGCTCGACCTTGCGCCGATGCTGGACATCATGCGCGGCGCCCCGACGCCCCTGTTGCGCGGCATCGGCGTGACGATTGGCGGGCACACCTATCCGGTCATGCTCATGGACTACATGGGCAGTCTCAACGGCTATGTGACATTGCCCTTCATGCTTGTGTTGGGGCCGGGTGTGGCGGCGGCTCGCCTGTCGCCCATCCTCTTCTCTGCAGTCACCATCATTCTGGCGTACGCTGTTGCGCGCGCCTGGTTTGGTCGGTCTGCGGGGCTGCTCACGGCGTTGCTGCTGGCCGCCAACCCGTCGTTTATCTGGTTCAGCCGACAGGGTATCACGGTTACATCGATCATGACCGTGTTTTCGCTAGGCAGCTGGCTGCTCCTTGACCAGTGGCGGCGCGGCATCCGGGAAGGCGGACAGACCCCGCGGCTTGTCGGCCGCGCGCGCCTGATGGTGCTGGCGGCAGGTGTGTTGCTGGGCCTGGGCCTATGGGCCAAGATTATCTTTCTCTGGTGGATCGCGCTGTTGGGTGTGATGGGGCTGGTGTGGTTGCTGACAATGCCACGCCCTGTTGCCGCTACAGCCAGCGTTCCAACGCGCCTTCTGCGGGAAGCGCCCTGGGTTGTTCTGGGATTTATGATTGGCGCGGCGCCATTCGTGTATTTCAACCTGGCTGGGCTGGCGCAAGGGCAGACGCCGGCGACGCTGGATCTCCTGTTTCGTTCGCTGTTTGAGCCGACCCAGTATGGCATCAACAACACCAATCTGTTGGCGAACCTGAGCAAGCGTGCGCAGGATTTCGCCGTCTTCCTCAACGGCAGTTACTTCTGGTTTCTCGCGCCGGTGCCATATGGCAATGTGTTTTCCGTGCCGGCGTTTCTCGCTGCTGCCGTCGCCGGCTCGGCCCTGGCGTTTCGGCGCCCCGAGTGGCGCAAGTGGGTGGCGCTGATTGTCTGCGTCACAGCCTATCTTCCGATCAGCGCGTTCACTGTGTCTGATCTGTGGGCGACACACTTCTTTGTGCTTTTCCCGCTGCCTCAGATGGCGGTGGCTGTGGCGGCAGTATGGTTGGCGCAGGCCGTTGCGCGCGCCGTGTTTCGCGCCGGCACTGTTCGCGCCGGCACTGTTCGCTCTACGCTTGTGAGCGGCGTATTGGCGGTTGGTCTGATTGCGCTGCCCCTCAGCCGCGACTTGTGGGTCAACCAGCAATATCATGAACAGCTTGGGGTGATGGGCGGGTCGGGCCGGTTTTCAGACGCGATCTACAAGCTGGCGGCGTATCTGGATGCGGAAGGCGTTGTGGAGCCGGTGGCGCTCGACTGGGGCATCGAGAAGAACGTGCGCGTGCTCACCGGAGATCGGGTGCGACCGGTGGAACTGTTCGGGTTTTCTGCCGAGGCTGACGATACTTTTCGGCAGCGCGCGCAGGAAATGCTGGCCGACCGATCCCGTCTATACATCGTGCTTTGGGACCGGTTTGCCGTTTATAATCGGCGGTTAGTGTTTACGCAGATTGCACAAGGCATGGGACGCGACGTGGTCGAGACATTCATCGCGCATGAGCGGAGCGGTTTGCCCGTGTATGTTGTCTTGCAGGCACAGTAACAGAATGAGATTGAACTTCTGGCCGCGCAGCTTTTCGCGCCGGCCCAGTCGAGCCTCTGAGGGTGTCGTGAGGCGCGCTTACGAGATACGTCGAAAACCAACGGTAATACCAAAAACGGAGCAATAGATGTCAAGTATGAACGGCGGCAGTGCTGGACAAATCGTGGCGGTGCGCGGCGCAGTGGTGGACGTGGAGTTTCCGACGGAAAAGCTGCCCGAGATTTACGAGTCGCTCGAAGTCGATCGCCCCGGCCAGAGCCGGCTGGTGCTTGAAGTCCAGCAACACCTGGGCGGCCAGCGCGTGCGTGCGATTGCGATGGACACGACCGACGGTCTGCGGCGTGGCGTGTCGGTGCGCGCCACAAAGGCGCCCATCCGTGTGCCGGTTGGGCCGGCTACTCTGGGTCGCATTTTCAATGTGCTGGGCGATGCCATCGATGGCCGCGAGCAGCCCAGGACCGAGACGATGTATCCCATCCACCGTCCGGCGCCGTCCTTTGAGGATCAGAAAGCTAGCGTCGAGATTCTGGAGACCGGCATGAAGGTCATCGACCTGCTGGCCCCCCTGACCAAAGGCGGCAAGACCGGCATCTTTGGCGGCGCCGGCGTGGGCAAGACGGTGGTGATCCAGGAACTGATCAACTCGATTGCCAAGTTCCACAACGGTTATTCGGTGTTCGCCGGCGTGGGCGAGCGCACCCGCGAGGGCACCCAGCTCTACCTGGAGATGAACGAAGCCGGCGTGATCGACAGCCTGGTCATGGTGTTCGGCCAGATGAACGAGCCTTCTGGCGTGCGCCTGCGCGCAGCGCTGACCGGCGTGACTATGGCCGAATACTTCCGCGACGAAGGCCGCGACGTGCTATTGTTCATCGACAATATCTTCCGCTTCATCATGAGCGGCGCCGAGGTGTCGGCGCTGTTGGGCCGCATGCCCAGCGCTGTGGGCTACCAGCCTACGCTTGGCACCGAAATGGGCGCCCTGCAGGAGCGCATTACCTCGACCAAGCGCGGGTCCATCACCTCGATGCAGGCCGTCTATGTGCCGGCCGACGACTACTCCGACCCGGCCCCCGTGGCAACCTTCGCCCACCTCGATTCGACGATCAACCTCGAGCGCTCCATCAGCGAGAAAGGCATCTTCCCGGCCGTCGACCCGCTGGCCAGCACCAGCCGCATCCTCGACCCCAACGTGGTCGGCCAGGAGCACTACGATGTGGCGCGCGAAGTGCAGCGCACCCTCCAACGCTACAAGGACCTGCAGGACATCATCGCCATTCTCGGCATCGATGAGCTGAGCGAAGACGACAAGATTCTGGTGGCCCGCGCCCGCAAGATCGAGCGCTTCCTCGGCCAGCCCATGTTCGTCGCCCGGCGCTTCACCGGCATCGAAGGGCGCTACGTCAAGATCAAGGACACCGTCGATGGCTTCCGGCGCATTCTGCGCGGCGAGTTGGACGAGATTCCCGAAGTCTATTTCTTCAACAAGGGCCCCATCAGCGACGTGATCGAGGCTTACGAGGCCGACCGCGCAAAGGCGAGTTGAGGGATTGAGTCATTGGGTGATTGAGTCATTGAGTCATTGAGTCATTGACTCAATCGCCAGGTGGGCAGGTTCTGATGCCACTGAGTCTGGAAATCGTAACGGGCGAGCGCGAGGTCTTCAAGGGCGACGTCGACATGATCAACGTGCCGGGCGGCGACGGCGACATGGGCATTCTGCCGAAACATGCGCCGGTGCTGTCCACGCTCAAGCCGGGCGTGTTGCGGGTCAAGATCGGTAATGATTATCAGGAGTTTGCCATAGGCGGCGGCTTCATCAACATCCTGGGCGATCGCGTCATCATTCTGGCAGACAGTGCCGAGCGGGCCGACGAGATCGATATTGCTCGCGCTGAGGCGGCCCGGCTGCGGGCTGAGGAGATGCTGAAGAACGCGCCCGAAAACAAAGAGGACTTGTTCCGGTTGGAAGCCGCCTTGCGCAAGAGCGAGGCCCGCCTGAAGGTGGCCAATCGCCGATCCGCGCGGCGGACAGAGTTGCCGACCTAGCGAGACGATTCAGCCGGGCGCCGGCATACGGCCGGCATGCCCCGCATCTGAACGTCCATTCAACGAGCATACGGCGCTGACGATGAGCTTCATGAGAGCGGAAGTCGGGATTGACCTGGGCACGGTGCATGTAGTCATCTACTTGCGCGGCAAAGGCATCGTGATCCAGGAACCCTCGATCGTGGCGATGATCAGCCGCGAAGAAAAGATCGTGGAGGTGGGCGAGGCGGCCCGGCAAATGTATGGCCGCACCCCTGATGAGATCGAAGTGGCCCGGCCTGTGCGCGACGGTGTGATCGCTGACTATCAGGTGACTCAGCGCATGCTGGGCTACTTTGTCGCCCGTGTAAAAGGGCTGAAGTTTCTCCCTCCCCGCATTGTGATCGGGGTGCCGTATGGCGTGACGAGCGTAGAGCGCCGGGCTGTGCGCGAGGCAGCCATCGAAGCCGGCGGCGGCGAAGTCTATCTATTGCGCGAGCCGCTGGCAGCCGCCCTGGGCGCCGGCCTGCCGGTCGATACCGCCACCGGCAATCTGGTGCTCGACCTCGGCGGCGGCACCGCCGAAGCCGCCGTGGTGTCGATGAACGGCATCGTGGTTGCCAACTCTGTGCGCGTCGGCGGCATCAAGTTGGACGAGGCCATTCAAAACTTCATCCGCCGCAAGTACAACCTTGCCATCGGCGAGCCGACCGCCGAAGACATCAAGATTCAGATTGGCAGCGCCATGCCTCTCGAAGACGAGTTGATCATGCAGGTGCAGGGGCGGGATCAGGTAACCGGCCTGCCGCGCACGATCGAACTCACTTCCACCGAAATCACTGAAGCGTTGCAGGAGCCGCTGTCTCAGGTCGCGGCTTGCGTGCGCTCGGTGCTCGAACGGACGCCTCCCGAACTGGCCTCGGACATCATCGACCGCGGCATGGCCATGACCGGCGGCACGGCCCTGTTGCGCAAGTTGGATGAATACATGTCGCGCGAGGTTGGCGTGCCGGCCTATGTCGCCGACGCGCCCATGGCGTGTGTGGCGCTCGGCACCGGTCGCGCCCTCGAGAACATCGAGGTCCTCAAGCGCACGGAACCGATGGTGTGATTCTCGCCTCCGCTTCTCCCCGCCGGCGCGAATTGCTGGCCGCCCTGGGTGTCGCGTTCGATACGCGCCCTTCTGATGTCGATGAGACCTCGCTCCCCGGCGAGACTCCCCTCGACACGCAGCACCGCATCACGCTCCTCAAGGCCCGTGCGGCGAACTCGGATCACGACATCGTGATCGCAGCGGACACAACGGTGTTGCTCGACGGGGAGATGTTGAACAAGCCGGCTGACGCTGACGAGGCTCGACGCATGTTGCGGCGCCTGCGTGGCCGCGCCCACGAGGTGCAGTCGTGCCTCGTCGTCAAGCGCGGAACGCAGGAAACGATGGAGATCGTGTCATCGCTGGTGGTGATGCGCGACTACACGGACGACGAGATCGAAGCCTACATCGCCACGGGAGACCCCTTCGACAAGGCCGGCGCGTATGCGGTGCAGCACCCCGGCTTCCATCCTGTGGCGGAGATTCGCGGCTGCCCGCTGAACGTCATCGGGCTTCCCCTGTGCGCGCTGCGTAGACAATTGCCGCAACTGCCCGATCCATCGCCGGTGTGTCTGAGAATATCCGGGCGGGTCTGTCTGGAGAACCAATTGCGCCGGGACGGATCGCAGGGTTGAAGCGATTGCTCGCTCTGTCAGTTCGGCTTCTTACTGCGCGTCAGCTTTTTTGGCTGTGTCGGTCTGCTGAGATTGCGCCGGCGCTGTGTCCGCTTCGTCTTCGTTCGATTCCCACCCGATGATCCACACGCACAGGCCGGCCAGCCCGATCGTGGCCAGAATGAGGAACAGCCATTGATTCCACAGCAGGCCGACATCGCGCGCGGCAATGATCAGAACGATCACCATGCCGATGGCCAGCAGAATCCATGCTGCCAGCTTGGGGTGCTGGCTTGCCCATGACTTCAGTTTCGACAGCATGAGCGGGATTGTACTTCAGACGGCAGATAACAGACAACAGTTGGCAGGCTAACAGGCTAACAGGCTAACTGTAATCTGTGCTCTCAGAAGGGCGTGGCCGAAAAGAGCGACAGGAACAGCATGGCGGTTGCCAGAAAGGCAACATTGCGGCGGAAATCCAGAGGCGTGATGTCGTTCATCGGCGTCGGGTGGCGCATGCCGCTGAGCAGCGCAAAGCCGATCCACACGAACCAGGTGGGTGACGACACAATACCCAGCACGACCATGATCGCGATGGTCGCATATCCGATCCAGCGTGCCCACCGCCGGCCCAGTGCAGCATAGGCAATGTGGCTTCCGTCGAGCTGCCCGATGGGCAACAAGTTAATGGCGGTGATGATCAAACCAAAGCGCGCGGCTAGCAGCACCGGATTGAGCAGGATACCGTTGCTTGCCGCATCCGGGAGGAAGATGGCAATCAGCAGGTCCATCAACATCGAACGGCTGGGAGGGGCGGGCGAATCGGTGACAACGCTCATGACCAGGCCGGTGACAAACAGCGGAATGGCAACCAGCAGCCCCGCGATCGGCCCACCTACGCCCACATCGAACAGAGCGCGTTTGTTCTCGACCGGACCGCGCAATTGAATGAATGCTCCGAAGGTGCCCAGTCCGAACGGCACCGGAATGAAGAACGGCAATGTCACCGGCAGACGGTGCCGGCGCGCCTGGATGTAGTGCCCCAGCTCGTGTGCGCCCAGGATAAGCAGCAACGTCACAGCAAAAGGGACGCCATAGGAGAGGATGCTCTCGATGGATAGGGTGTCGTCGCCCGCAAGTAGACTGGCGTACTGGCCGCCGGCAAACACAGTCGTAGCGATGGTGGCTGCCAGCAGCCCCAGATTGACCCACGGGCGCTGGGCCAGTGTGGACTGCAATTTGCCCCGAATGGCGACGATGATCTGCCGCTCGCCGGAGTCGTTTTCGCGCAGCAACGGCACGTAGCCCAGTTCGACGAAGTGCGCTTTCAGCCTGCTGAAAGCTTCCTCGGCCTCGACGCGCAATCTGCCGGTGAACGTGATGGCGCGGCCGTCCTCCATGTGCTGGTCTTCGACAGACATGATATCGGTCACTCGCGCCCGCAATGCGCTGAGTTCGTCTGCCCGTGTCGTTGGCCCTGCCTCGTAGGCTGGCTGAACGTTCGTCTCCATTCGTCTTCCTATCTAATCTTTGTTAACCGTTGACAAGCATAAGTGGAACTGCTTAGGCAAGCATGAGAGCAACTTGCCCGGCTCGCTACTCGGGGATAGCACAGATGCATCAGAATCATCCTTGCGCACAATCCAAACGTGTCATTTTTCGCGCCGAAGATGCTCAACGTTCATGCCTGGCCCGAATTCTACAGAGCAAATTTGATTCCTCTCAGTTTCCATCGGTGATATGACTTGGGCAAGCACTGTGTGGCATAGCGCCGGTTGTTGGCCGCTGTCGCACATTCTCAGTCTGTTGGATCTGAAATCAGGAGAGATAACGATGAGAATAGGCATAGCTAGTTCTGTCAGGAATCGGCTGCGTGTGGTCGTGGCAGCGACACTTCTCATGCCTTTCCTTGTGTCACTGTCTGCCATGCCTGTTGTGGCAAGACAGGTTGATGCGCCCCAACGCGTTGATCCTGCGCCGGTTGCGCCCGATCTGGGCGATGCGCCGGACAGCACCAACCATCACAACATCCCCAACTGGGCCTATCCGGGCATTCCGGGGCGCTTCCCTACCGTGTGGGCGATTACGCCCACTATGCCCCTGACAGCCCCGGCCAGTGGCCCCATCCACTTCAACAAGGATGTCTTCTGGCTGGGCGACATGGTGACTGGCGAAGAGGAGGCAGACATTGGGCCGGACCAGGATGGCATCAACAACATCCTCAGGAATGGGGTCATCGCCGACCCACTGCTGGCTGACAACGATCGTGGCGATGATGGCTGGCTCAACCGCAACAGCGCCGGCGACCTCAGCAGCGCTGTTCTGCCGGACTGCCGTCAGACTACTCTGCGCGTTCGTGTGTCGCGCAGCCCGACGGCCCCACTCACATTGAACCGGCTCTACCTCAACGTGTGGTTCGATGGCAACCGCGACGGTGACTGGGAAGACCAGGAGCCGTGCGGCCAGCTTACCGTGCAACGGCACGAATGGATTGTGCACAACTTTGTGGTGATTCCGCCAACGACCACGACCTCGTTCGTTATCAGCGCTCCGACGGCGCTCGTGATGAACAAATTCCCGGAGCGCCCGGCCTGGATGCGCTTCACACTGAGCGAGCAGCCGGCTGTTGCCCCGCCCCCCCACGCGCCCGGCAACCCCGGCGGCCTGCCCGACGGTCGGGGCCCCTCTTATCCACAGGGCTTTCTGCTCGGCGAGACCGAGGACTATCTTGTCCCTGGCCTTCCCATAACTGGCACGCCCGGCACGATTGTCATCACCAAGTCGGCCGTCCTTTCGCCGTCAATTCCCGCAAACATTGGCAACCACATTCTCTATCGTGTGGATGTGGGGCATGTTGGCGGACAGGCCGGCGCTCTGGCATACACCGTCATGAGCGATGTGCTGCCCGCCGAAGTCAGACTCGTCGCCGGGCCGTTTGTCGAAGAGATCCAGCCGGAAGTGACCCCTCTCGTGGCTTACTTCGATCCGGGTGTCGGCCCGAGTGGCATGGTGGGCTGGCGCGGCGCGCTGACGGCGGGCGCCAAGGTCCGCATCTCGTTCCTGGCGCAGATTCGCCAGTGCCCGGCGCCCAGCAGTACTCTGTCAATCCGCAATGTGGCGCGCGCGCTGGACACGAACGGGCAGATCGTTCAGGCGGCAACCGAGACACCATTCAACTGTCAGCCGCCGGCCCGGCCGCCTATCACCCTGACCAAACACATTCTCATCGACCCGCCGCCGTTTATCACCCTGCCCCATGCGCTGACCGGCACGTTGTGGCCGACCACGACGCCGGCAGTGCCAGGCCAGACGGCGCTGTTCGTTCTGGCACTGACAAGCGGTGATGCCGTGACGCGCGAAGTGCGCGTGATGGACGATATGCCGCCCGGCATGCTGGCTGTGGCTGCCGCCGCGACCAGTGGCGAAGCCCGCGTAGTCGATGCCGGCCGCGCCGTGTCATGGCGCGGCGATCTTGGCCCGGCAACTGCCCCGTTGTTCATTCGTATTCTGGTGCGCCTGGCGCAGAACGCGCCGTGTCAGAACACGTTCATCAATGTCGCCTACTGGCACACCGGCTACTACACCGGCACGAGCAACCCTGCCACGCTGACGCTGACGTGCAATGACCTGGGCGATGCGCCGGATAGCACCAACCATTTCGGCCTACCGATGCCGGCCTATCCCGCCCCGTCGGCGTCTGCTTTCATCACGGCCAACTACCCGACGGTATTCCACAGTGGCATTGCCGGCGACCCGCCCGGCCCCAGTCATCAGATGCCCAGGTTGTTGCATCTTGGCACGGCAGTCAGCCTCGAAGAGGAAGCCGATATCGGTTTTGACGCCGACGGTGTGAACAACATTCGCCCACCGGCACGCGCGGCCAATCTCGACAAGCACGATGATGGCATCCGTCCGGCCACGCTTGTCTTCAGCAATTGCCAGCCGGCACGTATCCCGGTGCTGCTGAGCATCGATCCGGCGGTGATGGCGGTACTGACCACCACAGCCAGCCGGGTTGCCTTTGTCAATGTCTGGCTGGATGGGAATCGGGATGGCGACTGGGCTGATGCCTTCCAGTGCCCGGTCTCGCCCGATGTCAATCCTGTGCCGGCCCGCGAGCACATCGTTGTCGATTTTCCGGTTAATCTGGCTACGCTCGGCCCCGGCTTGCACACTGTGATTGTGCCGACCAGCGGGCCGGTACCATGGCCGACCGACATGGTGACCCGGCCGGCCTGGTTGCGCGTCACGCTCAGCGAGCGCCCGTCGAACAAGACGCTGCCCGCCGGTTGCGCCGGCTCGAGCTGCGCGTATGGCGATGGCCGGGGCTATCCCATCCCCTTCCGCTTGGGTGAAACAGAAGATTACCTGATTCGCTTCGCGCCGCCCGGCCAGGGCGAGGCCGATGCGGCGGTGAACAAACATGGCATCGTGCTGCCGCGAACGAACGCAGCCGGTGACGTGATCTGGAACCTGGACTGGCGCGTGGAGTATCGCAATCTGGGCGGTTCGACTGCCGAGAATGTCGTCATCGTCGATGCCTATGAGGGTGATCTGCGCAACGTGGATGTGCGAACGGTCCCGCAACTGAGCAGCACCGCAAGCGCGGGTGTGATCACCTTCACCGTCGGCGCGCTCGAGCCGGGCCAGGCCGGCTTCATCGGCCTCAAAACCCGCGCCCCGATCACCACACCGCCCGGCACAGTTTTCACCAACACCGTCAGGATCTACAGCAGCAATGATGTGACCGATGCCAACAACACCGACGTGGTGACGCTGACTATCCCGCTGCTGCCGCCGGTCATCGTCTGGCCCATCCCCGGCACAAGCTGCACCGGCACGCTCACCGTCGCGGGTCGCGCGCAGCCGGGCGCCGAAGTCGATGTGTACATCGACAACGCGCTGGCCGGCACGGTCTTTTCCAGCGACGATGGCAACTGGTCTTATGAGGCAACGTTGGACGACGGCAGCCACGAGATCTACGCCGTCGCGCGCTTTGGCGAATTGTCCAGCGAGCGGTCGCCGATCGTGCGCATCATCGTCGATAGCGAACTGACCTGGAGCCCGATCACGCTGCGCTTTGTGGACGATCATGGGCGTATCCTCATCCCACGCGACCGCGAGGGCCGGCTGGATGAGTCGGGTTGGATCGTGCGCTTGCAGCCCACTCGAACCTACACCGTGAGCGTGCATGTGTGCTGTGCCGATCCGAACGCGACTGTGACGCTGAACGTCCCCGGTCTGGGCGAGGTAACGTTGACAGACGCCGATGGCGATCAGACATATGAGGCGACGTTCACCACCGGCCCGGCGGTCACGCTGGCCGGCCAGAACCTCACGCTGTGCGTGACGTGCAATCTGATCCGCCGCTGCTCGGATGGCCGGGTGATGATCGACCCGCTGGGTGTGGTGTACAACCTGTTGCAGGGTGCGGCAGCGCCATTGCAGAACGCCACGGTCATGTGTTACGTGGCTCAGCCGGCGCAGGCCGGCGGCAGCGCGAACACCTACAGCCAGTGGCCGGCCGATCTGTATAGTCAGGTCAATCCGCAGACGACCGGCGCGGACGGGCGCTTCAGCTTCTTCACGCCACCCGGAACGTACCAGCTTCAGGTCAGCAAGCCCGGCTTCCAGCCATATCGTAGTTGGGACATTGTCGTGTCGAGTGAGCCTGTGACGCGCGATGTGCCCATGACACCCATCGTGGCTCAGACGCCGAACTACACTGTAACCATCGGGCCGGAGGGATTCGAGCCGACCGTGCTTGTCGTACGGCCCGGCGCGGTGATTGCCTGGCTGAACACGGACACGACGCCCAGAACGTCCACCAGCCTGATCCCGACGGCGGGTGAGGCGTCGGCGGCGGACGCGCTGGTACCTCAAACTGTGTCTGCCAGTAGCGCAGATGCCTGGGATAGCGGCCTGCTCGACATGGGCGACTACTATGTGCGGCAACTCGTCGCCGAGGGCGTGTACACCTACTACGACGCTGAGAACCCGGCCAACCAGGCCACGGTGATCGTCCAGATGGCAAAGGTGTATATCCCGATCGCCATGCGCTGATTCCGCTGTGTGCAGGCTAAAGCCTGCCGACATAGCGAACTTCGTCCGCAAAGGCTGACTTCCTGAAAAGGGAGTCAGCCTTCCTTTGCTACAATCCCGCCATTGTGCGCCACGCCCATCGGCCATCCCGGCTGTGCGAGCCTGGTCCGTGCCGACCCTGTCTGTGTTATCAGTCTACGCTGCGCGGCGCGCGACTGGCGGTTTCATGAAAGCATCGATCATTCGGACTGTGTCCGCTTGGACTGCGCCCGCTCGGACTACGCCTGCCCCCGTGGCCGGCCAGAAAGCCGGGCCTGCCTATGCCCGCTGGCAAGTCATTCTGGCGTTTGCGGCGTTGTACATCATCTGGGGGTCCACCTACCTGGGCATCCGCTTCGCCATCGAAACGATGCCCCCGTTTGCCATGGCGAGTTCGCGCTTCCTGCTATCGGGCGCAATGCTGGTGGCGTGGGCGCGCTTTCGCGGGGCGCCCTGGCCCACGCGCCGGCAATGGGCGCATGCAGCCATGATCGGCGCGTGCCTGCTTTTCCTCGGCAACGGTGGGGTGGTGTGGGCCGAACAACGACATGTCCCCTCCAGCCTGGTGGCGCTGCTGGTGGCGACCACGCCGGCCTGGGTGGCCGTCATCGACTGGCTGCGGCCCGGCGGCAGCAAACCCAATCGCGGCGTGATGGCCGGCGTGGCACTGGGCTTTGTCGGCGTTGTGTTGCTCATTGGCCCGGCCAGACTCCCCGACGGCAGCGCGGTCGAGTTGTTTGGTATGGCGCTGGTGGTGGCAGCCTCGCTGGCATGGGCCGGCGGGTCGGTCTTCTCGCGGCATGCCGATCATCCCCAGTCGCCGCTGATGGACACCGGCATTCAGGCGCTGGCCGGCAGCAGCATGGTATTTGTCGTGTCGGTGCTGAATGGCGATTGGCTGCGCCTGAATCTTGAAGCCATCTCGTTGCGCTCGGTCGCGGCCTATGTATATCTGGTGATCGCCGGCGGCATCGTCGCCTTCACCGCGTTTGTGTGGCTGGTTAAGCGGATCGAGCCGTCTCGTGTTGCCACATATGCCTACGTCAACCCGGTGGTGGCGGTGTTTCTGGGCTGGGCGCTAGCCGGAGAGTTGTTGACCATCGAGACGCTGATTGCTTCAGCAATCGTGGTGCTGGCTGTGGCGATCATCGTCACATATCGGAGCCGGGGAACGTGAGCGCACAGGATGAGTTGACCACGATCGTGAGGCAGACGCAGTTGAGTAGCGTGGATGGGGAGGCCGGCCGGCTTGCTATTCGCGGCTACCCGATCGAAGAACTGGCCGGGCGTGCGACCTATGAGGAAGCCGCGTATCTGCTCTGGCATGGCGAACTCCCGGACGCGCCGGCGTTGTCTGCGTTCGCAGGCGAGTTGGCATCCCGTCGCGCGTTGCACCCGGCCAGCCTTGAGCTGCTGAAGGCGTGCGCCGGCGAGCGCGTGACGCCCATGGACGCCATTGGCATGGCTGTGGGCACGCTGGGATTGGGCGTCGCGCAGGATGATGCGCCGATGACCCTTGTTGCCCGTTTCCCAACGCTGGTCGCGGCGTATTGGCGATTGTTGAACGGCCATGACCCGATCGCCCCGCGCGCCGATCTGGGCCACACTGCCAACTATCTCTACATGCTGGATGGGCAACTACCGAACGCCGGGCGCGTGAAGGCAGTCGAAACGTATCTGGTCACGCTGATCGATCATGGCATCAGCGCGTCCACGTTTGCCGCGCGGGTCATCATGTCCACGCAATCAGATGTGGTCGCGGCGGTGGCCGGCGCAGTGGGCGCACTGAAGGGGCCGCTGCACGGCGGCGCGCCGGGGCCTACCCTGCGCATGGTGCTGGAGATTGGCCGGCCCGAGCGCGTCGAATCCAGCTTGCGCGACAGGCTGGCGCGCGGGGAACGGCTGATGGGCTTCGGTCATCGTGACTACAAGGTGCGCGATCCGCGCTGCGACGTGCTGGCAGCGGCGGCGCAGGCGGTCTATCAAGCGCAACAGGACATGGCGACCTATGCGCTGGCGCGCCGGGTGGAGGAAGTGGCGGTGCGGCTGTTGGCAGCGCACAAGCCGGGGCGTCGCCTGTACGCCAACGTCGAGTTCTACGCCAGTCTACTGATGCACGGCGCCGGCTTGCCGGCCGAGTTGTTCACGCCCACATTTGCCGTGGCGCGCGCAGCCGGCTGGGTGGCGCATTGCCTCGAACAGCGGCGCGCCAATCGCATGCTCCAACCGCAAACGGTGTACACAGGGCCGCAGGGCCGGCGTTGGATTCCGCTTGAGTACAGGCCGGCCGCCCGCAGGACGGAACTGTCATGAGCGAATTGCTGTATCAGACCGATAGTTATCTTCAGACCTTCGAAGCGACGGTGATGGCCGTGGATGGCGCGGCGCGCAGTGTGACCCTCGACCGCACAGCGTTCTATCCCGGCGGTGGCGGTCAGCCATGCGATGTGGGTGTGTTGACCATTGCCGGCGTCGCGTATCCGGTGCTGCGCGCGCAGAAATCCGGCGATGATGTGGCGCACGTGCTGGGCGGCGATGTGCCCGCACCAGAGGCCGGCGCCCTGGCGCAGGGCCAGATCGACTGGACGCGCCGCTATCAACTCATGCGGACGCACACTGCGCTGCATATCCTGTGCGGCATCATCTTCCGTGATTTTGGCGCGCATGTGACCGGCGGCAACATGGAGCCGCTGCAGGGCCGCATGGACTTCGAATTCGAAACGTTGCACAAGGATTTCGTGCAGCAGGTTGAGGCGGCCGTGAACAGGGAGATCGAAGCTGCCCGGCCGGTGCGAGTCGCCATCCTGCCGCGCGCAGAGGCGTTTCAAATCCCCGACCTGATTCGCACCAAGATCAACTTGCTGCCCGAGGGCATTCAGTTCGTGCGCGTGGTGGAAATTGCCGGGCTGGATGTGCAGGCCGACGGCGGCACGCACGTGCGCAACACGTCGGAGGTCGGGCGCATTCGCGTGACCGACTATAAGAGCAAGGGAAAGATCAACAAGCGTCTATACATCCAAATCGAGCCGGCATGACGCAACCACATCCTCATCCGACCCGGCTGGCCGAGCTGTGGGCCGGGGCGAGGGATACCTTCCCGCTCATCGTCGGCACGATCCCGTTTGGCGTCATCTTCGGCGCGGTGGCCGTGACCAGCGGCGTCAGCGTGGGCGGGACGATGGCGATGTCGGCGTTTGTGTTCGCCGGCTCGGCGCAATTCATTGCGGCCGGGTTGGTGGGGGGCGGGGCCGGCGCGCTGGTGATCGTGGTCACCACGTTTGTGGTGAATCTGCGTCATGCCCTGTATGCCGCTTCGCTGGCGCCGCATATGAAGCATCTGCCGCAACGTTGGCTGGCGCCGCTGGGCTTCTGGCTGACCGACGAGACCTACGTGGTGGTTGTCTCGCGTTACAGCCGGGCCGATGGATCGCCGCACAAGCACTGGTATCACCTGGGGTCGGCGCTGTTCATGTATGCCAACTGGCAGCTTTGCACGTGGATTGGTCTGATTGCCGGCCAGTCGATTCCAAACCCGCGCGCGTGGGGGCTGGATTTTGCGCTGGTGGTGACGTTCATCGGTATGCTGGCGCAGTTCATCCGCAACAAGCCGGCGCTGGCGGCTGCCGGCGTGGCGGGGGCCACGGCAGTTGCGGCGCATAGCTTGCCAAACCAGATCGGCTTGTTGATCGCGGCGCTGGCCGGCATTGTGGCCGGCATGGCTGCCGAGGCGGTGTGGCCGGCAACGGAAGAGGCGCGTCCTGCAAGCGCGGAGGTAGTCATCGATGAGTGAGTGGGTGTGGATTGCCGGCATGGCGCTGGTCACGTTTGTGGTGCGTTACCCGGTGTTGCTGCTGGTGGGCCGCATGCCCCTGCCGCAGCCCGTGTTGCGCGCGTTGAAGTTTGTGCCGGCGGCGGTGTTGACGGCTATCGTCGTCCCGGCCATCCTGTTCGACAGCGATGGCCGGATCATGATGGATTACACCAATGCGTTTCTGGTGGCCGGCGTGGTGTCAGCCGGCGTAGCGTGGCGCAGCCGCAACCTGTTGCTGACGATTGTGGCCGGCATGGCGTCGTTGTGGGTGTGGCGCTGGGTGTTAGCAGTGATTGCGCCACAGGCGCTGCTATACTGACGCTGTCACACTCGCCGATTTGATAGAGAACTATCACATGATCGTCTCCCGCATCTTTCTCGCCAATTGGCGCAACTTTCAAAAGGCCGATGTGAATCTGGGCGAGCGGGTGTTTGTGGTCGGTCCCAATGCGTCCGGCAAATCGAATTTCCTCGACGCTTTTCGTTTTCTGCGCGATGTGGCCCGGCACGGCTTGCAGGAAGCTGTAAGCAGCCGGGGTGGACTGTCAAAAATCCGCTGCCTGGCGGCGCGCCGATATCCCAATGTTGAAATCGATGTGACTCTGGCGGAGCCGGACTCGCCGACGCCTTTGTGGAGATATGCGCTTGGAATCCGGCAGGAAGTGCGCGGCCACCGTCATCCTGCTCTGGTGTACGAGCGCGTCTGGCGAGGCGAAGAACAGATTGTCGACCGCCCCAATGACGAAGATCGCCGGGATGAACTCCGTTTGACGCAGACATACCTGGAACAGGTAAACGCGAATGCGCAATTCCGCGAGATCGCCGGCTTTCTGAGATCAACGCTCTATCTGCACCTCATCCCGCAGTTGCTCAGGTATCCCGAAGCGTTTCCGAACGCAGGTCTGCCGGACGATCCATTCGGGCGCAGCTTTCTGGAGCGTGTGGCGCGCACACCCGAAAAGACGAGGAGGTCGAGGCTGAGGCGCATTGAACAGGCGTTGCGGCTGGCGGTGCCTCAACTGAAGCAGCTTGCCGAGGTCAAAGATGAGCGTGGCGTGCCGCATCTCGAAGCACTCTACGAGCACTGGCGTCCGCACGGCGCAAAACAGCGCGAAGACCAGTTCTCTGACGGCACCCTGAGACTGATCGGACTCCTGTGGTCTCTCCTGGAGAGCGATTCGCTGCTGCTGTTGGAGGAGCCGGAGCTTTCACTGAACGCGGCGATTGTCCGCAAATTGCCGGCCATCATCTATCGTCTGCAACGCCAGAAGAGACGCCAGGTGATTATCAGCACTCACAGCTTTGACCTGTTGTCCGACAGAGGGATCGGCGGCGAAGAGGCATTGCTGCTCACGCCGGGGCCGGATGGCACACGAATAGACGCTGCTTCCAGCCTGAAGGATGTTCGCCTGCTGCTTGAGGGTGGGAACACAGTCGCCGATGCGATCCTCGAAAGAACTGCGCCGGAGGGAATAGAGAAGTTCGGCCAACTGAAACTCGGACTTGACGAGTAAGCCGTCATGCTCTTCGTCGATATTGCCGTTGAGGACGCTCTCAGTGACGCCGTGTTGCGCGCGACCATTCAACAGACGCGCAATGATCTCGTGGTGCGGCACAGTTACTCAAGGGGCGGTTTTGGCTATCTCAGGAAAACCATTCGCGGCTTCAACAATGCGGCTAGGGCGGCGCCTTTCGTCGTATTGGTCGATCTGGATCAAGCGGAGTGCCCGCCTTGTCTGGTTGCCGATTGGCTGCAGTGCTCGAAGCATCCCAACCTGGTTTTTCGCGTCGCAGTTCGAGAAGTCGAAGCCTGGCTGCTTGCGCATCGAGAAGCGTTCGCCAAATACCTGGGCGTGGCTGCGTCGAAAATTCCCCTGACCCCGGACGTCTTGAGTGATCCCAAACAATTCCTTGTGAATCTGGCGCGCAGGTGCCGCTCACGGACATTGCGAGAAGCTATTGTCCCTCGCCCCGGCAGCACGGCTGTTGTCGGCCCGGACTACAACGGGGCGTTGATCGAGTTTGTGGAGCAATCCTGGAACGCGGATGCGGCAGCGGCCAACTCTGCGAGTCTCCGGCGCGCCATTGCTGCGCTGGCACAGTTTCAATTCCAGGATTGACTGCCCATCCGAGGACGCGCCGCCCTCATCGTCATCAGGACTAAACCCGAATGGATACAGCATCTCCCGATTCCCAAGCCGATGCCCTGAATGCGCTGAACACCTTCGCCATCGATCTGACCGCGCTGGCCCTCGCCGGCAAGCTCCCCACCGCCTATGGGCGCGACCGTGAGGTGGATGACGTGTTGCGCGCGCTGGCGTCTCCCGGCTCGTTGTGTCCGATGCTGATTGGGGCGCCGCGTAGTGGCAAGACCGCGCTGGCACACCATGTGGCCAACCGCATCGCGCGCGGCGAATGCCCCGACGCGCTGCGCAACCTGCGCGTGTTCGAGACCACGCCCACGCGCCTGCTCAGCGCCTTTGGCCCGCCCGTCAATCTCGCCGCGCGGCTGGGCGAATGTCTGCCCCAACTGGCCAAAGCGCCTGTCATCCTGTTCGTGCGCGACTTTCACGTTGCCGTCGGTATGGGCACGCCGCCCGATGACAATAACCCGGACCTGGTTCAGATTGTGAGTGACCTGATGTATGGCGCGCGCCCCCGTCTGTTGTTCGAGGCGCGGCAGCGCGCGATGGAGACCGCTTTTGCCGAACGCACCAGCCTGAAGAGCCTGTTCTCACTCGTTCACGTCGACGCGCTGCCACGCGACCCAGCGATGGATGTGGCGCGCCGGGCGCGGGATGATCTGGAGATCATCCACGAGATCAATGTGGCCGACGACGCCCTTGAAGAGGCGCTTGACCTGGCGGTGCGCTTTCAGGTCAATGAGGCGCTGCCCGGCCCCATCCTCGATCTGCTCAAGGATACCCTGGCCACGTTCGATGCTGCTGCTGGCACAGCAGTGACCCGCGCTGAAGTGCGCCGGCGCTTCATTCAGCGCAGCGGCCTGCCTGAGTTTCTGGTCAGCGACGACGCCCCTTACGACGAACCCGAAGCGCGCGCCTTTCTGACCCGGCGCGTGTTCGGGCAGGAGGCGGCGGTCGAAGCGGTGCTGCGCATGATCGCGCTGGCGCGCGCGCGCTTGAACAACCCGCTGCGCCCGATGGGCGTCTTTCTCTTTCTTGGTCCGACCGGCGTCGGCAAGACCGAACTGGTGAAGGCGCTGGCGCAATATCTGTTCAGCGGGGCCGAGCGCATCGTCCGCTTCAATATGGGCGATTACGCTGAAGACTGGACCATGCGCACGCTCTTCGGAGACCCGTGGGGCGACACAGAGTCGGAGCGCCAGGGTCGTCTGTGGATGCAACTGACCGGTCAGACGTTCGCCGTGTTGCTGCTCGACGAGTTCGAGAAAGCCAGCCCGCTGGTCAATCAGCGTTTCCTCCAGTTGTTCGACGAGGGCATTCTGATCAACGGCCAGGGCGAAGAGCTGAATTTGCGCAACATGATCATCGTGCTCACGTCCAACCTCGGCGCGCGACTGGTGGGCGCCGGCCTTGGCTTCAAGCTGGTTGATCCACTCGAGGATGCCGAGCGGGCAGTGATGCGCGCCAGCGAGTCGTATTTCCAGCCGGAGTTCATCAACCGACTGGACGCGGTGTGCTTCTTCAAGCCGCTCTCGCGCCACGTGACGCGCCAGATTGCGCAGCGCGAGATCAGCGAGGTGATCGCCCGCGACGGCATTCAGCGCCGCCGACTGCGCGTGAGCGTGGATGACAGCGCCATCGATCTCATGGTGGAGCGCGGCTATGACCTGCAATTTGGCGCGCGCTATCTCAAGCGGCAGATCGAGCGCAGCATCACGTATCCGCTGGCGCGCCAGATTGCCCGCAAGCGCATCGAGCCGGGCGCGACCGTCCGGCTGTTTGCCCGCAACGGCGAGATCGTCGTCGGCTTGTTGGATGAGCGCCCCGACGAGGCCGGCGAGGCTGACCTGCCGGCAACCCTTCCGGCCGGCCCTGTTGCCCTGGCAAGTGCGAAAGAGTTGAAAGCGCGCCTCGATGTGTTGAGCGCGCGCCTCGACCGGCTGATCGAGCAGCACGGTATTGCCGAACTGAAGGAGCGCGTGGCGCGCATGATGGATCGCATTGGCGAGCCGGAGTTCTGGCAGGACGCCGACGCAGCCGCCGCGCAGATCGAAGAGATGAACGCCGCGTCGCAGCGCGTGGATCAGGTGGAGCACGCGCGTCAGTTGCGCGATCAATGCGCCGAAGCGCTGACCCGCGTCGAGGTGATCCCCGCCGGCGCCCGCCGGCGCGCGGCAGAACGCGCCGAAGCGTTGACCGAGGCGGATCAATGCTGCCGTGACCTGGCGCGCGAACTTCCGCTGGCAGAGTTGGTGTTCTGTTTGCGCGAGCCGGAAGACCGGGGCGCGGCATTTGTGGTAGTGCAGGCGGTGGTCGATGAGGCCGGCCAGTTCAGCGCGCCGGCCTGCGAGTGGGCGCGCGACCTGGCTCGCATGTATATGGCCTGGGCCGAGTCGCGCGGCTTTGAAGTGACGGTATTGCACGAGCATACGGTGGATGGCGGTGAAGGCGGCGCGCGCGCCGTTGGCATTCGCGAGGCACTGCTATATATCGATGGGTTTGGGGCATACGCCTTGTTGAAAGGCGAGACCGGCTCGCACCGGCTGACGATGGCTGCGCCGGGGAAGCGCACCGGCGCGCGGCTGACAGTGTGGGCGCGCGTAGAGGTGCTGCCGGCCGGCGTGACTGCCATTCGCAACCCGGCACGCGAGGTGAAGGTAGAGACACGGCCCATGCGCGAGCCGGCCTCTCTGGTCGAGCGCCTGACCCGCAGCGCGACCGTTACGCCACTCAAGCAGTTGACCGGCCGTGTCATCGTATGGCGCAACAATCTGGCGCCAGAGGCGATCGAGCCGCTGGCCGCGCGCTATGTGGTGGCGCTGGCGGCGCGCGGGCCGGCACAGATGGCATCTGCTGAACCACCCGACGCCGATGGGCTGATGCCGCTCCGCGATCAGGTCAGGACGTATAGCGTGTTCAAGCAGCATCTGGTCAAGGATTTGCGCACTCACTTCAGCAGCACCCAGCCCGGCAAGGTTCTGGCCGGCGCGCTGGACGATTTTCTGCTGGCCTATCTGGAGTTCGAATCGGGTCGGATACCGCGCGTTTCAGAAGCATCGAACGCCGAGGACACTGACAAACGCTGACTGTTTTGGCGTTCGGGTTTATTGACGCCGGTCCGGGGTACCTTGAGCAGGTAAGCGAGTGATCCGCGCGCAGCCGTGTCATCTCACCTTGCTGGCTATCGACGACTGACGGCTGCTGCGCAACCCGGCATTACAATCGCGGCATGTTCCACGGCGCGCCCATCGTCCTGTCATTTGTCCAGGTCGGGCCGGCGCTGGCTGCTCGCCGACACGAGCGATCCAGGGTGGCTCTGTCACTCGACCTCGGCCTCAGCATGCAGGAAGCAGAGATCGATGATGGCGGCCTCATCTTGCCCGGCGGCGCGCATCTGTCGTGGGTCTGTCTCGAAGAGATTGCTGCTGCCGAATCCAGTTGCTTTGCCGTCGAGGCCGATGGAAGCATTCGCAAGATTCAGGCGTTCTCCGCGTTGACTCAGCGTCACTACAGCCTGTACCCAACGACCGGCGCGCCCACCATGCTGGTGTCGGGCCTGCCGATGCACCGCATCAAGGGCACCGATCCGCAGCGCGACACACTCAGCAAGATCAAGGCTGTCTCATTGACACGGGGCCGCGCGCTGGACACCTGCACCGGCCTGGGCTACACCGCCATCGAGGCGGCCAAAGCAGCCGGCGAAGTGGTGACCATCGAACTGGACCCGGCCGCGCAGGAGATCGCCCGTCAGAATCCGTGGTCGCGGCGGTTGTTCGAGGCTCCCAATATCCGGCAGATCATTGGCGACAGCGCCGAGGTGATCGCACAGTTTGAAGAGGCGTCCTTCGCGCGCGTGATTCACGACCCGCCCACTTTTGCGCTGGCCGGCGACCTGTATTCAACCGATTTCTACCGGGAGATGTGGCGCGTGCTTCAGCCGGGGGGGCGCGTCTTTCACTACATCGGCGATCTTGACAGCAAATCGGGCAGCCGTGTGGCGCGCGGGGTGGTGGAACGCCTGCAACAAGCCGGGTTCGCGCGCGTCATTCCTCGCAACGAGGCGTTTGGTGTGGTGGCGGTCAAAGCGTAGCGCCCTGTGAATCGCAAACGCTGGTTGCGTCATCCTGTGGCTTGTTGTATCGGGAGGCCGAGACCCGCCGCTGGCATCTCATTCCATATCCGGCCCCGCAATTCCCGCCCCGCCTTCTTCTTGTTCACGCCTCCCCATTGCTTGAAGAAAAACGGCACGCCGGCGCGCCGGCACTGGTCTCGAATAGTCAGCACCCAGGATTCCTGAACAGGTCGCGCGCCGGGGCCGGATTCACCGCCGACAATCACCCAATCGATGCCTTGCAAGTCAAGGCCAGGCAACGGTCCAAGCAGCGGTTCCAGAGACAGAAACTTGATCGCGGCGCCGGTCTTGCGCAGGCAATCGATGCGGGAAATGTAGCGTTGATTCTCGACACTGACACCCATCCAGATGTTGCCGGGCCAGGTCACGCTGGCGCTCAATTCAGCCAGGCGCTCGGCGCGCTTGGTCAACACCTGGAACCTGTGCCAATGCGCGCGGCGCATTACGTCGAAGACGCGCTGAATGAATTCGAGCGGAACATCCTTGTGAAACAGGTCGCTCATCGAATTGACGAAGATCGTTTGCGGCTTGCGCCAACGCAGGGGTAATTCGAGCGCGTGTTCATGCAGTGTCAATCTGAAACCATTTGTGTAGTGAGGGTGTCCCATGGCCTGCAACCGGCGCGCCATGCGCTCAGCATAGCAATGCTGGCATCCAGGGCTGATCTTCGAGCAACCGGTAAGCGGGTTCCAGGTGGATTCAGTCCATTCAATGCTGGAAGTCGCCATCTCTCGCCTCTCTCATCACACATGCCGGCGCAACCATGCCTTATCTTAGCACACCCGTTCTATGTTTCTGGATGCTCTGCATCCAGCAGTCGTGGCTGGTTTTGTTCACGACGCTGCTGGGCGGTCAGGTTCAGCGTCGGGAAAAATCTCTGGGCCTCGTCCGAATCCAGCCTCAAGAAGTCGATCCCCTTATAGCTCTTGAACAGATTGGTGTTGCTGCCCAGCAGGAATGTCCACTTGTGACGATCCCAGGGTATTGGTTTGCGAACGAGCCAGTAAGCTTTGCCGATCTCTGCCATGTAGTCAGAGAGCAATTTGTGCGTGTGCTGGTACAGCCGCTTGATGTTAGTCGTGGAGATGTAGATCAAGACCTCCATCCTGGGCCGTTTCTCCGCGATGTATTGCAGCGTCTCGAAGTCCGGCAGATCCCCGCTGGGATCGACGAAAACCAGACCCAGCTCATTGGCATCGACACTTGCGGTCAGAATCGTCGGAACGATCTTCTGATACTGGCCCTTATGAACGCGCACATGCTGACATCGCCAGCCACGCCGTGTCGTTTCATTGTTGATCGCCGTCTCCAGTTCTTCCACGTTCTTTGGATTCATCTCCAGAAAATGGGCGTAGTAGGGGAATGTCATCTGGTCTGACTCGGCATGTTCCAGAAAAACCAGCGGGCTGCCCGGCTGATCGTCTGGTGAATACCCCTTGCCGGCTGTCAGATCGATATACCGATAGTGTTGGTGGTAGCGCGCGTTCTTGCGGAGCACCGCTTGCGTCACAGCCAAATGCATGCGAATGATCTTTGAGAGGTGTTCGAGTTTCAGTGGCGTGGTTTCGCTGTAGCCTACACCGTCTACCTCTGGCATGTTGAACCTCCATGTTGGCTGGATGAATGGCTGTTCGCGATCGGATGTGTGCGCCAATTATCGCCGGGGGCGGGCGCAGTGGAAATAGTTCGATCAGCGCGCCAGCTCCTGTCTGGCCCGGCCCACATCCACCAGATGCGCCGGCCCTGCGATATTGCCCTCAATTGCGTCGAATCCCAATGCTCGCATGTGCGATGCCACACGATCAACGGTGTCGCGGTGAGTGAGCAGCACCACTGTCGGCCCCGTGTCAGTCGAGGCGTACACCGGCGCCCCCTTCGCCCGCAGATCGTTGCAGGCGCGGAACACCGTCAGGTTCTCCGGCTCCCAGGCAAAGATCTTGTCGTCTTCACTGCCGGTCATCGTGACTGCGTGCAACTGGATGCTGTCCAGTTCGGCCAGCCGGCCCACCGTCTGCCAGTCGCCGGCTTGCACAGCATCGATGCAGCGCAATGTCTCAGCGCGCCGGTTCAACATCCAGCACTTGAAGAGCGGGCTGTTTGGCGCGTCGGCGTGAACGAGTTCGGTCTTCAGGCCGATGCGGGAATCGATCGGTATAGTGATGAGGCGCATGTCGGCGAGCTGATTGGCGTTGTCGAGCCGCACGGCAAAACTGTCCTCTGGCGCGATGCCGGGGTAAGACAGCCACAGCGACACGCCGCCGGTGGCACTGCGGCAACCGGAGCCGGCCAGCAGGCGCGCCACGCTGCTCACAAAGCGCGTGTTCAGGGTGGCCTCTGGCCCCAGCGCCGCTGCGATGGCCGCCATAGCCAGCGCAGCCGATCCCGACGCGCTGGTGCCCAACCCCTTGCCTGTCTTGCCGCCGCGCGCCACGTTCCTGGATGTGACGCGCGCCCGTGCTGTCAAATGGGCGGCGCGCCGCACCGCATCCAGACTTTGCTTCACACGCTCCAGGTCGCGGCCGGTTGCTGTCACCCCGCCGATGATCGCCACATCGTCCGGCAGATCGGGGTCAAACTCGACCAGTGTCAGCGTGTAGGCAGCGTCGTTGCACACTGAAATGCTGGGCAGGTAGGCGATGCGCCACACCCAGTCGGTCATGCCGTGATATTTCAGCACGCCCTGCATTGGATAGGCGCAGGCAGCGCCGACCCCACGCGGGTTGCCGGGCCGGTCGAGCGGCGGATAATCGGGAAAGGTGATGCCGTGCCGCTGCAGGGCGCTCAGGATGTCCGCGTGCGCTGCGCGCATCGGCGCAACCATGTCTGCGCAGTGTTCTGGAATGTGTGTGGCTATGCGGCTGTTCATTGTTCTGGCCGGCAGTCTATCATTCTGCGCTGTTGTGATGACGGGCTGCCGGTGGACTGAATCGATCTATGATGAATCCACCGTCTTCGCTGCTTGACTGGACTGGCGCGCCGGTATCGCGCCGGCCTGACCGTCTGCTTGCTTCGGCCAGCGCCGTCATTTTCGATGATGCCGGGCGTGTGCTGCTCATGCTGCGCGCCGACAACCAGCACTGGGGCATTCCCGGCGGGCGCGCTGAAATCGGCGAGTCAATTGCGCACACCGTCGTCCGCGAGGTGTTCGAGGAGACCGGCCTGCGCGTATCGGTCAAACGGCTGATCGGTGTGTACTCTGACCCGGCGCGCTACAGCATTGCCTCGTATCCCAACGGCGACATGGTTCAATTCGTCAATGTGTGCTTCGAATGCGTCGTCGAAGGCGGCGCGCTCAGCGGATCGGACGAAGGGCGCGAGCTGGGCTTCTTCGACCCGCAGCAGTTGCCGGCCAATACGCTGCTGGCGCACCGCCTGCGCATCGATGATGCCCTGGCGCGACGCGAAGCAGCCTTCATCCGTTGAAGCAAACCCTCCCTTCCTATGGAAGAGAGAGTTTGCCGTGAAAAGTTGGGTTGCCCCCTTCAGCTCTGACAGCTGTCATCTGCCATCTCGTCTCGCCTCACCGCGCCACAAACTCCAGCGTCAGTTTGGCGTCGTCCTCGGCGCGCAGAATGCCGGCGATATTCGGCGCTGTAAAGTTGAAGCTGCTCATCTTGATCTGAGTCGTGGCCGTGCCCACAAGCTGGCTGCCGTCATAGCGCGCCACCACGTCCCAGGTGACCGGGATGGTTGTGTCGCGCACGGTCATGTCGCCGGTCATCTTGAACGTCAGCTCCTGCCCGATCTCATAGCTGGCGGGCAGCCCTTCATAGGCCGTGGGGACGAATTTGGCGATCGGGTACTTTGCCGATTCCAGCCAGTCGCGGCGAATGGCGCCGTCGCGACGGTCGCTGTCTGACTTGAGCGCGCTGATATCGACGGTGATTTCACCCACGGTGGTGTTGGCGGGGGACTGCGGATCAAGCGTGATGTCGCCGTTGACGATCGTGGTCACGCCAACGGCTGTGACCAGCCGGTTGTTCTGGTTGAGGAACGTTTCGTCCACCGCATACGAAGCTTTGCTTTCATCCGGGACGATCTTCAGGGTGATGGTGGACGCGCCGGCGGCTGCCGGCTCGGGGGCAGCGGTTGCTCCAGCCGGGGCGGCGCTTTCCGCTGTGGTTGCCGTTGGGGCCGCTGTGGGTTGCGGGGGTGTCGTTGCGGTCGGCGCCGGCGTTGGGGCGGCGCCACAGGCGCTGAGCAACATGGCGCCGGCAAGGACGCCCCCGATCATCATCCGATACGCTGCTGGTTGCTTCATCTCTCTTCACTCCTTATTCCATCATGGCGTGATATATGGTGAGTCTGCCCTTCAGTCTGACGCAGCCATCGTGAAGCGGCGTCGCACAAAGCGTCAATACTCCACGCGCCTATTAGCTTCGCGTGAATCTGTGCGGGCAGTCTGATGAGAATAACGAGCGAGAGGGTGAGTGACAGGTAAGGATTCCCTGAGAGGATGGTGAGTGGGAAAACAGGGTGAGACAGCCGCGCCTCACCCTGCGGCGGCATATCACTGATTTTGCAGAACGTCGATCATGGCGGCAATGTTTTCGGCTTTGGCGTCGGCGGGGATGGCATGAGCCGGCGCGGCGATGTATCCACCGTTCTTGCCAACGCCGTCGATCAGCCGGCGCACCTCATCCTTTACTGCCTGAACACTGCCATAGGGCAACGTGCGCTGGGTGCTGATCCCGCCATAGAAGCCCAGTGCGTCACCATATTTGCGCTTGGCCTCGAAGACGTCGATCACTTCGGGCTGGAATGGATTGAACACATTCACGCCGCATTCGATCAGATCGGGGAACAGTTCGTCCACTTTGCCGCACGAGTGAATGAAGACGTGCTTGCCATGGTCGTGGACCGTCTGATACATCTGGCGGACTCTGGGCTTGATGAATTCGCGCCACAGCTTTGGCCCCATGATGACGCCGCGCTGTTGGCCCCAATCGTCGCCGAAAAGCATGGCGTCGATGGGGTAGGCACACGCGCGCCGGATCACCTGCAAGTTGAAGTCCAGAATCTTGTCGAGTAGCGCATGAATGGTCGCTTTGTCTTCCACCATCCACATTAGCACGTTTTCCATGCCGGCCAGTGTCCAGGCCCGCTCGAACAAACTGAACCCAAGTTCCACCACAATAAACCTGTCCGGGTGGTTGGCGATCCAATCTGCATAGTGGGCGTAGCGTGACGAGTCGCCGGCGTCTGGCGGCTGAAGCGTCTTCACAGTGTCGGCAGTGACCAGCCGGTTGCACACCACGCCGATATCCTTGTCCACGCTGCGGTTCCAGCGCACACCCCATTGATCTTCCCAGATCTCGGGCGCGACTTCTCGCCATCCGCCCTCAGGCTCGCATGTGGTGATCGCCAGACAATTGCCCAGCTTGTCTTCGAAGTGCGGGTCGCCGTAGTAATCCGCCATTTTGGCGTGCGCCACCTGCGTGAAACCGATGTTGTACGGCGTTCTGTCCGGCTGCTGATGATTCAGCGCCGCAATGACTCGCTCGTGGTTGTTCATCCTGTTTTCTCCCTTGCCAATAGAGGTCGGACTTTTCCGAGAGGGCTAACCCCTGAGCGCCTGCTGCAACGGGATCTTAGCCAGTTCGAGACGATCCCGTGTCCCTGGCCAGTCGGTCTATATATGCCCGAATCGACGGCACGGCCAGCAGCCGGTCGCGGAAGAAGTCGTTGGCGATGTCGATCAGTTCGCTGCGCGCCAATTCAGCCAGATCCACAAAAGCTTGGCCGGTCTGTCGCAGCGACAATGCTTTGCGGAGTTGTAGCAGGCGGCCGGCGATCACTTTCTCCTCTTCGCCTTCCAACGCATCGATCACAGTGAAGATGAGTTGATCGGCCTGTGCGATCAGGTTTTCGAGCGCCATATCTTGCCCAAGATGCAAAGCCTCATCCAGTGAGCGTATCAGCGCCCAGCCCTGATAGAGCGCGGCTGCCGGCTCGTCGAACAGCTCGCGCACATAGGCCGCCTCGACATACTGTCCGTTCAGGCGGAAGATGTTGTACAGCCGTTTGGCGACCTTGCCATAGTTCACGTCTTCGGCCAGATACTTGCGCACTTCCTTTTCAAGCTGACCGATGTAGTGATCCACGGCATCTGCCGCAACCTGTTTAGCCAGTTTGGCAAAGATGGGTATCGACTCCGCCTCCAGATAGACTTCCTGGAAGTATGGGTCCAGATAGCCATCCAGCGGCGTGATGGCGCCGTCAGGGGCCTCCCACGTCACGTCGAACATGTTGCTGGCGTTAGCCAGCCGGCCGTGCTGCGGCTCGGCGATGATCCAGTCCATCTTGCACCAGCCGGGGTCCTGGGCCACCTCGTCCCATGTGATAGTTGCCTGTGCGCCATCGGGGCGGGTGACTTGGACACGCCCGGCCTGCACTTCTTCCGCCGTCCAGCCGATGGAACTGCCGGCCTTCATCTTGCGCCCGTTGCGCATCACCTCGTAGGGGAAATTGCCGAAGCGTACCTGGATCAACTGATATGTCGGGCCTTTGAGTGTGCTGAGGGCTTTCTCGCGCAGCACGCGCGCCAGGATGCGACAGGCTTCCTCGCGCGAGGGCGCGCGGATGTTGACCCGCTCGAAGTAGTCGGCATCGCCGGGGTAGGTTTGCACTTTAGATTGCGCCGCCGACCCGGACAGCGAAAGCGCCGTCTCAACGACGCCCGGCTCGTCGTAGATCTCCACCAGCCGGCCCACCTCGCGGAAGTGCGCCAGCTCGGCCGGGCTGAAGTCGAGCATGGTGATCTTGTGGCCGAAGACGCCCGAGCGCATGTCATATTCCACCGCGTCGGCGCTGTGCCCGACGGCCATCGCCGCCAGCCATTGCAGCGCCTCCTCCTCGTCGATCTCGACGCCCATCCGTCGGGCCGATTCGATGATCTGCGCCAGTTCCTGCTGGGGCGTTGATTGTTGTTCGGTCTGCGTTTGCTCGGTCATCTGAGACTCCTCGTGATCTGAAACCACATCCCTTGAACGCGCCGGCCGGCTGCGCGAATCCCATCACGCTGCCATAACCGCCTTGGCGAAGCCGGCCACAAACAGGCGCGGTGCCACCGGCCCGGCGCAGTTGAACACAATGCCGTCGATCGGCAGGCTTTGCAAATCGTCGAATAGAATTTCTCCTGAAGTCCTCACCGTCTGCGGCTCGAACTGCAGGCCGCCGTCGCCCCGATCGCGCAGGAACGCGTCCAGTGTATCCGGCGCGGTGAATACGGCTGCCAGTTTGCGCCCGCGCTTGTCGGGGGCCAGGGTGAGCGCGCGCCCACCGTCGGGGAGTTGTTGCATCACGATGTAAAACGCGTCGAAGTGCTTGACCAGACTGAGATCGGGCTGCGGTGTGGCGAGTGTGCGCTCCACTTTCACAGCGCGCGCCCATTGCCGCAACGCCGGGATCTGATCGCCACGATAGTGCAGTTCGGGCGGCGAGTACGCATTGACACGGAGGATGTTCACTTCGTCGGGCAGATTGGCGAACAACTCGTCGCCGGCGATGGTGATGAAATGTTCGCCCAACACCCCCGCGCCGACCATCGCTGAGCAGTCGGCATAGGCGCGTCTGTCTGTGCATAGAAATAAATAGCGCTGCCCTGCGCCATCCTTCAGCCGCAACAGCGCAATCTGCCCGCGCTCATCGCGCGCTGCCGGCACATGCCAGCCGGCGTGATCCAGGAACAGCCGCAGCAGCGCATGGCTGGGCTGCTTGCCGTCCAGAGTGGCCTGCATGGCCTGCCGCAGATCGTGGTCGTTCACGGGTCGTCATCCTGCCCACAGCAAAGGGCTTCAGGTGATTGTACCCATGTCGTTTGCGCTGGTGCAAAGACGCTTCTGTCCGGGTGGGCTATCGTCTGCCGGAAGTGAGCGACATCTCGATGAACCCGGCAACATCTGACCATGCTTCTCCCGCGCGGCTGCGCATCCCGTTGCTGGCGATGGGCGCCCTGGCGTTATTGGCTGCGCTGGCGGCGGCGCTCATGCGAACCGGCTGGAGTCTGCCGCTGGTGTCCGGCTCATTCGTTGGCCAGCATGGCGGGCTGATGGTGGGCGGTTTCCTCGGAACGCTCATCGGGCTGGAGCGCGCGATTGCGCTGCAACGCGGCTGGCCCTATCTGGGGCCGCTGGCCTCCGGCCTCGGCGCGCTGGCGCTGCTGGCCGGCCTGCCCGATGTCGTTTCGCGCGGGTTGATGACGCTGGCCGGCGTTGGGCTTGTGGCCGTGTTTGTGTTGATCTATCGCCTGCGCCCGACGCTCGATAGCGCAGTGATGGGCATGGGGGCGGCGCTATGGCTGATCGGCAATGCATTGTGGCTGGCCGGCTTGCCGATGTCACACATCGTGCCGTGGTGGTTCGGCTTCCTCATTCTCACCATCGCCGGCGAGCGGCTGGAGTTGTCGGCAGTGTTGCGATTGAGGCCGGGCGTGCGCCGGCTGTTCAATGTGGCAACCGGACTTTTTGTGGCCGGCCTGGCCGGAACGCTCGTCGCATTCGATATCGGCTTGCGGTTGATGGGCATCGGCCTGATTGCGCTGGGCGTCTGGTTGTTGCGCTACGATGTGGCGCGCCGCACCCTGCGCACCTCGCAATTGCCCAGGTTCATCGCCGCCTGCCTGCTGTTGGGCTATACGTGGTTGATCGTTGCTGGCGCGTTGTTCGTGGTGTTTGGCGCATCCTACACCCAGGGGCTGATCTACGACGCGGCGATGCACGCGATCTTTCTGGGGTTCGTTTTCTCGATGATCTTTGGGCACGCGCCCATCGTGCTGCCGGCGGTGTTGCGCTTTCCGGTGTTCTATCACCCTGTGCTATTTGCGCCGCTGGCATTGCTGCACCTGGGTTTGTTGGTGCGGGTGATCGGCGATCTGGTTATGGCGCCATTGTGGTGGAAGTGGGGTGGGTTGTTCAATGTAACGGCAGTGCTGCTCTTTCTCGCCTGCGCCGTGTTTGCCATTCGTCGCTCGAAGCCTGTGGTGAAAGCCGGCGCGGGTTGACGCCGGGCCAGCCTCATGGCGCAGCGTGATCGGCGTTGCTGCTTGCCGACATATCCCACAGCCATGCTGCCAGTTCCTCGAGCGTGGCGCAGCGCGCCGCCTCTTCATGTTGCATTACGGCCCCCAGAATCTCGGCGTTGAACCGATGCAGTAGTGTCATGGCCATCGCTTTGCGCGCGAAGTCCGGGTCGGGCTTTGGCGCGTCATAGCCGTGAAGGTAGGCGCGCAACAGCCGCCTGTCGCAGCCAAACAGGTCGATGTGCAATGCGACCAGATCGTATGCCGGATCGCCGGCCACAACGTCTCCGAAATCGATCAATGCCAGCATGTGCCATACGCCATCGGGGCCGGCCCGGCCCAGCACGTGGTCGGCCGTCAGGTCGGCATGCACCAGACAGGGCGGGTGTGCCCGATCGAGCAAAGCGGAGGGGGGCGGCAGGTAATGCTCGATCTGGTCGATGAGATGCGCCGGCAATGCGTTGCGCGCGCGCAAGTGGCCGGCGCACTCCCGGCGCGATTGCACCAATTGCGTGGCAAAGGCGTCCCATGTCGCCCGCAGCGGCCCCGCAGCGGGCAGGGGCAGACCATGCAGCCGGCGAACCATCTGTCCGATCTCATGCGCCAGCGCCAGTTTGTTGTCGAATGAGACAGCTTCGCGCGTCTGACTGAGGCTGATGCCCGCCACGTACTCAAAGATCAGGTAAGGCCAGTGCCATGCGCTGCCCGGCGCGTACAGACTGCCCTGCGCGACCACCCTGGGAGCGGCAAGGGCCGGGTCCCGCGCGACGATCTCGTTGGCGGCCCGTTCGACCTCGAACGATGCGCCGCCGCCGAAAAGCCGGCCATACAGTTTCACCACCCAGCGCTCATCGACGATGAACACCGGGCAGGTGCCCGGCACGCGCGACTCGATGGAGCGGCATGGCACAAAACCATGCCGCTCGCACACCCTGCGCACATAGGGCGCCCAATAGGTCGCGTCGCAGAACCGTTGCCGGTAGTCGTCCAGCGTGTCGAGTTGAGGCCGTGTCATCCTCAGTCTTCGATCGCCGCTTTTTGGGCGTTGATCTGCCGGATGATGGCCGGGTCGAACTTGGGCGCGCGCTGGTAGGTGTACAGCCCGTTCACCTCCTGCTCGACATCGGTGAGCTGCGTGTAGCAGAAGCCGAACATGTTCGGGTTGAAGAGCAGCGTTTCGGTCAGCGCCTTGTAGCGTGCCAGGAATTCCTCGGCGTTGCGCGGGCGGTTGCCATAGCCCCAGCTCTTGTCGTCGGACTGGCCGGGGTTCCACCAGATGCCGCCGTATTCAGAGACGAAGTAGGGCTGACCCTGGTACGGCGCATCGTGCTGGGGGAAGTTGCGCCAGGCGTCTTCGCCGGTCAACTTAAATAGCTCGTAGGTCTGCGCGAAGCGGGCTGGATCTTGTTCGTAGTTGTGACAGTCGTAAATGTCGGTCTCCACATGCACGTAGCCGCTGGCGTCGATGACGGGCCGCGTCTGGTCGAGTGTCTTGGTGATGCGGTAAACTGCGCGCAGGAGTTCCGGATTTTGACGGGTGGGCGTTTCGTTGAAGGGGCACCAGCCGATGATGGAGGGGTGATTGAAGTCGCGCTCGACCACTTCGACCCACTCCGGCAGGAAACGCTCCAGCGCCTGCGGGTGCGCCGTGTCGATGCCCCAACTGGGGAATTCGCCCCACACCAGATAGCCCAGCCGGTCGGCCCAGTACAGGAAGCGCTCCTCGAACACCTTCTGGTGCAGCCGGGCGCCATTGAAGCCCATGGTCATGGATAGTTCGATGTCCCGGCGCAGCGCGTCGTCGCTTGGCGCGGTGTAGATGCCGTCGGGGTAGAAGCCCTGATCCAGAATCAGTCGCTGAAAGATCGAGCGGTTGTTGATGAGCACACGCTTGCCGGTGATGCGCACATCGCGCAACCCGAAGTAACTCTCGGCTCGGTCGATCAGGCGATCGCCCTGCCACAGGGTGAACGTGATGTCGTACAGGAAGGGATCACCCGGCTGCCACAGACGCGGGCCAGGAATGGTCAGCGTGAAGGCGCACTGCCCGTTGGCGCTGATGGGCATGTCGGTCTGGCACACAGGCGCCCCCTCAGCCGAGACCGCCGCGCGCAGGGTCAACCCCTCGGCAGGGCCGTCGACGCCGATGTGGACGGTCAGGCTGCCCCAGTTGGGGTCTGTGAAGTAGCGCGGCCGGCGCAGATAGGTGGCGGGGACGGCCTCGAGCCACACGGTTTGCCAGATGCCGGTGGTGCGGGTGTAGAAGCAGGCGTAGGACTCGTAGCGGTCGGACTGCTTGCCGGTGGGCTGCAAGGGGCTGCGCGTGTCGTCGGCGGCGAAAACGGTCAGCGTGTTCTGGCCGGGGGCGAGGTAAGGCGTGATCTCGAGCGTGAAGGAGGCATAGCCGCCCAGATGCCGGCCGGCCAACTGCCCATTGACCCACACCGTTGCGGCGTAGTCCACTGCGCCAAAGTGCAGCAGAATGCGTTTGCCCTGCCAGTCCTCGGGCAGGGTGAACGCGCGCCGGTACCACACGCCGGCCATGAAGTCCTTGTCACCGATGCCGGACAGCTCGCTCTCAGGGCAGAAAGGCACGGTGATCGTGCCGGCGAACAGCTTGCCCTGCTGCAGTCCACGCTCCAGGCCAGACAATCCGTAGTCGATCTCGAAGTCCCATGCGCCGTTCAGGTTTTGCCAGTCGG
>DAOUDB010000065.1:0-5298 GCA_034431495.1 Thermoflexales bacterium
ATCAGATGCTGAAGGCGGCCTATCGGCTGAAAGGCTACGAAGGCATGCTGGCTGACTTTCACAACGCTGCGTTCATCTTCGACGAAATTCACGCCTACGAGCCGCAGCGATTGGCCCTGATTGTGGAAACGCTGCGTTATCTGCGGGTGCATCATGGCGCGCAGTTCTTCATCATGTCGGCCACATTCCCCGCGCTCATCCGCGCCAAACTGGATGATGCGCTTGGATCGCCAACGCTGATCGAGGCGGACCCGAATCTGTATCAGGACTTTTGCCGGCATCGCCTGCATCTGTTGTCTGGCGAACTTTTCGCTCCGCGCAACTGGGCGCATGTTCTCGACGCCATCCGCGCCGATAAGACCGTGCTGGTGTGCTGCAATACCGTTGCGCGCGCGCAACAGGCTGCGCAGACCATCGCGCACGACGTGCCCGACGTGGAGGTGGTGCTGCTGCACGGGCGCTTGAATGGGCGCGATCGCTTGAAGCGCGAGGAAGTCGTGCGACAGGCTGCCGGCTCACACAGTCAGTCTCGTCGCAAAATAGTGCTGGTAGCGACTCAAGTGGTGGAAGTCAGTCTGGACATCGACCTGGATACTATCTTCACCGACCCTGCGCCGCTGGAAGCGCTGGTGCAACGTTTCGGGCGCGTCAATCGCCGGCGGTTGCAGGCTGATCTGGCCCCGGCATACGTGTTCGATCAGCCCGATACCGGTCAACGTGTGTACGACAGTGCCCTGGTGCGGGCAACGCTGGCAATCCTGGCGCGCGAGACGGGCAAGCCTGTGCAGGAGGATCGCATTGGCGCATGGCTGGATGCGATTTATACGGATGCCATCCGGCGCAAGTGGCTTGCGCAATATGAACACGCTGCCACAGAGTTCGCCGAAACGCTGATTCGCGAGCTGCGCCCGTTCGACAGTGACGAAGACAAAGAGTCCCTGTTCTACGACGCTTTCGACGGCGTAGATGTGCTGCCCATACGATTCCTCGACGAGTATCACGCCCTCATAGAGTCTGAGCCGCTGCGCGCGCAGGAATTGCTCGTCTCCATCCGCAGTGGGCAGTACAAACAGATTGTGCAAGCCCGGCGGCTGCGCAGCGCCCCTGGCGCCTATCCGATCGTGGTCGATGTGCCCTACGATGACGGCGATGCCGGCCTCGGCCTGGACTTGAGCGTGATTCGCTCAGGCTGACGCCGTCAATCCCTTTGATCCGCATGGAGGATACTTGCGTGTCTGCTGAATCTTTCCCGCTTCCTTTCACCGCCCACCGGCTGCGTTTCGAGCTGGTGGCCCGCGACCCGCTCGCGCTGGCTGCCCACACCGGCAGCGCGCTGCGCGGCATGCTGTATCGCGCGCTGATGGGCCTGACCGGCCCCGTGCACCACGCCGGCTCGCAACATCTCGAATTCCTGCCCAACGACCCCGTGCGCTTTCTGATGGCCACTCTCGACGATGACAGCGCGCGCGGCCAGGATGTGCCCCGGCCCTACACCATCGAGCCGCCCGTGTGGGCCGACCTGCTCTCTGGCGGCAGCGTCGATTCGCGCGGCGAGATCACGCTCCCGCCCGGCAGTGCATTTGTGTTTGGCCTGACCTTGTACGCGCGGGCGATGGAGCTTTTCCCCTACGTCATCCTGGCGCTGAAGCGCGCCGAGGCAGCCGGCCTGGGGCGCGGGCGGGGCCGCTTCGAGCTGGCCCGGGTGTGGGCCGAGAATCCCTTCACCGGCCAGACGCAGGCCGTGTATGTAGCCGGCGATCAACTGGTGCGCGTGCCCGATCTGCCCATTACCCATGCGCACGTGATGGCCATGCCTCAGCCGGCCGGCCGGGCGCTCTCGCTGGCTTTTCTCACGCCCGCCACGCTGCGCGCCAACAAACAGCCGCTGCTCGCCCCGCAGTTCAACGTTCTCATTCACCGGCTGATCGAGCGGCTGAGTGAGTTGAGCCAGTATGCCGGCTCGCAGGCCGGCCCGGCTGTGTTGCCGTGTCTGCCGGCCACGCGCGAGGAGAAGAACGACCTGTTGCGCCGCGCCGACGCCGTGCGCGTCTCTCTCGACAACACGCGCTGGGTGTCGCTGAACGGTTACAGCGCGCGCCAGCAGGCCCCCACCGGCTTGAGCGGGTTTGCCGGTCAGGTGACATTCGAGGCAGATACCGCCGGCGATTTTGCCCCTTTTGTGCCGCTGCTGCGCTGGGGTGAAATCGCGCACGTGGGCAAGCACACGGTCAAGGGCAATGGACTCTTTCGGATTTTGGATTTGTGATTCAGGGATTCAGGGTTGGGGTTGCCAGGCTTCTACGCCGGCGCACGAACGGTAGGCGGCAACAATGCCGGCGGTCAGCCACTGCGGCAGCTTGCCGCCGTCCGGCCCGCCTACAACTACCCGCCGCTCTGGCGCGATCCAGGGTAGCCGCAAGTTCAGCAGCGCCTCATAGTCGAGATACAGGTCTTTGCCGCGCACGATCAACGTGGTGGTGTCGGGCGCGTTCTCGACCGCCTCGATCATCAGATCGGGGTGTTCGAGATAGGAGAGGTCGCCCGGCGCACATACCTTCGGCTGTAGCGCCTTCAACCAGCCCAGGCGCACGTCGAACTGCCAGTGCACGTTGCGTTGCGCGGCAATGGCAGCCACCAGGCGAATTGGCGCGCGGCCATACAGCGCGATGGGTCTATCGGCCGGGATCAAGGCCAGCGCGGGCGCAATATCGTCGTCGAGCTGAAAACGGCCGGATGGATCGCCAGGGTGCAGTGCGCGGTGCAGGTCGCGGAAGTGCGCCACATGAACGCCGGCAGAACAAGGTGTGCCGGCCTGAAATGGCGCGCGCGAGAGATGGATGCGCAACACTTCGTCCTCGGTGAAGGGCGCGAACAGACTTGCCACTCGCTCGACCAGCGCCTCGAACAGGCCGCCGGGCGCCGGCGCTTGGCGGTCGAGGCCGTTGACCGCGCCGATGAGCGGGCTGTTGGCGTCGTGCGCGTCGGTTTCAAGCGGTGGCAGCGCGTCAAGCGTGGAGCGCAGATTGGCGAGCAGCAGCAAATTGTGCGCCTGTGTCATCTCGACCCAGCGAGTGCGATCTTCGTCTTTGGCGGCGATCACAATGGCGTGGGTGCACTGGTCGAAGATGGCTTGCTGCTCTGGCGTGGGTTTGCCTCCCACATCGACCAGCAGGGGCAGTGTGCGCTGCGCGACATCGCGGCAGGTCACATCGACCCAATGCTGTGTCCAGTTGCCTTTGAAGCGCACTGGTTGCACGGCGGCATTCTGCAACTCGTGTGTCCAGTCGCCTTCGCCGTCGGGCGCGGCGCGCAACAGGTAGTGTGCGATCTGTCGCCGGCGCAGAGCCTGGCTGACGCTATAGGCCAGTGTGCTTTTGCCAGAGTGCGGCGGGCCGCCAATCAGAATAGCCGGGAATGAGTTCATATAACCGTAGCAATTCCAGTGATGCCACATGATACTCGCCTGTGTGAAGTTGCGCGGAAGCGCGAATGGAATAGAATCTTTGTGCGACGAATCAACAGGGGGTTGACATTTGTCTCCGGTGTCACATCCAGCGCCATCTGCATTGATCGCAACCCTGGGCGGCAAGCCACAGGTGGTGACGTTTGCGCTGGATGCGCTGCTGGCGGCCGGCGTTCGGGTTCAACGTGTGTGTGTGGTGCACCTGTCTGCCCAGGATCCCCGTATTCAACAATCCCTGGACAAATTGCAGGCGGATCTGCGCGTGACCTATGGCAAATCGGCGCCGCGCTTCGAGTCGGTGCCCATCCATGCCCCGCCGCCCGCCGCACAGGGCACGTATGCGGCTATCAAAGGCCGGCCCATCGACTCGATCGACGATCCCGCCGCGCCTGAGGCGATCTGGATGACGTTGCATCGGTTGATCGGCACACTGCGTGCGGAGGGCTATGGCATCCATCTGTGCATGACAGGCGGGCCGCGTCTGATTGCGCTGCAAGCGTTGTCGGCGGCGACGGTGCTGCTGACGCCGCAGGATCGCTGCTGGCATCTGTACACGCCGCCGGCCCTGCGCGAGGCAGCCGGCGAAGGGGAGATCATGCACGTGACAGAGCCAGCCTCCGCAGCGGGAGGCGTGTCCCTGATCCCGGTGCCGGTGTTGCCGCTGGGGTTGTTCATTCCGGGTCTGCAACAGGCGGCGCTGCAATCGCCCGATCAGATTCTGTCTGCCGGCCGGCAGTGGTTGTCGGCGCAGGACGAGCAGCGCTGCCGGCAGGTGATGCGCCGGCTGACGCCGCGCCAGCGCGCCGTGCTGCGCGAATTCGCCCGCCCCGGCGCGCAGGCGGCTGCGGTGGCAAAGCGCCTGCACGTGGCGGTGACGACGGTCAACTCGCATCAACAGGTGATCCGGCAGGAGTGCCGCGCGGCGTGGAACTTGCAGCCGACGGACAAGGTGGACGCTCAGTTTGTGCGCGAGCATTTTGGGCCGTTGCCAGATCATTTCTGGGAAGGATGGTAGTGGATGTGGCCGGCGGTTGCATCCACATCGCTGAGGAGAAATTTCGTCGTGCGTGATGAGGCGTCATGGCAGCCGGCGCAGTAGGATGGCCGGCGGATGTGGATGAATGCATGATGAAAAGGGCCGGCTCCATGAAGGGCCGGCGGGCACAACAGGAGGCAGCGCGGATGCGATCCGCCTGAGAGACGATGACAAGGGGAATGAGCAGGATGGTTGGGGTAGCGATGGTCGCAGTGGCGATTGTGGCCGGCAATGCGCAGAATGTGTATGGGCGCGCCACGCCTGGCGTAGTCGAGACTGCGCCGGCGGCGCAACTGCGCGATGGCAACTATGCCGAAGAAGGACGGCTTCTATGTGGTGGGGTTGGATATTGCGCCGGGTCTGTGGTGGTCAACCGGCCAGGGGGCGCGCTGTTACTGGGCGCGCCAGACGATCACGCAGGACTTGCTGGATAACGAATATGGTTTTGCCGGCGGGGCGGTGTTGATCCGGCCGGGTGACTTTGAGTTCTACACCAACGGTTGTGGCGCGTGGGTAATGCTTGACACGAACAATCTGCCGGCGCTACCCGAAGCGAAGCAGCGCGCGCCGAAGAAGGATGGCGTGTACATCGTGGGTCTGAACATGGCGCCGGGGCGCTGGCGCTCGAACGGGGCCGGCCAGAAGTGCTACTGGGCGAAGTCGACGGCTGCGCAGGAGTTGATCGACAATCATTACGGCGCGGCCAGCGTGGTGGTGGAGATCGAGCCGGGGGTGTTTCAGTTCGAGGCGCGCGGGTGCGGGGTGTGGACGATGTCGGAGGGTGTGGGCGCGCCGGCGG
>DAOUDB010000066.1:0-2588 GCA_034431495.1 Thermoflexales bacterium
CGCTGGTGGTTGTGGCCCGTGAGCCTCAACTGGATAGGTTCATATAGCGTGATGTCCTTCTGGGTGTGTGCGTGCTTCGTCATGCTGTTACCTCGGAAAACGTAGATGTTCCGCTGTTCCCTGTAACGTGTTACGTGTGACACGGTTACAGCGATTCGCCGGCTGTTCCCTCATCTGTCAGGGTGGGGGAGTGCTCAATCTCTCGCGCGCCTGGCTCGAACTGGTAGAGCCAGGACTTACGCGACTCTATCGGGTATTCGTCTTTCCAGACGAGCGTTCGCCCGTTCGGTTTGAGGAAGCCGTGAGCGTTGAAAAACTTCTGACACTGATAGAACGCCGCCGGCCTGCCTGTCCACTCATCACGCGATGGCCCTTTGAGCGATGCGAAGCGGAGCAAGTAGCGATAGCTCACTTCGAGCTTAACTGTCCGGCCTTCGTTGTCCCGCGTGAACGACTCCAGCACAGTCTCAGGGGCAGGTGCGCTTGTCGCTGTTGCCATGGGTGCGCCCATCGGCTGAGGCTTGCCCATCGCGGAGTAGACAGGCACGCGAATCGTGCGGGGCGCTGGCAACTGTGCCATCGGCTGTTGATAGTTGGGGAGTTCGCGCCAGGTCGTGTCAATCACTGGCGCGTCTTGTTTCGGTTGTGACGTTCGCCCGCGCCAGATAAGCGCGCCGGCCCAATCGCCGGAGCGCACAACCAGCACGACGAACGCGGCGAACACAACGGCCAGCGTTGCCAAGTCAGCCAACTTCGATGATGACAGCCCATCGAACAAGCCGCCGAACACGGCGCGGATGGCCGCAATCACACCAAAGCCCACCGCCGCGACGACGGCCAGCACGACAAGCAAGTTACCTATTCCCCGCATCATTGCTTATTCCTCCCGCGCCCGCGCGTCCACCAAACGAATAGGCCGACGCCAAAGATGGTCAGCACAACCAGACATAGCAGGCCGGCCATGAATATCTGACTGCTTGGCGGAAAATCCATATCCCTCACTCCCTCAGCTTCGGCACAACCAGGCACGGCACGGCGCTACATGCGCTGCCGATGGCAAAGCCGGACAATCCCGCGATGACGACAGCGCGCCCGGCCTCGCTCATCATGCAGATGAGCAACACGGCCACACCTGCCAGCGCAATCACTGCAAGGACGGCCAGCATGAGCAGCCAGCGCGGTGCCGCTATCGCCGCTGTTCCTGTTACCGGCGTGGGCGTTGTCGTCTCGGTCGGTCGATGCGCCGGTGTTTGTGACGGTCGGATGACGCGCCACTCGCCATCCACGAAGTCAGCTTCGCGGTTGGTGGGTTTCTGTTCGCGGGTTTGCAGCGCTCTCATGGCATCGCCTCCACGGCGCGTTGAATGGCTGCCACTGCCGCGCCTTGACCTCGCACGGCATGTGAGTAAATCGACAACGTGATGCCGGAATTAGCATGGCCCAGTCGTTGCGACACTTCGGGCAGGGGTACGCCGTCAGCCAGCAATAGCGAAGCATGAAGGTGTCGCAGACCGTGCGGGCTGAGATGGGGCAGGGCCAACCGGTCACATAGGGCCGCCATTGCCTTCTGCACCGCGCGCGGGGTCGTGGCGAAGATATAGCCGTCCTCGGTCGCATCGTTTCCGGCGTTCTGGCGTTGACGTGACAGCGCCTCGATTGCGGCAGACGGTAGTAGCACGGTCCGAAATCCGGCCTGTGTCTTGGGTTCATTCCGCACAGTCAGGCCATAGGCCCGCCTCAACGTGCCGTTGACGTTGATGGCTGCGCCGCCGATGCCGACATCCTGCCAGCGCAAAGCCAGGGCCTCGCCCAGGCGCAAGCCGGACGTTGCCAACACGATGAACAGGGGGCCTAGCGGATGGTCGGCGCTGCCGGCGAGGAACTGTCGCAGTTGCTCAGCCGTCCACGGCTCGACACGCTTGGCGCGGTGGTGGGGCCGCTCTACCAAGTCGCAGGGGTTGTAGCCCATCCAGCGCCAGCGGACAGCCACATCGAACGCCCGATGGAGAATGCGATGGACATGCGCCGCCGTCGCCGGCGTCAGGGTGGCATACAGCCGTTGGATTCGGTTGGGGGTCAGGCGCTCCAGCTTGACGCTGCTCAGGTCCGGCAGAACGTGTAGCCGCAACTGGTCGGCGTAGTGTCGCCGGGTAGTCTCGCGCAGGTCCGCTGTAGCCAACCAGTCGCGGGCCAAGTCGGACAGGGTACGCCCGACTGAGGATGCCAGGCCGCCGTCCGTGGCCGCTTCACGCTGCCAGCGCCGAAGCAGGCCATACGCCTCGCGTTCGGTACCCGTGACCTGTGTCCGCCGGACACCGTTCACCATCAGCCGTGCCCGCCAGTGGCCGTTGGGCTGACGGTTGACGGTCCCTTCGTGATTTTGCTGGCGCGATGCCATACAGTGTCACCCTGTAGGCATCGCTGAGATTTGGCCACGAACTGGCCACGCGCCCAAACTCGCCCGGATTTGCCGGGATTTTCGGCCTGTTTTCCTGTTCGCCTGCTAAGCGGTTGTGCGCCTAAAAAGTGCACCCAGGGTTCGAATCCCTGTCTCCCCGCTCCAGCCGGGCAGGTGTTACATCCACAAA
>DAOUDB010000067.1:0-7257 GCA_034431495.1 Thermoflexales bacterium
AGCGTTCGGATGCGCTTGACCTGCGATGTGAGGCTGACCTCGTGCATCTCTGCCAACTCGGCCTTCACGCGCTTCGACTTCTTCCGGCGCAAGTGGCTCTTGCCCAGACGGGTTCGCATCAACTTGCCGCCACCGGTCAATCGAAATCGCTTTGACGTTGACTTATGAGTCTTGATCTTGGGCATGGTGTCTTTCCGATTCGTTGTTTCGAGCGCTACGGCAACTCGTACTGCTCCATTCTGCGCTCGTTGTCCTTCTTCTTGCGGTTCCTGGCTTTCTGGGCAGCCCGCTCCTGATCCGGCGTCAGGCGGGCAGGCGCAGCAGGAGTCTCCGCTTCATCTTCGTCCTCAGTGTCCGCCTCGTCCTCGTCTTCCTCTTCAACGTAGCCCTTGGCTTTGTCTTCTTCCAGTTCCTTCTGAATGCGAGCCTGGGTTGCCTTGGAATTGGCAGCCGCCAGGGTGGCCGCCGTAGGCGCCAGCACGATGAGCATTGTTTTGCCCTCCATGCTCGGGCCCTGCTCCAGGACCGCAATATCTGAACAGTCCTGCACGATCTTTTCCAGCATGCGCTGAGCGACGTGCGGGATTTGATCCTCGCGCCCCTTGAACCGGATCATCACCTTAACTTTGTTGCCCTGCTCCAGGAAGCGGCGCGCAGCGCGCATCTTGAAGTAGGCGTGATGCTCGGTTGTCTTTGGGCGCAGCCGGACACCCTTGACTTCGAAGACCTTCTGGCTTCGCTTGGCCTCGCGCTCTTTTTTCTCGCGCTCGTAGATGAACTTGCCGTAGTCAAAGATCCGGCATACAGGCGGATCCGCATTCGGGGCGACCTCGATCAGGTCGAGGTGCTGCACACGAGCCATGTGCAGAGCTTCGCGCGTGTCGACAACGCCCTTGTTTGAGCCATCGGCAGCGATCAGCCGAATCTGCGGGATCCGAATCTGTTCGTTGATACGAAACTGCTGCGTATATTGAGTTCTGGGCGGTGGTATACCTGTTCCTCCTCTGCTTAATGCAGAACTGAAATCACTGATACTCGTTAATCGAGCGGGAGGATTATACCGAAGCCGGCGACTATCGTCAAACTGCGCGATTCAAGCGAAGTCAGGCAGGGGGTTTACACATATAATGGTCGGCCTATGCTGAGCAACCAGATTCGCAGAACCTATATAGACTACTTTGCGCGCAATGGACATGCCGAGGTGCCGTCGTCGTCGTTGATTCCCCACGGCGACAAGACCATTTTGTTCACCAACGCCGGCATGAATCAGTTCAAGAATGTGTTTCTCGGCCTGGAGAAGCGCGACTACACCCGCGCCGTGACGGCTCAGAAGGTGATGCGCGTCAGCGGCAAGCATAATGATCTGGAAGAGGTCGGCCCCAGCCCGCGTCATCACACGTTCTTCGAGATGCTGGGCAATTTCTCCTTCGGCGACTACTTCAAGGCCGACGCCATGAAGTTCGCCCTCGAACTGATCACAACCGAATATGACCTGGATCTGGATCGGCTCTGGTTCACGATTTTCCGCGAGGACGACGAATCGGAACAACTGTGGCAGAAGGTCGGCGTCAGCCGGTCGCGTATCCTGCGCTTCGGCGAGAAAGACAATTTTTGGCAGATGGGCGACACCGGCCCCTGCGGTCCCAACTCGGAACTGCATTACTTCACCGGGGACAAGAAGGAAGACAACACCGCCGATCGCGTCAACTCCGACAACGACCAGACCACTGTCGAGATTTGGAACCTGGTGTTCATGCAATTCAACCGCGACAGCAGCGGCAAGCTCACCCCCCTACCCCGCACCGGCGTCGACACCGGTCTGGGCTTCGAACGGCTGGTGCGCATCCTCCAACACGGCCAGTCGAACTACGACACCGATCTGTTTCTGCCAATTCTCGACACCATTCAAAACCTGGCCGGCCAGACCGACGCCCAGCGCCGCGAGCAATATGTGGCCTACCGCGTGATCGCAGACCACGTGCGCGCCGCTTCGTTCCTCATCGCCGACGGCGTGCTGCCTGGCAACGAGGGACGCAACTACGTGCTGCGTATGATCATCCGGCGCGCCTTGCGTTTCGGGCGCAAACTGAACTTCCACGAGCCATTTCTGCACAAGGTCAGCGAGACGGTCGTAGAAAAAATGGGCGGCCACTACCGCGAGTTGGTCGACCGGCGCGATCACATCCTGCGCACAATCTGCCAGGAGGAGGAGCGATTCGCTCGGACGCTCGATCTTGGCATGGAAAAACTGGCCGAGATCATCGCTCAGGCGCAGATGGCCGGCGCGTCGTCCAACACCATTCCCGGCGATGTCGCTTTCAAGCTCTACGACACCTACGGGCTGCCGCTCGAAATCACCCGCGATGAAGCCAAAGAGCGCGGTTTCACAGTGGACGAGGCAGGGTTTCAGGCGGCGCGACAGACAGCGCGCGAGCGCAATCGGGCCAGCGGTCAGTTCGACGCGAACTACGATCTGGTTGAGGCTTATCGTGACGCAGCCGAGACACTGAAGGTCGAAGGCCGGCTGCCGGAAGGCGGCGTCATCCACAATCCTTACGGAGAACTGAATGTCGAGACGCGCATCGTCGCCATTCTGCGGGATGGCGAGATGACCGAGCACGCCGTGCCGGGCGAGCGCGTCGAGATCGTGCTGGCCGAGACGCCCTTCTATGTGGAGAGCGGCGGCCAGGTCAGCGACACCGGCATGATCTGCGCCGCAACCCGGGACGAGACCCAGCCTGAATGGTGCGCCACGGTGCGCGATACGCGACGCCCGATCCCTGGCTTGATCGTTCACGTGTGCGAGGTGGAATGGGGCGAGCCGCGCATCGACGCCCATTGCGTCGCGCAGGTCGATGAGGCGCGGCGCTGGGCGATCATGCGCAATCACACGGCCACCCATCTGCTGCACAAGTCCCTGCGTGCCGTGCTGGGGCCGCACGTGCAACAACAAGGCTCGCTGGTCGCGCCCGACCGGCTGCGCTTCGACTTCTCGCATCCGTCGGCTCTGACGGCGGATGAGCTTCAGCAGATTGCCGATCTGATGAACGACGCGGTGCTGAGCAATTACCCCGTCACCGCGCGAGAAATGCCTTACAAAGATGCCATTGCGCAAGGCGCCATGGCATTGTTCAGCGAAAAGTACGGCGACGTCGTGCGCGTCATCCAGGCGGGCAATCCGGATGAGGCGCCGTTCAGCGTCGAGTTGTGCGGCGGCACGCATGTCGAACTCACCGGCGACATCGGCAGCGCGATTATCGTCGACGAGAGCGCAGTGGCCGCCGGCGTGCGGCGCATAGAGGCCGTCACCGGCCGCGGCGCGCTGGAGTACGCTCAGCGGCAGGCGCAACAATTGTCGATGGCCTCGCAGACGCTGGGCACAACGCCAGACCACGTGGCCGAGCAGGCCGCAAAGCTGGCAGCCCAACTGGCCGAGACACAGAAGGCGCTGGAGAAGGCGCAACGCGAACTGGCGCGCGCCCGGTTCAGCGCCGTGCTCTCCGGCGTCCGGCAGGTCAAGGACATCCCGGTGTTGTGCGCGCGGGTGACAGCAGACAACGCCGACTTGCTGCGCGACATGACAGACTGGTTCCGCGAGCAGTATCCTTCCGGCGTGTGCGTGCTTGGGGCAGTCATCGCAGAGCGGCCCGCGCTGGTGGTCGCAGTCACCCAGGACCTGACCAAACGCGGTCTGGACGCCGGCAAGCTGATCCGCGAGATTGCGCGCATCGTGGGCGGCGGCGGGGGCGGTCGCCCCACCCTGGCCCAGGCCGGCGGCAAAGATGCCAGTCGCCTCGATGAGGCTCTGGCCAGCGCCCCGGCCCTGATCGAAGGCGCGCTGGTAAGCGCGCTCAAGTAGCGCCAACACCCATGATCGGCAGGATCGTTCACGTCTCGCCCGACGACGACGCCGCGGGCATTCGCGACCGCATCGCATGGGCCAACGCCGATCGCGTTGTGCTCGTGATGGCTGGCGAAGACAACCCGCGCGGCCTGCGCTTGCGCGAGATCGACTACGCGCTCATCAAACGCGCCGGCGATCAACACGGCGCCGAGATCGCCGTGGCGCACCCCGACGCGAAACAACGCCAGATGGCCCGGCAGGTCGGCCTGGTGGCGTTCACCCGCGTCGAGGATGCCCTGCGAAAAGCGTGGATTCCCTCCGATGAGGTCGAGCCGATCACACGACGCACACCGCCGCGCCGGTTCGCGCCGGACTCGCTGCGCCGGTTCTTTCCAAAACGCAACTGGCTGACGATCGGGCTGCGCGTCATCGTCGCGCTGGCGGCGCTGGCGGCGGTGATCGGGGCCGGCCTGCTGGTGACCCCCAGCGCGCACATCACGCTCACGGCGTCGAGCCAGAGCGTGTCGACCATCGTGCCGGTCACACTGGACGCGCGGGCGACGACGCCCGATATCGCGGCGCGCATTGTGCCGGCGCAGCGGGTCGATGTGATCGTTGAAGACCAGTTCACCACGCCGGCCACCGGGGCCAAAGATGTGCCGCGCTCGAAATCGGTGGGGACGGTCACGTTCTTCAATCTGCTGGCGACGCCCTACGTCGTGCCAAAGAACACCGTCGTCCGCACATCGTCGGCCAGTGTGGCAGTGCGATTCGTCACGCTTCAGGATGTGGAGGTGCCGGGCGGTGGACGGGCCGATGCGCGCATCGAGGCGCTGGAGCGAGGGCCGGGCAGCAACGTGCCGGCCAATCAGATCAATCGCATCGAGGGCATGGCCGCGCTGGCGGTGCGCGTCATCAACCAGGCGCCGACCAGCGGTGGCGCGAATGAGACCGTGCGCGCCGTGACCGAGTCCGACTATCGGCGCGCGCGCAACGCCCTGCGGGACAGACTGATCATGCAGGCGCTGGACAAGATGCGGCAAGACCCCGATGTGACGAGCAACGGTCTATTTGTCGTTCCGGATACCCTCTTCATCGCAGATGTGCAGGACGAGACTTATGACCGTTTCATCACTGAGCAGGCCGACGAGGTGACGCTGAACATGCGTCTGCAGATGGCCGGGCTGGCTGTTTCACCCACTCATCTGGCGAGCGTGGCGCGCCAAGGATTGGTGTCGAAGGTGCCGGAGGGATTTAGCCTGTTGAGCGTGTCGATCGAACGCGGTGACGTGGCCGAGGAGGGCACAGGAACGAACACGGTTTTCTTCATGGTCGCCCGGGGTGTGGCCGGCGCCGAGATCGACGAAAATCAGGTCAAACGCGAGGTGCGTGGCAAGACCGTCGGAGAGGCGCAGTCGGCGCTGTTGGAGAAGTTCGCCCTGCGGAGCAATCCAATCATCGAGGTCGGGCCGGACTGGCTGACGCGCTACATCAATCGGCTGCCATTCGTCACGCTGCGGATCAGCGTCACGGTCAAACGTGAGTAGAACAGGCATGGCACGAAGCATTGGGCTGGACATTGGCGGACGAAGGATCGGCGTCGCGGTGAGCGACAGTTCAAAGATCATTGCCCGGCCGGTCGAGATCATCGACCGCCGGCGGGTCAATCCGCTGACGCGCATTGCCGAGTTGATCGCCGAGTTCGAGGCGGACGAAGTGATTGTGGGTTTTCCCTACAACGCCGACGGCACCGTTGGAGAACAGGCGGCACAGGTGCAGCAGTTCGCAGAGGCCCTGCGCGCGTGCGTAACAGTGCCGCTGCGCTTTTTCGACGAGCGATTCAGCACCAGCGACGCGCAGGAAATCATCGGCGCGCGCAGGCGCAAAGACCATACAATCGCCGACGATGACATCGCGGCGGCAGTGGTCTTGCAGCGATATCTGGACGAACGCATCGAGCGGGCCGGCGGCGCGAATGACGCCAGCCGCAACGAAGAAGAAAGACTGACCAACGCATGAGACGACACCGACTATCCCCTCTGAGACTGGTGGTTTTCCTCGCCGCGCTGGCTGCAGTGGCCCTGGCTGGCTCGTTGCTGTCTCAGCAACTGAACAGCGCCACTCTGACCAACACCCGGCTATCCAGCCTGGACAAGACGGTCATCGGCGTATACCTGGATTTGATTCGCAACAACGATCTGCGCCGCTCGGTGAGCAACGACCCGACGCCGCAGCAATTCGTGGTCAGCCCCGGCGAATCAGTGAGCCAGATCGCGCGCAACCTGCAATCAGCCGGTCTTGTGCGCGACGGCGACTTGTTTCGCCTGTATGTGCGCTACTACGACCTCGACGTAAAGATCAACGCCGGCATCTTTGCGCTGCGGCCCAATATGAACATCCCGCAAATCGCCCAGGCGCTGCAACGCGGCATGGCCGAGGAAGTGCAGATCACCATCCCAGAAGGCCGGCGGCTGGAAGAAGTGGCGGAGCTTCTGGAGCAACAACTGGGCATCAGCGCCGACGAGTTCACGCGGCTGGCGCGCAGGACGAATTACAACTACCCGTTCCTGCAAGGGCTGCCCGCAGACGCCTCGCTGGAAGGATTCCTCTTTCCAGACACGTACCGGCTGCCGGTCAATCCCACCGCGCTGGATGTCTTGCTGAAAATGCTGGACAACTATGGCCAGCGCGTGGCGCCGCTGATGGAACAGGCGGATTTGCAGGAGCAAACACCGTATCAGGTGTTGACCATTGCGTCGATTGTGGAACGTGAAGCCGTGCTGCCGCAGGAGCGGCCGATCATCGCCAGCGTGTACCTCAACCGGCTGAAGATCGGCATGGCGCTGCAAGCCGACCCCACCACACAGTACGCGCTGGGCTACCAGCCGGATCAGCAGAGCTGGTGGAAGCGCGGGCTGACGCTGGAAGATTTGCGATACGCCGACCCGGCCGGCTACAACACGTATGTCAATCCAGCGCTGCCGCCGGGGCCGATCGCCAGTCCGGGCCTGTCATCGATTCAAGCCGTGCTGGCGCCCGCCCAAACGGAGTACCTCTACTTCGTGGCAAACTGCAACCAGGACGGCGGGCATCAGTTCTCACTGACGTTCGAAGAACACCAGAGCAAACTGTGTCGATGAGCGCGCCCGGCGCTATCGGCGCCGCCACTCCGGATGACGCTGTTCCAGGTCGAGCAGCAATTCCCAGGTGTAGATGCCAAACCGGCAGCCGCCCTGCCAGACGATGTTGATGGCGTAGACACCGACCGGCTCGATGGCGGCCAGTTCGCTCGACTCTGGCTTAAAGCCGGTGATGGGATCGATGCCCTGCGCTTCGAGCGCGTCACGCTTCTCGTTGCAGCCGGCGCAGGGGCACGCGCGTGCCAGTTCTTCGAAAGGGTAGTCTGTCTGGTG
>DAOUDB010000068.1:0-4238 GCA_034431495.1 Thermoflexales bacterium
CATCATGTTCTCATAAGTCTTGACATTGCCGCGCGCGTCATACGCCACCCCCAGGCTGTCGAGCAGACCCTCATGCACCGGCCCGACGAAACCCATTGCCAACAAGACCAGATCCGCCTCCAGCGTGAACTCACTGCCGGCGATCGGAACCATCTTCATCTGGCCCTGCGGCGTCTTCTCCCACTCCAGACGCACGCACTCCAGGCCGGTGACGTGGCCGTTCTCGCCCACGAACCGCACCGTATTGATCGACCAGTCGCGCACGCCGCCCTCTTCGTGCGAGGTGCTGGTGCGTAGGATGAGCGGCCACTGCGGCCAGGGATTGCCATCGGCCCGGCTGTCGGGCGGCTTTGGCAGCAACTCGATCTGCTGCACGCTCAGCGCACCCTGTCGCAACGATGTGCCGACGCAGTCACTGCCGGTATCCCCGCCGCCGATCACCACCACGCGCTTGCCTGTCGCTGTAATCTCCGGCCCCTCGAACGGCAGGCCGTCGAGCCGCCGGTTATTCTGCGTCAAGAAGTCCAGCGCCAGATGAATGCCGTCGAGGTCGCGGCCCGGAATGGTCAGATCGCGCGGCTTGCCCGCGCCGATGGTGACGCACAGGGCGTCGAAGCGCCGTTCGATGTACGACGCCGACACATCCTGCCCTACCTCGACCTGGCACTTGAAAGACACGCCTTCGGCGCGCATCTGCTCGATGCGCCGGTCGAGCACCCACTTCTCCAGCTTGAAGTCAGGAATGCCGTAGCGCAGAATGCCGCCCGGCTTCTCGGCTTTCTCGAAGACCACCACCTGATGGCCAGCGCGGCGCAACTGTTGCGCGGCGGCCAGGCCAGCCGGCCCCGAACCAATGATGGCAACCCGCTTGCCGGTCAGCACAGCGGGCGGCTGCGGCTCGACCCACCCCTGCTCGAACGCATTCTCGATGATCGCCAGCTCGATGTCTCGAATGGACACCGCCTGGCCGTCGATGGCGTTGATGCAGGCCGCTTCGCACAGCGCCGGGCACACGCGCCCGGTGATCTCCGGGAAGTTGTTGGTCAGGTGCAGGATGTCGGCCGCCTCGCGCCAGCGGTTGTTGAACACCAGGTCGTTGAACTCGGGAATCGCGTTGTCCAGCGGGCAGCCCAGGCCGTGGCAGAACGGCGTGCCACAGTTCATGCAGCGCGCCGCCTGCTCCTGCAAATCTTCCGGCGCTCGGCGCAGCATGAACTCGCGATAATGCCGCAAACGCTCCGCCGGGCTGAGCTTCGGCGCTGTCTTGCGTTCGATCTCCAGAAATGCCGTCGTCCTTTCAATCGCCATGATCGTCCTCCAGCTACATGCGTTCGACTCTCTCGGCCTGGGTGCGCACGTTGCGCTCCAGCTTCTTCATCTGCCCCAGCGCGCGGCGGTACTCGATCGGGAAGACCTTGACAAACAGCCGGCGGATGGTGTCCCAGTCGTCCAACATCCAGCGCGCGCGCGGGCTGCCGGTATACCGCCAGTGCGCCTCGATCATGTCGCGCACGGTTTCCACATCCTCCGCTTCGATCAGCGGATCGAGATCGACCATGTCGTGGTTGCAGAACACGTCGAAGTCCTGTGTGGGGTCGTACACATAGGCGATGCCGCCGCTCATGCCGGCCGCGAAATTCACGCCGGTCTGGCCCAGCACCACCACAATGCCGCCGGTCATGTACTCGCAGCCATGATCGCCCACACCCTCGACCACGGCGCGCGCGCCGCTGTTGCGCACCGCAAAGCGTTCGCCGGCCAGACCGTTCAGATACACCTCGCCACCGGTCGCCCCATACAACGCCACATTGCCGACGATGATGTTCTGGGCCGGGTCGAACGTGGCGTTGCGCGGCGGGTAGACCACCAGCTTGCCGCCCGACAGGCCCTTGCCCACGTAGTCGTTGGCGTCGCCTTCGAGGATCAGCGTCATGCCCTTTGACGCAAACGCGCCGAAGCTCTGGCCGGCTGATCCGGTGAAGCGCAACGTGATCGAGTCATCGGGCAGCCCCTTGCTGCCATAGCGCCGGGCGATCTCATACGACACCATCGCGCCGGTCGTGCGATCCGGGTTGCGAATGGGGTAGCTCTTTTCGATTGCGCCGGCGCCGGCCTCGATCACCGGCAACACGTCTTTCAGAATGCGCCGGTCGAGCACGGTATCGATGCCGTGATCCTGCTCCTGCACCTTGTGGCGCGCAACGCTGGGCGGCGCCACAGGCTGGTGCAGAATGGCGCTGAAGTCGAGCGTCTTCGCCTTCCAGTGCTCGATGTTGTCGCGCACTTTCAGCATGTCGCTGCGCCCGATCATCTCGTTCACTGTGCGGAAGCCCAGCGCAGCCATGATCTCGCGCAACTCCTCGGCGACAAAGTGGAAGTAATTCACGATGTGCTCTGGCGCGCCCTTGAAGCGCGCGCGCAGCCGGGGATCCTGCGTTGCCACGCCCACCGGGCACGAGTTGAGATGGCACTTGCGCATCATGACGCAGCCCAGCGCCACCAGCGAGGCCGTGCCAAAGCCGTACTCTTCCGCGCCCAGCAGCGCCGCAATGGCAACATCGCGGCCGGTGCGCATCTGCCCGTCGGTCTGCAAACGCACGCGCCCGCGCAGATCGTTCTTCACCAGCGTCTGATGGGTCTCTGAAAGGCCCAGCTCCCACGGCAGGCCGGCGTGTTTGATGCTCGACAACGGGCTGGCGCCGGTGCCGCCGTCGCCGCCGCTGATGAGAATCATGTCGGCGTGCCCTTTCGCCACGCCGGCCGCGATCGTGCCCACGCCCACTTCCGACACCAGCTTCACGCTGATGCGCGCGTTCGGATTGCCGTTCTTCAGGTCAAAGATCAACTGCGCCAGGTCTTCGATGGAGTAGATGTCGTGATGCGGCGGCGGCGAGATCAGGCTGACGCCGGGGGTCGAGTTGCGCGTCTGCGCGATCTCGACGTTGACCTTGTGGCCGGGCAGATGGCCGCCCTCGCCGGGCTTGGCGCCCTGCGCGATCTTGATTTGCAGTTCCTTCGCATTCGCCAGATATTCCGCTGTGACGCCGAAACGGGCCGAGGCAACCTGCTTCACGGCGCTGTTGCGCGAATCGCCGTTGGGCAGCGGGACGTAGCGCGCGGGGTCCTCGCCGCCTTCGCCGCTGTTCGACATGGCCCCCATGCGGTTCATGCCGATCGCCAGCGACTCGTGCGCCTCGCGGCTGATCGAGCCAAACGACATGGCCGATGTGACGAAGCGCTTGACGATCTCATCAGCCGGCTCCACCTGGTCAATCGGAATCGAGCACGCCGGGTCAACCTTAAAATCGAGCAGGCTGCGCAGGGTCGTCCAGCGGCCGCGCTGATCGTTCACCAGATCGCTGAAGCGGCGGTACAGCGTTTTGTCGTTGCGCCGGACGGCCTCCTGCATGCAATAGATCGCTTCAGGCGACCACAGCCGGCGTTCGCCATCGAGCCGGAAGGAGTACAACCCGCCGCTGCGCAAGCTGGCCGACACGCCGCGCCGGGGCTTGTAAGCCGCCGCATGTCGCATCAAGGCCTCGCGCCCCACGTGTTCAGCGCCGATGCCGCCGATGCGCGAGGCGGTGTTAGTGAAGTACTTGTCTACAAACGCGCGGTTGAATCCCAGACACTCGTAAATCTGCGCGCCGCTGTAGCTGCGCAGCGTCGAAATGCCCATCTTGGTCATGATCTTCAGGATGCCATCCGACACAGCCTTGATGTAGTTCTCGATGGCGTCTTGCAGGGTCAGCGTCTTGGGCAGCACGCCCTGCGCGTGCAGGTGCGCTACCGTCTCGAAGGCCAGGTACGGGTTGACGGCGTCGCAGCCATAGGCCAGCAGCAACGCGAAGTGATTGACTTCGCGCGGCTCGCCGGACTCGACCAGCAGCGCCACCCGGTTGCGGATGCCGGCGTTGATGAGGTAATGACTCACCGCTGAGACGGCCAGCAGACTGGGAATGGGCGCGCGCGCCGCAGACATCGCCTTGTCGCTCAGGATCAGCAGCGCATAGCCTTCGTCGATGCACCAGCGCGCGTCGGCGCACAACTTGTCCAGCGCCTGCTCCAGCCCTTTCTCGCCATCCGACACGTTGAAGGTGATGTCGAGCGTGATGGCGCGAAACTCCGGCAGCTTCGACGAGCGGATGCGCTCGAAGTCGGCGTTGGTCAGCACCGGCGAGCGCAGCTTCAGCCGGTGGGCGTGCTCGGGTTTCTCCTCCAGAATGTTGCGCTCCGGC
>DAOUDB010000069.1:0-7065 GCA_034431495.1 Thermoflexales bacterium
GGCCGGCGAGTTCTGGATGCTGCTCGCCGCGCGCGGGACGCGAGGGCCGGCGCGCCGGCGCGGCCTCACCGCCGTGTGCGCCTCGACCGACCTCACGCACTGGCAGCCGCGCGAGCCGCTCTACGCGCCGGGCCTGTATTTCACCCACGAATGCCCCGACCTGTTTCGCATGGGCGACTGGTGGTATCTGCTCTTCTCCGAGTTCACGGAACGTTGTGTCACGCGCTATCGCATGGCGCGCGCGCTTAGCGGGCCATGGCATACGCCCGATGACGATGTATTTGATGGGCGCGCCTTCTACGCCGCCAAAACCGCTTCCGACGGGCAGCGCCGCTTCCTGTTCGGATGGAACCCCACCCGGCAGGGCGAAACCGACACCGGCGCGTGGCAATGGGGCGGCAACCTGGTCACACACGAGATCGTTCAGAATGATGACGGCACGCTGAGCGTCCGGCCACCGGAGCGTGTCAGCGCGGCATTCAGTCACAGAATGCCGGTGTGGGAAGCCGGCAGAACGTTGCAGGCCGAGGGCACATTCGCCGGCGCGGTGGCCGGCGCGCTACCAGAGACTTGCAAGATCGAGGCGACCGCCCGTTTCAGCGCCGGCGCAAAAGGCTGCGGCATCATGTTGCGAGTTAGCGACGATCTGGATTCCGCCTACTACATCCGGCTGGAACCGCACCGGCAGCGCCTGGTGTTGGACTCGTGGCCCCGGGCCGGCGACCTGCCGCACTGGGTCGAGATCGAGCGCCCGCTGAGCCTGGCGGCAAATGAGCCGGCGCGTCTCACGGTTTTTGTGGATGGCAGCGTGTGCGAGGTATATGCCGAGGGCGCAGCCGGCAGCCGCGTGGCGATGAGCGCGCGTCTTTACAATCTTAAAAGTGGCAACTGGGGCATCTTTGCGCAGGAAGGCAGCGCCACCTTCGACACCGTCACCCTTTCAACACTGCCCGCCCCCTGATCCCGACGAATCGCAATCCACAATCCAAAATCCCAAATCCAAAATCGACAGATGGACCACCGACAACGCATGCTGGCCGCCATCCGGCGCCAACCCGTCGACCGCATCCCGACCGACATGTGGGCCACCCCAGAAGTGACCCGCAAACTATTCAACCATTTCGGCGTGGACAACATCGTGGCGCTCTACGATGCGCTGGACATCGACGGCATCATGGGCATCGCGCCGCCCTACATCGGCCCACCCTGCAAGCATGACGGCAACTACTGGGAAAACGAATGGGGCATGGGCTATCGCAATCAGGCCTATGGCACAGGCGAGTACGGCGAGCAAGTCCACTTTCCGCTGCAACACATGACGACGCTGGAAGAGATTGAGGCATATCCCTGGCCGTCGCCGGACTGGTACGACTACAGCCAGTTGCCCCGGCTGGCCGCGCAATACGCCGGTCGGGCGGTCATGTGCGGCTACACCGCCGTGTTCTACTTCCACAACCAGTTGCGCGGGCTGGAGCAGTCGCTCATGGACCCGCTGGTGTACCCGGAACTGACACGCTACATCGTGCAACGGCTATCCGACTTCTTTTTCGAGTATCACCGACGCTGCTTCGAAGCCGCCCCCGGCTTGATCGACGTGGCGCAGGTAACCGACGACTGGGGGTCGCAGCACGGACTGCTGGTGAACCCGCGCATCTTCCACGAGTTCTATCGCGCAGCAACACAACGTGCCATCGATCAGACAAAATCGCACGGCATCATCGTCTTCCACCACGACGACGGCGACATGCGTCCCCTGTTGCCAACACTGGTCGAGATGGGCATCGAGATCCTGAACCCGGTGCAGTGGCGCTGTGGCAACTGGGATCTGGCCGCGCTGAAGCGCGACTACGGATCGCGCATCTGCTTTCACAGCGCGGTAGACAATCAGGAGACGCTCCCTTTCGGATCGCCGGACGATGTGCGCCACGAAGTGAAATGGCTGATCGACACACTGGCTTGCGACGGCACCGGCTTCATCATCGGCCCGTGTCACAACTTGCAGCCGGTGACGCCGATCGAAAACATTATTGCCCTGTATGAGACGGCGCATGAATATGGCCGGCGTTGAACCACAAAGAAACAAAGACACACGGAGATAGTTCAATGACCAATCGCCCCCATCTTGTCATTTTCAACCCCGACCAGTGGCGCGGCGATGTGCTGGGACATATGGGCAACCCGGCTGCTGTCACACCCACCCTCGACCGGCTGGTCGAAACCGACGCCGTGTCGTTCCGCAACGCCTTCTGCCAGAATCCGGTGTGCACGCCCAGCCGGTGCAGTTTCATGACCGGCTGGTATCCGCACACGCGCGGGCATCGCACCATGTTCCACATGCTGCACGCCGAGCGCGGCGAGCCGAATCTGCTGCGCATTCTGAAGCAGGCCGGCTACTTCGTGTGGTGGGGCGGCAAAAATGATCTCGTGCCGGCGCAACTCGGCTTTGAGAACGATTGCGACGTGAAGTTTCACGCAACGCCGGAAGACTATCGGCGCTGGGGGTGCGCGTCTCAGGCGAATTTGCACGGCGATCTGTCGTGGCGGGGCGGGCCGGACGGCGACAACTACTACAGCTTCTATGCCGGCCGGCTTGACGCCGGCAGCGACGCGATCTATTGCGACTCGGACTGGGCCAACGTGCTGGGTGCCATCGATGTGATCCGCAACTACGACGGCAGCAAACCGCTTTGCCTGTACCTGCCACTCACCTACCCCCACCCGCCCTACGGCGTGGAAGAGCCGTTCTTCAGCCTGATCGACCGCAACAAGCTGCCCCCGCGCGCGCCGACGCCATCGTCGTGGGAAGGGAAGCCGGCCATCCTGCAGGGCATCGCCGAACGCCAGCGCCTGCAAGGCTGGAGCGAAGACCGCTGGACCGAGTTGCGCGCCACGTATTACGGCATGTGCGCGCGGGTCGATCATCAGCTTGGGCTGCTCATTGCCGCGCTCAAGGAAAAGGGGCTGTACGATGACACGGCCCTGTTCGTGTTTGCCGATCACGGCGACTTCACCGGCGACTATGGGCTGGTGGAAAAGACACAAAACACCTTCGAGGACTGCCTGACGCGCGTGCCGTTCGTCATCAAGCCACCGCGCAACATGCCGGCGCGACCGCGCGTGTCCGACGCGCTGGTGGAGCTGGTGGACTTCCCGGCCACGGTGTTCGACTTGCTCGGTATCGAACCGGCATACACCCACTTTGGCCAGAGCCTGCTGCCCGTTATCTCGGGCGAGCGTGACACACACCGCGATGCAGTTTACTGCGAGGGAGGCCGGCTGATGGGCGAACGCCACGCAATGGAGTTGGAGAGTGTCTCACAGCAAACACCCGATGGCCTGTACTGGCCACGCCTGAGCTTGCAGCGCCGCGATGATGGGCCGTATCACGGCAAGGCGGCCATGTGCCGGACGAAGCGCTTCAAGTATGTGCGCCGGCTGTACGAAGACGATGAGTTGTACGACCTGGAGCGTGATCCATGCGAGTTGAACAACCTGCTACACAAACCTGCCTATGCGAATATGCGCGCCAAGATGCAAGAACGCCTCCTGACGTGGCACATGGCCACATGCGATGTGGTGCCCTTCGACACCGATGCGCGATAAATCCATCCACCCACGGAGTGTGAAATGGAAATGACCCGGCCCAAATGCCATATCGAGGAAGTCGAGTTGATTCGCGGGTTGCGCGGCGTCGTGCTGTCCAACCCTTTTATCGCCGTCACCGTCCTGCCGGACAAAGGCGCAGACATATGCTCGCTGGTCCATCGCCCTTCCAGCCTCGATGTGATGCTGCGTATGCCACAAGGATTGCGCGCGCCCGGCCAGGGCGTCCTGTCGTCCAACAACCTCGTCGCCTGGATGGAAATGTACGAGGGCGGCTGGCAGGAAATCCTGCCCAATGGCGGCGACCCGTGCCACTACAAGGGCGTGGAGTTGACCTTTCACGGCGAGTCCTCAGTCCTGCCCTGGCAACACACAGTGTTGAACCATACTGACAACGAGATCGATGTCGAGTTCAGCGTGCAACTCTTTCGCAGCCCCTTTCACATCCGCCGGCGCATGATCCTGAACGCCACGACACCGATCGTGCGGCTGGTCGAGCGCGTCACCAATCTGGCCGCCGAGCCGATGGACTTCATGTGGGGTCATCATCCGGCCTACGGCGCGCCCTTCCTGTCCGAACACACCCGGCTGTACACCAATGCCCGCACGCTGGTAGCCGACAACTCCGGCCGCGATGGCCCAACCAACGCCATCGAACCTGGCTCGCGCAATGCCTGGCCGCTGGCCAGAGGGCGCGACGGCGGCATGATCGATCTCAGCGTGATCCCCGGCGAAAACGACCGGCGCGCCGCGATGGGCTATCTGATGGACTTCGACGGCGACCCGTGGTATGCCCTGGTCAATCACAAGTTGAACCTGGGCGTCGGCATCGCTTTCTCACCCTCGGCGTGGCGCTATCTATGGTACTGGCAGCAGATGCACTACAGCTACGGCTTCCCCTTCTATGGCCGCACCTACACCATGGCTGTCGAGCCGTGGAGCAGTTGGCCGGGACAGGGACTGACCAGCGTCATCGAGCAAACCCAGACCCACCACACCTTGCCACCAGAAGGCTACCTGGACGGCGAATTAGTCGTCACGCTCTTCGACGCCAGACCAGGCGGGCCGGTCACGCGCGTCGATCTGGACGGAACAGTGAGTTACTGACATGACCAATCCAACCCTGCACGCCATCGGCAACGCCCACATCGACCCGGTCTGGCTTTGGCGCTGGCCCGAAGGTCTGGAGACGATTCGATCCACATTCCAGTCGGTGCTTGACCGGATGGACGAATATCCCGACTTTGTCTTCACCGGCAGCTCGGCCGCCTTCTACGCCTGGCTGCGCGACACCGACCCGGCGATGTTCGAGAAAATCAAAGCGCGCGTCCACGAAGGCCGCTGGGAGATCGTCGGTGGCTGGTGGATCCAGCCGGATGCCAACATCCCCTGCGGCGAATCGCTGGCGCGCCAGTCGCTGTATGGGCAACGCTTCTTTCAGGAAGCGTTCGGCGTGATGGCCACCACCGGATATAACCCCGACACATTTGGGCATAGCGCAGCCATCCCGCAAATTCTGCGCCTGTCCGGCATGACCCGCTACGTCTTCATGCGCCCCGGCCCACACGAAAAGGACTTGCCCGGCAATGTGTTCTGGTGGCAGGCGCCCGACGGCAGCCGCGTGTTGACCGCCCGCATCAGCCGCTCGTATGGCACCTGGGCCGACGAACTGAACGAGCACGTGCAAGCAGTCGACGCCGCGCGCCCCGGCTACGTGTCGGACTACATTGTGTTCTACGGCGTCGGCAATCATGGCGGCGGTCCCACTAAAGCCAACATCGAGTCGATCCGCGCCATGTCAACGCAGGCCGGCTTTCCCCGAATTGCGCTCAGCACGCTCGACGCATTCTTCAAATCGGTCGAAGCTGAAGCTGCTGCCGGCGCAACCATACCGGTCGTCGCCGATGACCTGCAACATCATGCGCGAGGCTGCTATGCCGCCGAGTCAGAGGTCAAACGACAGAACCGGCGCGTCGAACATCTGTTGATGAATGCAGAACGACTCTCCGCGCTGGCGACTGCGCTGACAGGCCGGCCCTATCCGCGCGCTGAGCTGACCAGCGCCTGGCAAGCGCTGCTGTTTAACCAGTTTCACGACATCCTGGCCGGGACGAGCCTGCCCGAAGCCTATGTGGACGCCCGCGACTGGTACGGCTACAGCGCCACCCTTGCCGGCCGCGCCCTCAACATGGCAATTCAGGCCATCACCGGCCATATCGACACACGCGGCGAAGGCACGGGGCTGATCGTCTTCAACCCATTGCCCTGGCCGGTGAAAGCGCCGGTGGAGGTCGAGCGCAGCGTGCCGGCCATCAGTAGCGCCGATGGCGCGCCCATCACAGGGCAAAGCATCCAGCCCACCACCGTCGTGGGACAAACGCGGGTGTGCTTCGTCGCCGAGTTGCCGGCGCTGGGTTACCGCGTGTTCCGACAGGATGTGTGGCCGAACCAGATCATCCCACCACAACGCGCAACCGCTGAGACAGCGCTGCCATCTCTGATAACACGCTCCGATACCACCACCGGCCTGGAAAACAATTTCTGGCGGTTGGAGGTGGACAGCGCAACCGGCAGCTTGATCCGGCTGTTCGACAAGCGCAATCAGGTGGACGTGCTGGCCGGGCCGGCCAACATCGGCCTGGTCATCGAAGATCACAGCGACACCTGGAGCCATGACGTGCGCTCGTTCCGCAACGAGGTCGGACGCTTCAGCCATGCCATTGTGACCGTGGAAGAAGACGGCCCCGTGCGCGCCGCGCTGCGCATCGAGACGCAGTGGGGACGCTCGACCCTGCTGCAACGGCTGTATGTGTACCGCGAGCTTGATCTGATCGAATGCCGGCTGGCCGTGAACTGGCAGGAGCAACACAAGTTGCTCAAGCTGGCATTTCCGCTCGCCTTATCCGAGCCGCGCGCGACGTATGAAACGACGTACGGCAGCATCGCGCGCGCCTGCACCGGCGAAGAGGAACCCGGCCAGCAATGGATCGACGTGTCGGGCTGGGCGCTGGACGCAGCCGGCGCGCGCATCCCCTACGGCGTCAGCCTGCTGAACGACAGCAAATACAGCTTCGACGCACAGGGCGCCGAGATGCGCATGACGGTGCTGCGCAGCCCCGTATACGCGCATCATGATCCGTGGAAGCTGGACCCCAATCGCGCCTACATCTATCAGGATCAGGGCTGGCAAAGCGTCGCCTACCGCCTTGTGCCGCATCGCGGGTCATGGGCAGAAGCCGGCGTGCCACGCCGCGCGTGGGAGCTGAACACGCCGCCGGTGTCGGTCAACGAGGCCAACCACGCCGGCGAGTTGCCGCCTTCCTTTTCGTATCTGACTGCCGAGCCGGATGCTATCGTGCTCAGCGTGTGTAAGCTGGCCGAGGATTCGGACGATCTGATTGTGCGCGGATATGAGACAGCCGGCCGGCCGGCGCAGGCTCGCCTGCGCATAGGCGACGCCGG
>DAOUDB010000070.1:0-10691 GCA_034431495.1 Thermoflexales bacterium
TTTCGAGGATCTCGCTTTCTTTACGTTTGCCGGCCTCGTCGGCCTTCGCTGTGAACTTATGAACCAGGTTCTCGATTTCTTTCTGGGCGCGCTTGTGCTCATCCTCGGAGATCACGTCGTCATCTTCCAGTTTCTTCAGGCGCTCCATTGCTTCGCGTCGGTGTGTGCGCAGTCCAACCTTTGCCTCTTCGACACGCCGGCTCACAACCTTCGCCAATTCCTTCCGGCGTTCCTGCGTCAATGGCGGTATGTTCAAGCGTACGACTTTCCCATCGTTGTTGGGAGTCAATTTGAGGTCAGACGTCAGGATGGCTTTCTCGATCGCCTTCAGGGTGGTTGGGTCGTAGGGGCGAATCATGATCACCTGCGCTTCAGGAACAGACACGGATGCGAGTTGCTGGAGTGACACGGGCGAACCGTGATAGTCCACCATAACACGATCCAGCAGGTGAGTTGAGGCTCGGCCGGTGCGGATGGACTGAAAGTCAACCTCCATCGCGTCGATCGATTTCAGCATTGCCTTTTCGCAATCGGAATGCACTTGTTTTATTGAGTCAGCCACTGGATACCCTCCAAGATCGTAGAGTCGCCTACCTGCCCGCTTCCGCAGACAGACTGTCAAATCCTATCATAGCAGTTTTAGACACCTGGTTATGGCAGATTCATCGCCAGACTGTCCGACTATTTGCCATAAATAAGAGTGCCGATTTGCTCGCCGGCCACCGCGCGCTCGAGAGAGTTAGGTTGCCAGAGATCCAAGACAATGATCGGCATGTTGTTTTCCATGCACAATGTGATGGCAGTGCTGTCGAGCACGCCGACGTGCAGGTTCAGAGCTTCGAGGTAAGTGAGTGATTGATACCGTTGTGCCGAGGCATTGGTGCGTGGATCCACGTTATAGACACCGTCCACCTTGGTGGCTTTGATCATCACATCGCAGCCGATTTCCATTGCGCGCAGCGCGCCGGCGGTATCGGTGGTGAAGTACGGATTGCCTGTGCCGGCGCCCAGGATGATAATCCGATCTTTCTCCAGATGGCGAATCGCGCGCAGGCGGATGTACGGCTCGGCCACTGACCGAATTTCAATTGCGGTTTGCACACGCGCCGCCATGCCCATGCGCTCGAAGGCGTCTCGGAGCGCCAGCGCATTCATAACAGTGGCAAGCATGCCGATATGATCTGCGGTTGACCGGTCCATGCCGTGCGCGATGCCGTCTTTGCCGCGCCACCAGTTGCCGGCGCCCAGCACGATAGCCACCTGCACGCCCATCTGTTTGACGGCGCGCACCTTGGCAGCGACCTCTTCCGCCAGTTGCGGCACGATGCCCATGCCACCCGGCCCGGCAAATGCCTCCCCGCCGATCTTCAGCAGGACCCGCTTGTACTTTGGAACACTCATGGATTGCCTCCGCGTTAAAAGAGGGCATTCATCATGCCCTCTTTGTGTATCTGCTTGAGCGACCGACTATATCTCTTCGCCCAACTCGTACCGCGCGAATCGCCTGACAACGATGTTCTCGCCGATCTTAGCAATGGCGGCGGTAATGAGGTCCCTAATCTTTACCTTGTCGTCCTTGACGAAGGTCTGCTCCATCAGGCAGATATCCTGATAGAGCTTTTCCATCTTGCCGGCGGCAATGCGGTCGGCAATCTCGGGCTTTTTGCCCTCGGCCAGCGCTTCCTGTTTGTGCGCCTCCATTTTGGCGGCGATCAAATCGGCTGGAACGTCCTCCTTTCGGATGTACTTTGGAGACATGGAAGCGATCTGAAGCGCCAAGTCATGGGCCAGGTCTTTGAATTCCGGGGTTCGGGCCACGAAGTCCGTTTCGCAATTTACTTCAACAACAACCGCTAGCCGTCCGCCGGGGTGGGCGTAGGCTTCGATCATGCCCTCGCGCGTCTCGCGCGATGATTTCTTGGCCGCTGCGGCAAGGCCTTTTTCGTTCAGCCAGGCGAGAGCCTTGTCGAAGTCTCCATTGTGCTGGTCGAGCGCCTTCTTGCAGTCCAACACGCCTGCGCCGGTCGCCTCGCGCAGGGCTTTGATTTGTTCACTTGTCGCCATGATGCTCTCTCACGATTCGTCTTCGTCGGCTACGCCCGGATCAAACGAGCGCAACACGGTTTCTTCTTCGATCTTCAGGTCGCCGGCGCGGATCTTGGCAAGTGTTTCCTCGCCAATCTGCTGAGCGCCCGCGTCCTGGCCCTCGACGATCTCGGGCGTCTCGCCGCCCTTGCGCAATGCCAGCCCTTCGAGCGCCGCGTTCGCCATGGCCTCGACAATGAGCTTGATGGCGCGGATGGCGTCGTCGTTGGATGGGATCACGTAGTCCACGCCATCGGGATCGCAATTCGTGTCGACCATGGCGATGACCGGGATATCGAGCTTGTTTGCTTCCTTGATGGCGTTCGCTTCCCGGCTCACATCGACGATGAACAACGCATCCGGCAGACGTCGCAGCGTCTTCATGCCGCCCAGGCGGTGATTTAGTCTGGCAATTTCGCGGTCGCGCAATAGCGCCTCTTTCTTGGTAAACCGCTCGAATTCGCCGCGTTCTTTCATGGCTTCTAGCTCGGCCAGTCGGTCGAGCCGGGACTTGATCGTGCGCCAGTTGGTGAGCGTGCCGCCCAGGAATCGCTCGGTGACGTAGGGCTGGCCGGCGCGCGTGGCCTGCGTCATGATTGGATCCTGGGCCTGGCGCTTGGTGCCGACAAACATCACAACGCCGCCGCCGGCCACCAGATCGCGGATCAGGCCGTAGGCGTTGTCGATCGCCACGATGGTCTGCTGCAAGTCGATAATGTGAACGCCGTTCCGCTCGGTGAAGATGAACGGCTTCATCTTGGGGTTCCATCGCTTCGTGCGATGGCCGAAGTGCACGCCTGTTTCGAGGAGCGCCTTCATTGGAACTACGGGCATATTCTGTTTCTCCTTTTCTGGACAGGTTTTCTGACTGTCCCCACTGCGTCCGTCTTCTGAGGGTCAGATCGCGTAAACAGCGCGACAGGCCTGCCGTCATCCGGGCGCATGCGAGATATGTTTACCGGCCCTGGGGCCGGCGAGATTCTACCACACCGACCTGTCGATTTTGGATTTTAGATTTGGGAACAGGGTATTCCGTCGTCGGTTGAATCCCACATGTCTGTGTTAGAGTTGCGCCATGTTCAAGTCGATTGCGGATGTGACGTCTGGGTTGTTGGGGCAGCAATATATCGCCTCGGATGAGATTGCCACGGTGGTCTATCTGGCCGAGAGAATGGGCAAGCCGATTCTGGCTGAGGGGCCGGCCGGCGTGGGCAAGACCGAACTATCCAAGGCATGGGCCGGCGCAACGGGGCGCGAACTGATCCGCCTGCAATGCTACGAGGGGCTGGATGAGTCCAAGGCACTTTACGAGTGGGAGTACGCCAAACAGATGCTCTACACGCAGTTGCTGCGTGACAAGCTGAGCCAGATCGTCGGCGAGGCTCAGTCTCTCGCTCAGGCGGCCGATCGCCTGGCCGGCGAAGAGAACGTCTTCTTCTCCATGCGCTTCCTGCTGCCGCGACCGCTCTTGCGCGCGATCATGAGCGAAAAACCAGTTGTCCTCCTGATCGACGAAATTGACCGCGCCGACGCGGAGTTCGAGGCCTTCCTGCTCGAAATTCTGAGCGACTTTCAGGTCAGTGTGCCGGAGCTGGGCACGCTGAAGGCGCGCACCCAGCCCATGGTGGTCCTGACCAGCAACAACACCCGCGAACTGAGCGAGGCGCTCAAGCGGCGCGCCCTCTACCTGTTCATCGACTACCCATCGCTCGAATCGGAGCTCAATATCGTGCGGATGCGCGTGCCCGATTTGTCTCCCAGTGTGGCCAAACAGTGCGTCGAAATCGTGCAGCGTCTGCGTGGGCTGGAACTGAAGAAATCGCCCAGCGTGGCGGAGACGGTGGACTGGGCCAAGGCGCTGGTCGCTATTAATGCCCGGCATCTGGACGACAAGACGCTCAACGACACGCTGACCGTGATTTTGAAACACGAATCGGACATTCAGCGCGCGCGGCGGGCGCTCAGCGCCGGCAAGGGCCGGGATGTGGGTGTGCGGTAGTCGACCAGCGCTATACGCGGGCGCGATCGTCTGTCGAATTCAGACGAGGTTGCCGTCTTCGGATTCTTTGCGTTCTTTGTTTCTTTGTGGTTCGTCTGGGAGTGATCGGGATGGATGAACGGGTTGTGGAGTTTGTGGCTGCGTTGCGGTCGAATGGCGTGCGCGTGTCGCTGGCCGAATCGGTGGATTCGCTGAAGGCTGTCGAGGTGATTGGTGTCCTCGACCGCGACCAGTTCAAAAATGCGCTCAAGGCCACGTTGATCAAAGAGCCGGCCGACGTGCCGGTGTTCGAGCAAATCTTTCCCCTCTACTTTGGCAGCGGTGGGCCAGAGATGCAGCAACCGCAGGGCCTGACCAAAGCGCAACAGGAAATGCTGGAGCGCGCCCTGGATGAATTGCGTCAGCAAATCCAGGAGCTGATGCGCATGTTGGCACAGGGTCAGCGCCTGTCGGACGAGCAACTGCGCGAGGCGGCCCGCAAATCTGGCGTCAGCCGGCAGATGCGCGGCATGAACCAGCAGGTCCGCGAGTGGCTCACCGAGCGCATGATCCGGCAACTCGGCCTGACGCCCGAACAGCTCCGCGACGCCCTCGAATCATTGATGAAGCAACTCAAAATGCAGGGCATGGACCGTGAAGGGCGCCAGGAAGTGAGCGAAACCATCCAGCAAAACGCCGACGCCATGCGCGAGCAGGTATCGCGTTTTGTCGGCCAGAACATGCTCAACCAGCCCAGCGACAACCCGCGCCGGCGCCGCATCGACGAGCTGATGAATCGCCCGCTGTCATCGCTCAATGACGCCGAGACGGAAGAACTGCGCAACCACGTGCGCCGGCTGGTCGCCCAACTGCGCTCACGCGCTGCTCTGCGCATGCGCCGGGCCAACCAGGGTAACCTCGACGCCAAGTCCACCATCCGGCACAATCAGCGCTACGGCGGCGTTCCCATCGAAATCAAGCTGCGCCGGCGTCACCTCAAACCGAAGCTGACTGTCATCGTCGATGTCTCCACCTCTATGCGACCCGTCGCCGAGTTCATGTTGCAAATGGTCTACGAGATGCAGGATCAGGTCAGCAAGGCGCGTTCGTTTGCTTTCATCGATGACATTCACGACATCAGTCAGCCCTTCAACGAGCGCCGGCCCGAAGATGCCGTGCCGTTGGTGCTGCATAGCATCCCCCCCGGCCACTACAACACCGACCTGGGCAACAGCCTTGTCACGTTCAGCAAAGATTTCCTGGACACGGTGGACCGGCGCACCACGCTCATCTTCGTTGGCGATGGGCGCAACAACTACAACAACCCCCGCGCCGATCTGGTTCAGATGCTCAAAATGCGCGCTCGTCGTGTGGTCTGGATGAACCCCGAGCCTCCTTACATGTGGAGCGAGGGCGACAGTGACATGCTTGCCTACGCCCCTGTGTGCGATGCTGTGCACCAGGTCGCCACGCTTCAGCAGCTCGCCGACGCGATTGACGACCTTTTCCAGCATCGGGTCTGAGCCACGATGTTGCGCCAGAGCACAAATCACGCGCCAGACGGTGGCGCGTCTCAGATTATGGCGGCACAAACCGGGTTGATGGCCGGCCCGGTCATTGGGCTGGCGCTGGTGGCGCAACAGCTTTCTGTCAGCGTCGAGCAGTGGTGCGCCGGCATTGCGCTTGCAGGTGTAGGCTTGTGCTACACCGGCGTTGTCGCGGGTCGCCGGTCTGCCAGTGCTGGCCGGCTTCACGCTGGTCAGGCTGGCGCGATTGCCGGCTTGCTGGCCGGCCTGATTGCAGCTTTGCCGGTGACTGCGCTGCTGCTGCTCCTGGCGCTGAACGGTCAGGTTGCGCTGTATGCCGGGCAAGCCTTCCATCAACTCGAAGCAAGCGGTATCTTGAACACCCTGCATAGCGCCGGCTGGAGTAGCGCCACGCTGACGCGGGTCGGCGTGGTGGTTCAATTGCTTTGCTATGGCGCCGGGTTGCCGGTGGCCGGCCGGTTGATCGGAGCCGCAGCCGCGCGGCTGGCTGTGCGCAGGGTGCGCGCCTGATCTGCGTTGCCTTTTCCCGCAAAGATCGCCCCGCGCTATTGTCTGTGCAGCCCGGCCGGATCGAGTTCCTCGCGAATGCAGCGCAGCTCTGCATCGGTGGGCGGCGCGGTAACGGTCAGCGTTTGTGCCAGCTTGACCGGCCAGGCGATGTTGGATAGCACGTCTTCAAGCGCGATGCCAGGATGCAGCGAGACCAAGCGCATTTCGCGCGCCGGTGTGTTGAAGTCGAACAGCGCCTTATCGGTGATGACCAGTTGCGGCCCGGCCCCTGGCATACTCAGGCGTTCTCGCGCGTCGCCGCCGGCCAGAAAGCCGGGGCTGGTGACAAAATCGAGCCGCTCCACAAAGGCGCGTCGGCTGAGTCGCATGATGTAGAACAACTTTTGGGCGTGAATGGCGATTTCGCACGCGCCCCCGCTGCCCGGCAGTCGCACCTTTGGCTTCGCATACGCCGATATGACCGTGGTGTTCAGGTTGCCAAACCGATCGATCTGCGCCCCGCCGAGGAGGCCAACTTCCACCCGTCCCCCTTGCAGGTAAAAGCTGAACAGATCGGCCTGCGACATGGTTGAGATCGACCCGCGCACCAGGGTGGGATCGCCAATGGACAGCGGCAGCCGGGTAGGGCGGGCGCCATACACGCCGGCTTCATAGATTAGCTCCAGGTGTGGCGCGACGGTGCGCTGCGCCAGGTTGCAGGCGATGTTCGGCAGTCCCACACCTACGAACACAGTGCGCGCGCCGGCCAGCGCCCGCGCGGCGGCAACGATCATCATCTCGGATGCGGCGAACGGAACGGGCTGCGTGTTCATCGATAGTCCCCATAGTTCACCGGCTGCGACCAGGCGTCGCCCGGCTTCAACCGCTGGCGTGTTGCTGCGCCGAGCTTCTGCGCGTATTCTGCCCGATCCTTCACGCCATATACCCATTCATCCAGCCAGGCGGCCGTTCGCTCCGCGTCCCGTGATATCTCATCCCACTTCAGGTAGAAGTCGTTGTCGCGGTCGTAGTAGCCCTGCGCATATGACGGATGCGCGCCAAATGGTTCATGCACAACGGCATCGACGATCAGGCCGGGAATCACGGTGCGGTTGGGGTCGGCGCGGATGACTGCCTCATCCACGATTTCTTCGACGACCACGATCACTTTGCGCGCGGCAAATGCGACTTCTTTCTGCGCGCCGAGCAGACCCCAGATCTGGGTGTTGCCGGCTGCGTCGGCGCGCTGCGCGTGCAGGATGGCCACATCGGGATTCAGCGGCGGCACGACGGCTACAGTCTCGCCGTCGTAGGGGCTTTGGACAAACCGGAAGCGTGGATTGACGGTTGGCATGTCCGAGCCGGTGTAGCTTCGCAGCGGGTAGAACGGCAGATGGGCCGCGCCGGCGATGTAGCGGCCCACCATGCCAAAGTGCGAGTATTCCTCGATCTCCAACGGTGCAGGAATGCCCTGCTCGATCGCCCGCCGGATGCAGTTGAGCGAGCCGACGCCGGGATTGCCCAGATAGCTGAAGACTAGTTTGCGCGCCACGCCGGCCGCCACCATCTGGTCGTAGATCACATCCGGCGTCATGCGAATCAACGTCAGGTCGCGCTTGCGCCGGCGGATGATCTCGTGGCCGGCGGCGAAACAGATGAAGGCTGTGAAACCCTCGATGGCGACGGACTGGCCGTCCTGCACATACCGTTCGATGGCCTCACGCATGGACAACAGTTTTGTGTTCATCGGGGCAATCACGCTGTTAGCGATGCCGGGTCAATCCACTCACTCAGACGACGAACTAATCACTCAGCGTCTGGCTCTGCTCACGCAGATATTGCTGCACATAGTACAGCCCGCCGCCGCCGCGCGAAGTGCTGCCGCTGCCCTTCCATCCGCCGAATGGCTGTACACCCGGCCATGCGCCCGTCGTCGCGCCTTTCTCGCGGTTGACGTACACCACGCCGGCCTCGATGTGATCGAGGAAGTATTGCACTTCTTTGCGGTCGCGGCTGTAGAAGCCGGCGGTCAGGCCGTAGATACTGTCATTAGCCTCGCGCAGAATCTCCTCCAGATCGCTGTATTCGCCGATCACCACAAACGGCAAAAACAGTTCTTCCTTGAACAAGATGTGCTCGCGCGGCAAGCCATCCACGATGGTGGGAGCGCAATAGAATCCTTTGGCAAGCTCGCCTTCGGTCAGTGGGTAGCCGCCGGCCACGATTTCACCGCCGTCGCGTGTGGCCAGCGCCACGCAATCCTGGAACTTCTGATAGGCTGCCTGGTTGATCACCGGCCCGGTGAAAACGCCGGGTTGAGTCGGGTCGCCCACTTTCAGCGCCTCGGTTTTCTGCTTCAGCAGGCTGACGAACTGCTCCCGGATATCTCGATGCGCATACACGCGCGATGTGGCGCTGCACTTCTGTCCGCTCAGGCCGAACGCCGAGCGAGCCACCCCTTCCACCGCCTTGCCCAGGTCGGCCTTGTTGCTGACGATGACGGGATTCTTGCCGCCCATCTCTGCGACGCACGGGCGCGGGTAACGAATGCTGAAGCGTTTAAGAATGTTAAAACCCACCTCGAACGAGCCGGTAAACGTCATCCCGCCCACATCCAGGCTGGAGACCAGCTCTTCGCCCACCGTCCGGCCCGGCCCCGTGACGAAGTTCACCACGCCTGCCGGCAGCCCGGCGTCGAGGAAACACCGGGCCAGGTGCCATGTGCTGATGGGCGTGTCGCTGGCCGGCTTGAGCACCACTGTGTTGCCGGCGACCAGCGCGGCCCCCATCGGCCCGCCGCTCAGGGCCACGGGAAAGTTGAATGGCGAAATCACCACCCACACGCCATAGGGCTTCATCATGCTGCGTGTCTGGGCCGCGCCCTCTGGCTGCATGGCGTGGATAAAGCCGTTGTTGGCTTCCATCTGGTCGCAGTAATAGTCGATCAGATCGGCGGTTTCCTTCACGTCGCCCAACGCTTCGGCGCGGCTCTTGCCTACATCCAGGCTCAACCAGGCCGACAGCTCGAACAGCCGCTTGTTGATGAGCGCGGCGACTTTGCGCAACATCGCCACACGCCGGCGCCACGGCAGCCCGCTCCAGGCCGGGAAAGCGGCTTTCGCGGCTGCAATGGCGTCTCGCGCGTCCTGAAGCGAACCGACTTGCGCGTGACCGAGAATCACGTCGGTGTTGATCGGCGTTCGTTTGGGGGCCTCCTCAATCGCAACGCGACTTTCGCCGTTGATGAGCATCGGATACGAGCGCCCTAGTTGGGCGCTGACGGCAGCATAGGCGCGGTCGTATTGCTTCAGCGCGCGCGGATCGGTCAGCGCAGTGCTGAGATTGGCGTAGGTGATGACGAGGGCCGACTTTGATTTTGCCGCCGGCTGCGCGCGACCTCTGGCAACAGGCTTGCGCGCCATCCTCTTGCCGGCTTTGGCTGTTCGTGTTCTGGTAGCCATCCTTATCCTCCTTACACTTGCAACGCTGCGCTAGGGCAGCAACTCGTCGATCAGCGACAACCCCCATTCCAGATCGGACTGTTCGATCACAAGAGGTGGGCACACAAACATCAGGTTGCCCCGCACGGCCAGACTGACCCCGCGCTGCAACGCTGCTCTTGCCAGCGTTTTCAACCAGGGCAGTGGCTGCGGAAAAGTGTCTTCGGTCATCTCTACGCAGGCGAATAGACCCAGCCCGCGCACATCGCCGATGCAGGCGTGCCGGCGCTGCATGGCGCGCAATCGCTCGAACATCCACGCGCCAAGTCGCGCCGCGCGGAGGATCAGTCCTTCAGATTCATAGGCTTTTATCGCCGCCAGCCCGGCGGCGCACGCCAGCGGATGCCCGCTGTAGGTCAAACCGGTTTCCAGCGTGCGCTCATCAAAACAGGCTGCGACGCGCTCTGTCACGCAAATGGCGCCCAGCGGGATATGCGCGCCGGTCAATCCTTTAGCCATCGTGAACAGGTCGGGGCAGGGCAGGGCGCCGGCCTGAGTTGCGTGCTGTCCCTGCCAGGCAAACCATGTGCCGCAGCGGCCAAATCCGCTCATCACTTCGTCCGCGATCAACAGGATGCCATACTGATCGCAGATCTCGCGCAGGCGCGGCCAGTAATCCGGCGGCGCGGCGATGCCATTCGTGCCGGCGGCCGGCTCTGCGATCAGCGCAGCCACACTGTCCGGCCCTTCCTGCCGGATCACTGCTTCGACGTGATCGGCGCAGCGCAGGCCGCAGTCGGGGTAGCGCAAGCCGAATGGGCAGCGATAGCAATAAGGGGGCAGCACGCGCGCCACATCGCGCAGGCCATCCGTCATGCTGCGACCGCGCGCGTCTCCGCTGACGCTCATCGCGCCGTGTGTTGCGCCGTGATAGGAACGGTAGCGCGAGATGATCTTGCGCCGGCCGGTGACCCAGCGCGCCATCTTGATGGCGTGCTCGGTGGCCTCCGCGCCGTCGCAGGTGAAGAACACGCGACCGTATGGCGGATTTTCGATTTTGGATTCTGGATTTGGGATTTGGGAGGGCGTGTTGCGTGTTGCGTATTCCGTATTGCGTGTTGCGTATTCCGTATTGCGTGTTGCGTATTCTGT
>DAOUDB010000071.1:0-23283 GCA_034431495.1 Thermoflexales bacterium
TCCTTACAAGCACAACCACAGCCAGAGATATCCGGACCTGGTACACAAAGCTGAAGGCTCAAGCATCCTGACCGGCCTTGAGGTCAAGAGCACAACCAGGCTGGGCAAGGGTGGGGAAAGCCACAATGGACACTCCGGATGGCATGTTGTCGCATGTTTTGCGCTGGATAGCGTTTCAGGAGATATCCGCTTTCTTCATGTGATGTTTGCGGATTTGATCGGGCATGGCCGGCCAAATGCCGACTGGAAATGCGTTGGCAGCCGGGTAAACGCGCGGACAGGAAGTCAGCGCACCGAAACCTACATGACAATCCCGGCCGGCACTGCAAGGCTCAGGCACGGGACTGTTTATCTGGATGTTGACAGAGTCGATATCCGCCGTTGGCGCACGGCCAGAGATATCATCGCCCCGGATTACTCGCCGTTTGCGCGTTCTGTCAGGCAGAGTGGATAAAAAGGAGAAACGGACACCATGCAGTTTCGTTACCTGGGCAGCACCGGCGTGCAAGTGTCGCGTCTGTGCATGGGCACGATGACGTTTGGGCGCGAGGCGGACAAAGAAACCTCGGCGGTCATTTATGCGCGTTGCCGCGACGCCGGCATCAACTTCTTTGACTGCGCCAACGGCTACGCCGGCGGCGACTCCGAGCGCATCCTGGGCGAGTTGATCGCCGGCCACCGCGACGAAGTCATCATTACCAGCAAAGTCCATTTTCCTGTCGGGCCGGATCGCAACGCGCGCGGCAGTTCGCGCCGCCACATCATGCTGGCTGTCGAAGATAGCCTGCGCCGGCTGAACACCGATCGCCTCGACGTGTACTTCCTGCACCACTGGGATGACACAGTCCCGCTCGAGGACACCTTACGCGCGCTGGATGATCTGGTGTCGCAGGGCAAGATCGTCTACCCCGGCGCCAGCAACTTTGCGGCCTGGCAAATTGCCAAAGCGTTGGGCATCTCTGCCAAAGAGGGCTGGGCGCCGTTCCGCGTGCTTCAGCCCATGTATAACCTGGTCAAGCGCCAGGCCGAGGTCGAGATTCTTCCGCTGGCGCGGGCCGAGCATCTCGGTGTGATCTCGTACAGCCCGCTGGGCGGCGGCTTGCTCACCGGCAAGTATGGCGTGCAGCCCGGCGCTGCGGCAGCGGCCGGGCGCATCAGCGAAAACGCCATGTATGCCAGACGGTATGGGCAGGAGTGGATGTATCACGCCGCCCAGGCGTTCACGGCTTTTGCCGGCCAGCGCGGCATTCATCCGGTGACGCTGGCCGTGGCATGGGTCGCGGCGCATCCGGCCATCACTGCGCCCATCATCGGCGCCCGCAATCTGGAGCAACTGGCGCCGGCGCTGTCTGCGCTCGACCTCGCCATGACGCCTGACCTGTATGCCGAACTGTGCGCGCTCACCCCAACGCCACCCCCCGCCACCGATCGCTCGGAAGAAGTCGGCGGGTGAGAAACAACAGGCGTGGTTCGTATTGCGTGTTCTGCGCTCTGGCTTTCTCTCATGCGCCCTTGTGCCTCTGCTCCGTGCTACAATTTCGCCAGCATCAGGAGCGGTCTGATTTCGATCGGACCCGGCAACCTGGGACGGACACCCAAGGTGCCTCTCCACCATAGGAGATGCGGTCGCAGCCGGCGCGAGCAGGAATGCGGCAATCAAAAAGTCCATGAAGCGGTCCGCTTTCTGATGCAGAAAGCGGATTTCTTGTTTTTCATGCAAGGAGTGTCATGGAACCTGTTGGAAAGAGTGTGTTTGAGTCAGAATTCCCTGCCTCTGGCGCAACTGCGCTTGCCCCGCGCGCGCAGGCAGTGCACGCGCAGGCAGTGCACGCGCAGGCAGTGCGCACGATGCCGGCCGTCGAAGCGCCGGCTTTTGTTTGGGATGTTTCAGGGCCGAATGCGCAGCGCCGGCTGAAAGAAACCCTGTTAGCCAATCTCTCTCATCCGTTGGTCGAACGCACCTTGCGCGACATGATCGCCGGCGAGTCTGACACGCTCTACGATCTGGCTGTTGATGTGTTGTGCGAGTTGGCCGGCAACGCTGAAAACATTCCCCTCACGCGCCGATTCGAAGATGAGTTGATTCACATCTTGCGCGCCGATCGCGGCCTTTTGCCGGCTGCCCGGCGCCGTTCGATGGGCGGGCCCACACCGGGCGCTCGCAGCCGGCGCGAAGAAGCGATCGTGTTGGGATTGCACCAGATTCGATCTCGCAAGGTCATGCCGCTGTGGTTGGAACTGATGGCGCTGGCCGGCCCCCGCCTGTATGACGAGGCCATTGACTTCGACTTCGACTATGATCGCCGCGCCGACATCGAAGCTGCCCTGCGTCAGTATCGTGAGCAGATGAGCCGGCAGGGGTATCCTGTTTCGGCACTGGCATCCCTGGCGGTCAGCCGTGCCGAAGCGCGTCTGCACGAACGCTACGCCAATCGCCATGCCGGCTTCGAGCCGGTGATGATTGGCGCGCATTCGGAGCTGGGCCGGCTGTATCGGCGCATCACGCGCGCCACGGTGGGGCAGGGCGGGTTAGTCGGCGTCAGCGCGCACTTGCATGTGACGGCGCTGCTCCAACGCATCCGTTCCCGGCTGGCCTGGCTGCCCGACGCAGATGCTCAGCGCGCAATTCGCGCTGCCGCCGAGCAGATTCTGGCGTTGCAGCCGGCCGAGGCTGAAACAGCAGATGCGATCACTCAGCTTGCCCGTGACATCCTTGCAATTCGGTTGCCTGTGCCCGTCCGCAATCTGGCAGTTCCCCCCGCCTATGCCGGCCCCCGCCTGTGCTTCCACCGCTGCGACGACTCCTTCACGCTGCTTGCGCACTAAAGACGGTTGTAGGGCAAGCCACCGGGCTTGCCCTATGCCCCGTGATAGACTGGCCCCGCATGAAACCCAATCCGGCGTTGCGCGGATCGGCGGTGCGCCGTTGCCGGCAGAGCGCCCTGTTGTGTATTGCCCTGTTCAGCGTGGCCCTGGTGGCCTGTTCCAACCAGGATCCCCTACAGCCCGACCCCGGCGCGACAGCTTCATTCACCCCCGTGATGGTTGTGGCGACGCCGTCCAGTTCGCCGCCCGAGCCAACGGCAGCGCCCACTGGGACGCCGGCGCCTACACCCACCCCCGACCCCTTGAGGGTGGTTCAAGCCGGCCGGCGGGCAGCGTTCAATGGCGATGACAAGACAGCCATCGCCCTCTTTCAACAGGCGCTGGTCGAGCTGCCGCCCGAACAGGCCGAGGCGCGCGCTCAGACCCGCATTGCTCTGGCGGTCAGTCAGCTCAGCGCCGGCGATCCAGCCGGCGCGCTCGACGCACTTGAACCACTGGCAGCCCAGGTCGATGCGCGCGTGTTGATGGGGCGCGCCTCGCTGGCGCTGGGCGATCTCGCCGGCGCAGCCGAGCACTTCGGCGCAGCCATCGACGCCCAGCCAATCATCTCGCCGTATGTGAATCTGTGGCTGGGCGATGCGTACCTGTCGCTCAATCAGCCTGTGAGCGCCGCTGCGACCTATCAGCAGGCAGTTGATGGCGCGACCTTTATGGCGCAGGAAGTGGGATGGCGCGAAAAGCTGGCCCTGGCGTATCAACTCTCTGGCCAGTATCAGCCGGCGCTGGAGCAGTACCAGGCCATCCTGGCTGTGTCGCAAATCCCGTCGTACCGCGCGCGCATTGTATGGGAATCGGCGCAGGTGCTGTTGGCGATGGGCCGCTCGCAAGAGGCTTTTCAGCGCATGCAGGAGGTGATGAATACTGCGCCGAAGACGGCGGCGGCTTTCAGCGCGCTGAAGGCGCTGCTCGATGCCGGCCAGCCGGTGGATGAGTTGCAGCGCGGCATCATCGGTTACTACAATGGCGCGCACGAGGCTGCGCGCGAAGCGTTCCGGCGCGCCATTCGCGCCGACAGCCGGCTGAACGAAATTCGCTACTGGGCTGCTCTGAACTACATTGCCCTGCGCAGCCCGGCCGACGCCTTTCGCAATCTCGATCAGATCATTGCCGGCGGGCCGGAGGCCGACCGCTATGGCGACGCGCTGATCAAAAAAGGTGAATTGCAGGCCGACCTGGGCAACTACGAGGACGCCGCCGCAACCTATCGCCGATTGGCGGCCACTGCACCGGGAGACCCGCAGGCTGCCCAAGCCCTGTTGCGCGCCGGGCGCACCTACGACCGCTATAGTCAGATCGAACAGGCCGCTGCTGCCTATCTGGCTGCGCAGTCGGCGTATCCGTTTGCCGAAACTGCCGCCGAGGCGTTGGTGCGCGGCGCGATTGCGCTGTATCGTCTGGGCCGCTATGCCGAAGCCATCAGTGCCACACAAACGTTGTTGGCGCTGTATCCGGTTGATAGTTTTGCCGCCCTGGGCCAGCTCTGGCTGGGCAAGGCGCAGCTCGGCGCTGGCGCGGTGGTCAGCGGGCAGATCACGTTGCGCGCGCTGGCCGAGGCGCACCCCGATGACTATGAGGGCGCGCGTGCCGCAGAGATTCTCGGCGGTGCGCCCGTGCCGCTCTCATTGCCCCCTGGCGCTGCGCAAATCGTCTTTGATCCCCGCGAACAAGATCAGGCCGAGCAATGGCTGCGTAGCTGGCTGGGCATCAGCGAGACGGTGGATATCCGCTCGCCCGGGCCGGCCATTCAGGCTGATCTGCGCTTTCAGCGCGGCAATGCGCTCTGGGGGCTGGGTTTCAAGGCCGAGGCGCGCGAGGAGTTCGAGGCCCTGCGCGGCGCCTATAACCGCGATGCCCTGGCGACCTATCAACTGGCGCTGCATTACCGGGATATTGGGCTGTATCGCCCCGCCATCAGCGCCGCCGATACGCTGATGCGCCTGTCGCCGGCAAAGACCCCTTCAAACCTGCCGGCCTTTCTCGCCCGCCTGCTCTATCCGCAGTATTACCCAGACCTGGTTGGCGCGCACGCCCAGGAGTTCGGCCATGACCCCTTGTTGATCTATGCCCTCATTCGGCAGGAGAGTCTGTTCGAGCCATTTGCCGCCTCCTTCGCGTCGGCTTATGGCCTGATGCAGGTGATTCCGCCAACCGGCCGCGAGATTCAGGCCGATCTGACCTGGCCGGATAACTACACCGAGCGCGACCTGACCCGCCCGTTCGTCAGCGTGCGTTTCGGCACGTATTATCTGGCGAAGCAGTTGCGCTTCCTGAATGGCGACCTGTACGCGGCGCTGGCAGCGTATAACGGCGGGCCGGGCAACAGCCGGACCTGGAAAAACCGCAGCGGTGGTGATCCGGATGTCTTCTTCATGACCATCAGCTTCGACGAGACGCAACGCTACATCCGCGCCATTGCCGCCAACTACAGCATCTATCATCGGCTGTATGGGAGGTAGCGCACTTGCTTCGGTCACGCGCTGCCTGTCTTCTGGGCGCTGGATTCGCCAGGCCGGCGCGCGTCATGCTTGCCCCTCACACTCTGTTACGTGCGCAAATCCCGCGCTTTTTAACATGTCCCCATTCTGCTAAGGAGAGATGGCCATGCGCATTGCTGATTTCCGCGTGACCCCGATTGCGATTGCTGATCCGCCGTTGTTGAACGCGGCCGGCCTGCACGCGCCGTATGCCTTGCGCGCGATTGTCGAGGTCGTCAGCGACGACAACATCTGCGGCGTGAGTGAGTTGCCCGGTGGCGCAGACGTGCTCGCCGACCTTGAAGCGGTGCGCCATCTGGTCGTAGGCCGCGATCCGTTTCGATTGAACCGGATTGCGCAGGACATCGAGGCGTATTTTGGCAACGCCATGAGCGGCAACCGGCAACAGTTGCGCACCACCATCCATGCCCGACGCGCGGCGCGCGCATTTGGCGCTATCGAGGTCGCTTGTTTGGATTTGACAGGCAAGGCGATTGGTCAGCCGGTGTGCAATTTGTTGGGTGGCAAGGTGCGTGATCGTGTGCCGTTCTCGGCCTACCTGTTTTACAAGTACGAAGGCGCCGGCGGCGAACTGGGCTTTGCCACCGATCCGGGCGCAGCCGGCTGGGACGCCGCGCGTCAGGCTGCGGCGCTCACTCCCGCAGGCATCGTCACACAGGCTCAGGCCATGTGCCGCGAATTCGGCTTCAAGTCGCTCAAGCTAAAGGGCGGCGTATTCGAGCCGCAGATTGAAGTGGACACCATCTTTGCCCTGCGTGAGGCGTTCGGTCCGAACACACCGCTGCGCCTTGACCCCAACGCCGTCTGGTCGGTCGAGACGGCCATCCGCTACGGGAAGCAAATGGAGGGGGTGCTGGAATATTACGAGGACCCCACGCGCGGGCAAGCCGGCATGGCTCAAGTTGCCCGGGCTGTCAACATTCCCCTGGCAACCAATATGTGCACCATCTCGTTCGACGACATCCCCGGCAGCGTGCGGCTGGGCAGCGAGCAGATCATCCTGAGCGATCATCACTTTTGGGGCGGCTTGCGCGCTTCGATGGAGTTGGCCCGCATCTGCCGCGTGTTCGGGCGCAGCTTGTCCATGCACTCGAACAGCCATCTGGGCATCTCGTTGCAGGCAATGGCCCATCTGGCTGCGGTGGCGCCCAACCTTACTTATGCCTGCGACACGCACTATCCCTGGCAGCGCGAGGAAGTCATCGTTGGCGGGCGCTTGCAGTTAGACGATGGCGATTTGATCATCGGCGACGAACCCGGCCTGGGCGTCGAACTTGATCGCGCCATGCTGGCCCGGCTGCACGAGAACTATCTGAAGTGCGGTTTGACCGCGCGCAATGACGAAGCCGAGATGCAGAAGGTGCAACCCGGCTGGAAATTCATGGAGACCCGCTGGTGAGATCAGACAATCGGCGCAAGGCCGGCTTCGCTACCTGTTGCGTGCCGGCATGTGTGCGCCCCGCCTTTCTTGCCGGCGCAGATTGCGTCATACCAATGGCCTGTCGTTGCGCCGTTGCGCCGCTGCGCCGCTGCGCCGCTGCGCAACAGCCTTGACGAAGCCCACATGTTCTGTATAATCCCGTCCCATTAAGCGAAGCAGTCACTGGGACGTGGCGTTCTGGCACAGAGCGCCACGTCCTTGTTTATTTTTCACAAAGGAGTGTCGTCAATCATGGCTACCGAACTGAGAGAGTTTTTGCAGATCCCGTATGCGCAGCTCGAGGAGATGAACCTGCATGCCAAGGCTCAGCGCATGGCCCGCACGCCGATGCACCAGCTTCAAGAAGAGCGCCTGAAGTACCTGACCGACGAGAAGCGGATCAAGGCGGTCACCGTGTTGTTCTCCGATCTCGAAGGCCGGCTGCACATGCTGGACTATGACAAGAAGTTCCTGTTGAAGTCGTATGACAACCTGACCTTCGACGGGTCTTCGATTCGCGGTTTCACGGCGCAGCGCGAGTCTGACCTGCGTCTGGGCATCGACTGGTCGGCGTTTTACTGGGCGCCGGCTGATGTGTTTGGCCCCGGCAAGGTGCTGGTCTTCGGCGAAGTGATGGAGCGCGATGGCCGGCCCTATATCGCCGACACGCGCAGCATCCTCAAGGGCTTTGCGCAGCGCATGTTCGAGCAGAACGGCTACACCATGAACGCCGCCAACGAAATCGAAGGCTTCTTGTTCCAGGGCCTGAATGCCGAGCGTGAGTATCACAAGACCGGCAAGTTCGAATTTGCCAACACCGGCGGCTACTATCATTCACTGCCCGGCGATCCCCTGCGCAAGTTCATCGACATGGTAGCCGAGGTTCAGCGCGCTATGGGCTTCCAGAACGAAAAGGATCACCCCGAAGTCGCGCCCTCGCAGTTCGAGGTTAACTACAGCTACACCGAGGTGGTGGCTGCGGCAGACACCATTCAGCTTTACAAGCTGATCTGCCGGCAGGTGGCTGCCTTGCAGGGCATGACTGCCAGCTTCCTGCCCAAGCCGATTGTCGGCGTCAACGGCAGCGGCATGCACACCAATGTGTCGGTCAGTCAGAACGGCAAGAACTTGTTCTGGGACGCGCAGGGCGAGGAGAACCTGAGCGATTTCGCCTGGAAGTTTGTGGATCGCATTCTTACCCAGGCCAACGATATTTGCTTGCTGTTGAACGCCAGCGTGAACGCCTATCGCCGGCTCGACCCCCACTTTGAAGCGCCCAACCAGATCATCGCTTCGCCGGTCGATCGCGGCTCGATGGTGCGCATCCCCATCGGCAATGAGCGCAGCGCGCGTGTCGAGGTGCGCTCGGTCGGCCCCGACGCCAATCCATATCTGGTGATGTACAGCATCTTCCGCACCGGCCTGGAAGGCAACATCAGCGCCGAGGCCGGCTTGCGCCAGGCCAAACGCTTCCTGCCCGACAACATCTATGACGCCATCGACAACTTCCGCGCTGCTGAGTGGTCCGGCACGTTGCTGGGCGATGACGTGAAGGGGCGCTATGCCGATCTGAAGCAGGCCTCCGCCGATCGCTGCCCGCGCCTGCTGGGCACGTTTGTTAAGAGCGCCGAAGTGCAGTACCACCACGAGGTCTACAACCAGTCGCTGTGGAATTTGTTCTAGGCCGGCGCTCTTTGCGGCGCTTGCGCTCACGACCGGGTTTCGCGCAGAAGCCCGGTCGTTGTCTTTTCACGCTGCGCAGGCATGGTAGATCAACGCCCGGCCGGCCCTGTTTGAGCTGTGACAGGCGCCGGCCTGCGTCTGCATGTTTGAGGAACAGCCTCAGTTCACCGGCGTCAGCCAGCCCCAGCGATCTTCGACCCGGCTGTTGACGATGTCGAAGAACAAGGATTGGATGCGCTCGGTGATCGGGCCGCGCGCGCCGCTGCCGATGGGCACTTTGTCCACGCTGCGCACCGGCGTTACCTCGGCGGCGGTGCCGGTGAAGAAAATCTCATCCGCCATGTACAGCAGTTCGCGCGGAATATTCTGCTCGCGGATTTCATAGCCCAGGCTGCGCGCAATCTGCATGACCCCCGCGCGCGTGATGCCCAGCAGGATCGAGCCGGCCATCGGCGGCGTGTAGATCACCCCGTCGAGAATGACAAAGATGTTCTCGCCGCTGCCCTCGCTCACATGCCCTTCGATGTCCAGCGCGATTGCTTCGGTGTAGCCGTGATCCAGCGCCTCCATCACCATCATCTGCGAGTTGACGTACTGCCCGCCGATCTTGCCCAGCGGCATGCCCACGCCGGGCACCGTGCGCCGCCACGACGACACGCCCACATCGACGCCTTTCTCAATTGCTTCTGCCCCCAGATACGCGCCCCATTCCATGGTGAAGATCGCCGTGCGCACCGAACAGCGCCGCGGGTTGACGCCCAGCGCCTCGTCCCCGCGAAAGGCAATCGGGCGGATGTAGCAGGCAGCGTGGCCGTTTTCGCGCACCACCGTTTTCACCGCCTCGCACAGCGCGTCCTCGCTATAGGGCAGTTCCATGCGATACGCTTTGGCCGAGCGGAACAGGCGCCGGATATGCTCTTTGAGGAACAGCACTTTCGGGCCGGCCGGCGACGCATACGCCCGCAGCCCCTCGAACACGCTGCTGCCATAGTGCAGGGCGTGCGTCTTCACGTGAACCGTCGCCTTGTCCCATTCGATCAGCTTGCCATCCATCCAGATGTATTTCGCGTCTGCCATTGTGTGTTTGCCTCTGATGCCACAAGATGAATTGTCCCGATTGTAGCCGCGATATGCGCGATGCGCCCATGCCGGCCGGCAAATCTGCGCGACGGCGCACGCCTTGCGCTTTCAGTCGCCGGGCACGCGACATCACACGCTTCCGCCCATTCCGCCCATTGACCGATTGACAATTTATGCCGGCGGCGGTATAAGGCGGCGTCTGACAACAACTGAAGAGCGCTTGTTAGGTGAGGCTCCTGGCTGAACAAAAGCTGCCGCCCGGAAACGTCGAAAGACGCCAATGGGTAAAACAGGCAAGGCCGGATTAAGGCTCTGCCCGCAGCAGCTGATTCTGATCCCGAACCATGCGTTTGCGCGCGGCGCAAGCGTCGCGGAATCTACGTCCGCCAGTGCCGAAACTCGACGAGGGGCGCAGCGCATATCGCATTACAGCATCGCCTGTTCAGGTGTTGCTGAATCAAGTGAAAGAGCGGCCCCCTTGGGTCGCTCTTCTGGTTTTTCTGTGAGGTGATTCGCATGTGACACATGCCCTGCGGGGCAAGGAGGCGATCATGATGCAGCGAACATTCCCGACGCGCGAAGCGTTGAAGCGCCTGCCGTTTGGCCTGCCCGATGTGGCTATTCTGTTCGGCGTCATCGCGCTGATCTATGGGGTGGCGGCGGTCGGCGCCGGCGCGCTGGTTGCGTTCGAGCCGCCGGCGCAACTGCCGACGATCAGCCTCGATCCGGCCAACCTGCCGTATTACCTTGCCCGTTCAACCTTGCGCATGTTCGTGGCGATGGGCTTTTCGCTGGCCTTCACGTTCGTGATCGGCTACATCGCTGCGTCGAACCGCTATGCCGAACAGATCATCATCCCCGCGCTCGATGTGTTGCAGTCTGTGCCGGTGCTGGGCTTTCTGTCCGTCACCATCACCGGCTTCATCGCCCTCTTTCGCGGCAGCCTGCTCGGCCTAGAGGCGGCTTCCATCTTTGCCATCTTCACCAGCCAGGTGTGGAACATGACCTTTTCGTTCTACTACTCCCTGCGCAATGTGCCCGTGGATATGCAGGAAGCCGCGACGGTGTACCGTTTGTCGCGCTGGGCGCGCTTCACCCATGTTCAAGCGCCTTCGGGCGTGATCGGGCTGGTGTGGAATATGGTGATGAGCTTCGGTGGCGGCTGGTTTTTTGTGGCAGCCAGCGAGGCCATCAGCGTCCTGAATCAGGACTACACATTGCCGGGCATCGGCGCCTATGTGACACAAGCTGTGGCGCAGCAGGATGCGCGCGCGCTGGCTCTGGCGTTGCTGGCTATGGCCGCGCTGGTGGTGGTGATCGATCAGGTGTTGTGGCGTCCGCTCATCGCCTGGGCCGATCGCTTCAAGATTGAGCAGAACGAAGCTGGCCAGCCGCCGCGCTCGTGGATGCTGGACTTGCTGCGTCGCTCGCGCGTCTTGCAGATGGCGCAAGGGGCGCTGGCATCTATCGGCGAGCGGCTGTCTGCGCGCCGCCGGCCCGTCCGCCCGGCGCTGAGGCCGGCCCATCTGCGCCGATCAGCCTGGCTCATACGTTGGTTCGATGCGTTCTTCAACGCCGCGCTGCTTATCGTGACGCTGACGATGGTCGGGTTGGCCATCTGGTTCATTCACACCGAAGTAGGTGTCGAGGAGATGGCTCAGGTGGTGTTGCTGGGCCTGGCGACGTTCGCGCGGGTGGCGGTCATCGTCGTCGTCAGCACGCTGATCTGGACGCCGGTCGGCGTGACCATCGGCATGAACCCGCGCGTGGCGCGCATTGCGCAGCCGGTCACGCAATTCCTGGTTTCCTTTCCGGCCAACTTTCTGTTCCCGTTTGTCACCATCGGCCTGATTCACTTTGGGATCAGCCTGGACATCGGCGGCATTCTGTTGATGGCGCTGGGGTCGCAGTGGTACATTCTGTTCAACGTGATTGCCGGCGCGCAGAGCATTCCCAACGACCTGCGCGAGATGATCGCCAACCTGCGTGTGGGCCGGCTGGAGCGTTGGCGCGCCCTGATCGGGCCGGCTATCTTTCCCGCCTGGGTCACCGGCGCGCTCACCGCTTCGGGCGGCGCATGGAACGCCAGCATCATTGCCGAAGTGGTCTCGTGGGGCGATACGACGTTGACTGCAACCGGCCTGGGCGCGTACATCGCGCATGCCACCACTGTCGGCGATTGGCCGCGCATCGTGCTGGGCGTCGGCACGATGAGCCTGTTTGTGGTCGGGTTGAATCGCCTGGTGTGGCGCCGCTTGTATGCGCTGGCCGAGACGCGCTATCGGCTGTGAAATCCGATAACTTATCCCGACTGACTGCGATGGAGGTTTCTCATGGCAATGACGTTGACAAGCTCTGTGGGTGGGCGCGCCGGCCTGATCACCGATACGCGTCCCGTGTTGCTGCGCGCGATCAACATCTGCAAAGCATTTGACTTGCCCGATGGCAACGGCGCATTCACGGTGTTGAAAGATATCAATCTCACTATTCACGATGGCGAGATTGTTGCGCTGTTGGGCAAGAGCGGCAGCGGCAAGAGCACCCTGCTGCGCATTCTGGCCGGCCTCATCCCGCCCTCCAGCGGCGAAGTGATTTCGTGCGGCAAGCCGGTGCTCGGTCCCAATCCCGATGTGGCGATGGTGTTTCAAAGCTTTGCGCTGTTGCCGTGGCTGACAGTGCAGGAGAACGTGGAGCTGGGCCTGAAGGCGCAGGGGGTGCCGCGTGAGGAGCGCCGCCAGCGCGCCTTGCAGGCCATCGACCGCGTCGGTCTCGATGGCTTCGAGAGCGCCTATCCCAAAGAGCTATCGGGCGGCATGAAGCAGCGCGTCGGCCTGGCGCGCGCGTTTGTCATGCAGCCGCCCCTGCTTTTCATGGACGAGCCGTTCAGTGGCCTGGATGTGCTCACCGCCGAGAACCTGCGCAGCGAAGTGGCCGACCTGTGGGCGGCCGGCAATTTCCCTGCCCGCAGCGTCCTGTTGGTGACGCACAACATCGACGACGCGGTGCTGCTCGCCGATCATGTCATCATCCTGGGCGCCAATCCGGGCCGCGTGCGTGGCGAAGTGCGCATCGACCTGCCGCGCCCGCGCGAGCGAACCATGCCCGGCTATGAGCAGATCAAGGACGCCATCTATCTGGCGATGACCAACCCAGAGGCCGACGTGCAGCAACTCATCGCCGGCATCGATCGGCGCGCCGACACCCGCTTTGCGCCGCTGCCACACGCGCGCGTCGGCGGGGTGAGCGGTCTGCTGGAGCTGGTGGATGAACAGGGCGGCCAACACGACATCGCCGAGCTGGCGAGCGATCTGCACATTGACACAGACGACCTGTGGCAGTTCCTCGATGCTGCGCGCCTGCTCGGTTTTGCCGAAATCCAAAACGGCGTGGTTGCGCTGACGCCGGTGGGGCGCGCTTTTGTGGAAGCCGACATTCTGCAAAGCAAAGAGCTGTTTCGCCGCCAGGCGCTTGAACGCGCTCCCATGTTGCGCTTCATCGTCAACACGTTGAAAGGCTCGAAGCGTGGCGCAATGGATGCCGACTTCTTCCTCGATGTGCTGGACGAGCACTTCCCTGTTGATGAGGCGCGGCGTCAGTTGGAGACGGCGGTGGAGTGGGGCCGGTATGCTGAGTTGTTCGAGTACGACGCGGATCAGAATCGCCTGCGCTTGCCGGACGAATCGCTGGCCGATGCGCCGGCCTGACGCGCTGTGACGGTGACACATGAAGCCGGCGCATCAGGCCGGCTTCACAGTCAAGCGTCTGTATCTTCAGCGACGCGATTGTGATCGCGCGCGATTGCAATCGCGCGATCAGAATCGCGCGATCAGAATCGCGCGATCACCGCCGCGCCCATCTCTTTGGTTCCGAGCACGGTGGCGCCGGGCGAGGCAATATCCTTGCAGCGCAGGCCGTCGTTCAGCGCGCGCTCGACCGCCTGCTCGATGCACATCGCTTCTTCATCCAGCCCGAACGACCAGCGTAGCATCATGGCGCAACTCAGGATGGTGGCGAGCGGGTTGGCGATGCCCTGACCGGCGATATCGGGCGCGCTGCCGTGGATTGGCTCATACAGCCCGCGCCGGTGTCCGTGCCGGTTTATCGCGCTGCCCAGCGAGGCGCTGGGCAACATGCCCATCGAGCCGGCCAGCATAGATGCCTCATCACTGAGAATGTCGCCAAACAAGTTTTCAGTGGCGATCACATCGTAGTTTTTCGGCGCGCGGATCAGATGCATGGCGCAGGCGTCTACCAATACATCTTCGTATTGCACATCGGGATATTCGGCGGCGACCTCGTGCGACACCGTGCGCCACAGGCGCGAGGTGGCCAGCACGTTGGCCTTGTCCACCGAGGTGAGCTTGCGCCGGCGCTGGCGCGCCAGCTCGAAGGCAATCCGCATCAGGCGCGCGATTTCCTTTTCGGTGTAGCGTGTGGTGTCCACCGCTTCGCGGGTGGGTGGCTTGCCGCTCTGGCCCTGTGGCTTGCCGAAATAGGCGCCGCCGGTTAGCTCGCGCACGATCATCACATCCACGCCGGCGATTGTCTCCGGCTTGAGCGTGGAGGCGTCGATCAACGCATCGAACACTTTCACCGGCCTCAGGTTGGCAAACAACCCCAGCGCCTTGCGAATGCCCAGCAAGCCCTGTTCGGGACGCGCTTTGGCTTTCGGGTCGCTCCACTTGGGGCCGCCCACTGCGCCGAGCAGCACGGCGTCGGCGGCTTTGCACGCCGCCACAGTTTCTGCGGGCAGCGGTTTGCCGGTGCGGTCGATGGCAATCCCGCCGATCAGGGCGTAGTCCAGTTCCAGCTTGTGGCGATATCGTTTGGCAAGCGCTTTCAGCACTTGAATGGCTTCACGGGTGACTTCGGGGCCGATGCCATCGCCGGCGAGGACGGTGATTTTAAGATTCATTGCTCTTTCCGCCATGAGGATTACGTCATTTAGCCATTGAGCCATTGAGTCAATGACCTGATTGATGGCCCGATGACTCAATGGCTCAACGATGGAAGCGGGCGACGGGATTCGAACCCGCGATCTTCTGCTTGGAAGGCAGACGCTGTACCACTCAGCTACACCCGCGTGCGCAGATAATTCTAACACTGCCTGATGATACACTCCGCAGGCAACATGTCCGAACACGCCATCCTCGAAGGCCATATCTCCATCGAAGCTGCCTTTGCCGCGCGCAGCCGGCCCATCCATGCGCTGATTCTTTCCAAAGATCGCTGGGACGCGCGCGCCTTGCGCCTGGAACGGGCTGCCCGGTCTATCGGCGCAGAAGTGATGCGCAAAGACCGCGCGGAGATCGACGCGCTGGCGCAGGGTGCGACACATGGCGGCGTGCTGGCCATTGTGGGCGAGCGGCGATTTGTGCCACTGGCAGACCTGGGCCGTGATGTCGCGCGCCCGTTCATTGTCATGCTGGACGGCATCGAAGACCCCTTCAACTTTGGCTCGGCGGTGCGTTCGCTATTTGCCGCCGGCGCCGACGGGCTGGTGTTGCGGACGCGCAATTGGATGTCGGCGGCCGGCACGGTCGCGCGCGCGTCCGCCGGCGCGTCCGAACGCATCCCGACTGCCGTTGCCGAGCACCCTCAACATGCCATCGACCTCTTTCGCGCGCGTGGCCTGACCATTGCCTGCGCCACGGCCGAGCGTGCGCGGCCGATCTACGAGGCTGACCTGGCCGGCCCGCTTTTCCTGCTCATCGGCGGCGAGAAGCGCGGCATTCACAAGAGCCTCTTGGAGCAGGCCGACATTCGTCTGCGCGTCCCCTATGGCCGAGCTTTTCCGCAAGCGCTCGATACCGCTTCGGCGACTGCCGTGCTGGCCTTCGAGGTCATGCGCCAGCGCGCGTCCATTGACGATTGACGATTGCGACATTTCACCGCGGGATACGCAACACGCACGACTCATCACTCATCACTCATCACTCACTACTCACTACTCACCACTCATCACTCATCACTCACCACTCACCACTCACCACTCACCACTCATCACTCATCACTCATCACTCAGCACTCAGCACTCAGCCCTCATCACTCACCACTCATCACTCAGCACTCATCACTCATCACTCAGCACTCATCACTCAGCACTCAGCCCTCAACCCTCAACCCTCAACGCCTTGAACATCGCCTTGGCACGCTCGTCCTTGCGAAGGATTTTCTTGCGGATGCGGATGTTCAACGGCGTGATCTCGACCAGTTCGTCGTCGCTGATGAATTCGACGCAATCGTCCAGCGACATCTGGCGGATGGGCGGCAGCCGGCTGGTGTCGTGGTCGACGGCGCGTGTGCGCATGGCCGACAGCACTTTGGTTTTGCACACGTTCACTTCCAGGTCTTCGTTGCGGCTGTTCTCGCCCACCACCATGCCTTCGTAGACCTGTGTGCCGGCTTCGATGAACAACGTGCCGCGCTCCCAGGCGTTGCGCAGGCCGTACGTCACGGCCTCGCCGTCTTCCCAGGCGATCAGTGAGCCGCGCTCACGCTGGCGGATTGGGCCGGCCATCGGCTCGTAGCCGGAGAACAGCGCGTGCATGATGATTGTGCCGCGCGTGGCGGTGAGCGCCGCACTGCGAAAGCCCAGCAGGCCGCGCGTGGGCACTTTGTACTTCACCGTGACGATGCCATTGTCGCCGTGCGAGATGTCCATCATCTGGCCCTGGCGCTGGCCGAGCATCTCGACAATCACGCCCAGATAGTCCTCTGGCACCTCGATGTATAGCTCCTCGAAAGGCTCCAGTGTCTGGCCGGTGGCGGGGCTGGTCTTGAAGATGACTTCGGGCTTGCCCACCTGAAATTCGTAACCTTCACGGCGCATGGTTTCGATCAGCACGATTAAGTGCAGTTCGCCGCGCCCGCTGACGATGAACGTGTCGGCGCTGCTGCCGTCGACCACGCGCAATGACACGTTGTGCTCCAGTTCCTTGTACAGCCGCTCGCGCAGTTTGCGCGATGTGCTCCACGTTCCTTCTTTGCCGGCGAAGGGACTGGTGTTCACGCCGAATGTCATGCGCACGGTCGGCTCCTCGACGCGGATGGGCGGCAGCGCCACAGGATAGGTGGGGTCGGCAATGGTCTCGCCGATGAAGATTTCCGGCAGGCCGGTGACGGCCACGATATCGCCGGCTTCGACGGTGTCCTTCTCGATGCGCTCCAGGCCAAGGTGAGTGTACACGCCGGTTAGTTTGCCCTTGGATTGCGCGCCGGCCGTGTCGATGCGCACAACTTCCTGACTCTTTCTCAGGCGCCCGCTGGTCAGCCGCCCGATGGCGATGCGGCCCTTGTAGTCGTCGTAGGCCAGGGTGGTGACGAGCATCTGCGCCGGCCCATCCAGATCGACTCTGGGGCCGGGGATGTAGCTCAGAATCGTGTCGAACAACGGCTGCAGATCGGGGCCGAGGCTGTCTGCTCTGAGTGACGCCTGGGCGGTGATGGCATTGCTGTACACAATCGGAAACTCGGCCTGTTCGTCGGTTGCGCCCAGTTCGATGAACAAATCAAAGGTGGCGTTGGCGACGAACGACAGGCGCGCGTTGGGCCGGTCGACCTTGTTGATGACAACGATGGCCTTGTGGCCGAGTTCGAGCGCCTTGCGCAACACAAAGCGTGTTTGGGGCATGGGGCCGTCCACCGCGTCGACCAGCAACAGCACGCCGTCGACCATGTTCAGCACGCGCTCGACCTCGCCGCCGAAGTCGGCGTGGCCGGGCGTGTCCACGATGTTGATCTTAACGCCCTTGTAGGTGACGGCCGTGTTCTTGGCCAGAATGGTGATGCCGCGCTCGCGCTCCAGGTCGTTGGAGTCCATCACGCGCTCGACCACGACCTGGTTGTCGCGGAAGATGCGCGCCTGGCGCAACATGCCGTCGACCAGGGTGGTTTTGCCGTGGTCGACGTGGGCGACGATGGCGATATTTCGGATGTCGGTACGCTCGCTAACGCTCATGGCTGCAACATGCAAGCGCGTCCCGTGCGGGACGCGCGCTGAGAATCGGTCGGTATACGGAGTTGAATGAGGCGGTATTGTATCAGGCCGGCCGGCGCAATTTGTCGTTCCCCCAGGCCTCGGCCACAGCGTTGATCGTGTTGCGCCAGGCGGCGTGGGTGTTGCGCAAGCCGGCGGTGCTGTATTCGCCATAGGTCAGCCGATCCAGGAATTCGACCACCTCGTAGTACCGGCCTTCGATGAGGTTCACGCCGGTGGTGCGAGTGGGGTCGCCGGTCAGACTCTGGTGGAAACCGTGGATCAACTGGTCGATCAATAGCATCTTCTCCTGCGGTGCGCGCGCGCGTGGGAATCGCTCGATGAACAGGCGAAACAGCGCCAGCACCGGCTCAGCGCCACTGAGTTGTTTATGTTGAAACGACTTGTGATAGTCGCGCCAGGCAATCTCCCAGCCGCAACTGGCGCAGCGCAGCGTTTCATCCGGCCGGCTGCCGTGCGAGATGATCTCCCCGCAGGCGTGGCACCTGGCCCGGCCGTGCAACGCCTCGACGGCATCGATAAAGCTCAGACAGCGCTCGCGCAGCGCCCAGCCCACTTCGTCCAGCAGTGCGTCGTCGCGCATGCCCTGCGCGTCCGATTCATATAGCCTCCGAATCTGGCTCTGTTTGACGCGCGGCGCCCAGTGGATCGATGCGGTGTTGTGGTTCTTCTTTCGCATCCTCATCGTCATGCTCGTTCAAATGCTACGAGGCTCATCCTATCAGCAGTGCTTGCTGGTGTAAACGCCCCCGGCCATGTGGCGCAAAAAGCGCGCGCCGGGAATCGTCCCGGCGCGCCAACACAAGAGAGGCTTTGCGCAGTGATCGCGCTGGCCGGCTACTTTTTCTCTTCAATCGTCAGTTCGCCAACCGCCGTGTCTTTGCCCGTAGTCACCGGCACAAACTCGGTGGTGCCGAAGGATGTCTTCAACTGCGCCCACTTCCCCGGCGCGCTCTCGACGGTCAGCACATAGTTGCCCACCGGCAGGTCGGCGATCTTGAACTTGCCGGCTTTGTCCGTCAGCGCGCCTTTGAAGAAGGGCTGATCCGAGCAGGGTGTGTCGCCCTTGTACGAGAAGCCCAGCAGTTTGACGCACACCTCGACTTTGGCGTTTGCCAATGGCTTCTTGTCCTTCACCAGCGAGCCGGAGATCGAACCCGGCTTCTTGCTAACCAGTTTGGGCAGTGTGGGGCCGTTGCCTTGCATCAGGATGACGCGAATGTCGTTGGAAGCCAGATCGGAGTTGTGCATGTAGTAGTGGGTCCACGTGTCATCTTCGACGACGTGCAGGCCGTAGTCGGTGCCGATCCACAGCCGGCCTTGCTCGTCCACCGCCAGAGATCGGATCACTCTGCCTTCCAACTCCTCGTCCTCGATCTTTGACCATGCGCCATCCTCGTACAGGAACAGGCCGCTATAGGTGCCGACCAGGATGCGGCCATCGGCATCCACGAGCATGGTTTGTGGCGTGATCAGGTCGTTGTTCTCGATCAGTTCCCACGCCTTGCCATCGAAGGACAACACGCCGCTGCTGACAGCAGCCCAAGGATAGCCCTCGGCGTCGATGGCGATCTTGTCAAAGAAATGCTTCTTGGCGAAGCCTTTGCCCTCCTGATACACCGTCCAGGTCTTGCCGTCGTAGCTGGCAATGCTGTTGGATGTGGCGACCCACACGGTGCCGTTGGGCGCGACGGCGACATCCTTGACCAGATCGGAGGCGGCTGCGCCGGTGGCGAGTTTTGAAGCCGGGTGAGTAGTCCATGTTTTGCCGTCGAACTGACTGACGCCTTTGTAATGTGACAGCCAGATGTTGCCTTTGGCGTCGCAGGCGATGCCGCTGGGGCTGGTAATGCCCTTCAGTTTGTACTCTGCCCACTTCTTGCCGTTGAACATATGCACACCCATCGTGTGCGCCACCAGCAACCGGCCATCGGGGCATTGCGCCAGCGCGACAATCTGGTCGCTGCCAATCTGTTTGCCGGCTTTGTTGTAGTTCTGCCAACCTTTCTCGGTCAGGCAAGTCAGGCCATAGCCGAAGGTGCCGAAACAGGCCATGCCGGGCGTGTCTTGCTCAGCCGGCGCCTTTGCCTGTGTCGCGCTAACCCCGTTTCCAAAGATCAGCGCGACAGCGATCAGCAAAGCCAAGATGCCGGAGCAGGATATGAGTCGTGAGGGCTGTGTTTTCATATGAATGCTTCTCCAAGGGTATGCCGAAATCTGACTATTTGTCGTATCTGACGCAATTCTCTGCCTGCGAGGTACGGCATCACGGCCAACATCGTCGCCCCAGGCCCCATCCAGACCGGCTATCTGACGCCGGAGGAAGAGGTGTCGATCGCGGCTGGCGGATGCATCAGTAGCGGCTCGCCGTTCAGGTGGTGTGGCTGTCAGAACAGGCTCAGTTGCCGCTCGGTCGTGGTCGATTTGCGCCGCAGCGGCCAACCGGCGGCGGTGGTCAGCAGGCCGTTTTGCGCGCACAGCGCCTCGAAGTGTTGTGCGAGGCGCTGTGCATTGTTGCACGGGCAATCATAGCGGTCGCCATACTGGCGCTCGTAGCGGGCGCGCAGGTCGGGGAATAGCCGATCCAGTTGCCGGTAGAAGTATTCGCGCTGACCCTGGCGCAAGCTCATGCCGAACCAGGGCAGGATGCACTGCGCGCCGGCTTCGGCAGCGCGCGTCACAATCGCTGTGATGTTCTCTGCATTGTCTTCGATGAACGGCAACACCGGCATCATCATGATCCCAACTGGAATACCGCGCTCGGCCAGCGCTCTGGCTGCGGCCAGCCGGCGCGAGGGTGGTGGCGCGCCCGGCTCGATCTTGCGCGCCAGCGCGTCGTCGGTGGTGGTGAGGGTGAAACAGGCAGACGCGCGGCTGCCGGCTGGCGATTCGTTGATCTCCACCAGCGTGTCCAGATCCTTCACAATCAGGTCGCTCTTGGTGATGATGTGGATCGAGAAGCCGAACTCGGCGATGATGCGTAGCGCCTGGCCGGTCCTGTTGAGTTTTGCCTCGGATGGCGTGTAAGGGTCCTGCATCGAGCCGGTGCCGATGGCGGCAGTCTGCCGTTTGCGCGCCAGCTCCTTGCGAAGCAGATCGAGCGCGTTGGCTTTGACCAGCAGTTCGCCGTCGAAGTCTGCGATCTGGTAGCACGCACTGCGCGAGTCGCAGTAGATGCAATGATGCTCGCAGCCCCGGTACAGGTTCATGGTGTAGCGCGTGCCGAACCAGCCGTCCGAATTCTTGATCGGCAGCAGGATCGTTTTAGCCTCAATCTCCCTGACAGTAGACATGACGCAATCGGATGCTTAACCACCAAGACACAAAGAACACGAAAAGGGTCAAGGATCAACAAGCCTTCGTGGCCCTTTGTTGCTTTGTGGTTCAATCAATCTGACTGTGCCAGAACGCAATCTCGCTCACCGGCGTGTCGTTCACGATGGCGCCCCGCCACGCCTGGAGCATCTGTCGCTGTTGTTCGTTGGGATGCTGCCACTCGGCGGTGAAGACGACATACAACAACAATTGCCGGTACTTCAGTCCCAGTGGAATGCGTGCCAGCCATTCGTTGCCCAGCGCATTCTCCCGGATGTAGCCGGCCATGAAATGCTGCCAGAATCGGCGCAGAAACATCTCGCGGGTTTCGCCCGGCCGCGTCGAGCGCATCCACCCCGCGGCCGCCGGAAACAGCGCGATGGCGAGGTCGATGAAGAACCAGTGGTGATGGCATACGTCGAAGTCGATCACGGTCAATGCCGGCCTGCCATCCGGCCCGATATCCATCAGAAAGTTGCCGGGGTGTAGATCGTTGTGCACAGTTCCGTAGGAATCGCGATCTATCGGCAGCCCGGCCAATGTCGCCTCCATCTCGCGCCACTTTTGGGTGACGGCTGCGTCGCGGCAGGCAATCTCGCACCAGCGGGTGAAGCCGCGCGCTTCGTCGATGCCGCCGGGCAGATGGGCGCCGCCGGCGTAGTTCTTTGCCAGCGCCTGCATCCGGCCCAGCAGGCGCCCCCACGCTTCGCAGATGGCGTCGCTATTCTCGCCGATAGTCTGCCAGTCGATGTGCCGGCCCGGCGCTCGCTTCGATAGCGTGACGGCGTAAACCATTCCGCCTTCGCTCAGCGTTTCGATGAGCGCGCCGCCGTGCGAGCGCAAAGGTTGCGCCGCCGGCACGCCGTTCTCAGCCAGGTAGCTGGCGAAGTCCCATTTCTCGCGGATGGCATCTAGCGCATCTGACGGAGCGCCGGGCTGAATGGGGACGAATTTAAGGATGGCTGTCTCGCCGGCGTACACAGCCCCATCCGAACCGCCCAGCGACCGCAGCGACTCGGGGTCGACACCAAACAGCCCTGCGCCCTGCCGTAAGAGGGTATCAGTCACCTGCATGAGTCGTCTCCTCGATCACAAAGCCTGTCGGATTTCGTCGAGCGTTGTCCGGGATGCCGGAACCATCTCGAAGAAGCGCGCCAGCTTGTCGCAAGCGTAATCGGTGCAGTGCGCGCAATTGACGACGCCGCGCGCCATGCCACACGCCCGTATGTCGCACTCGGCGCAATAACCGCACTTGCGGTCGCCGGCCAGGCAGCCGTCGCAGGCCACGCTCTGTGCCGTGATGTTGGGCTGATGGAAGTCTTCGCGCGCTTTGGCGGCAAGCTGTTCCAGGGCGCTCTGGTCGCCGGCCTGAGTGGCGATGTAGCCGGGGCAATCCGAGCACACGATCCCGCAGAATGCAATGATCTTTTCCATGTCTGTGTGTTTCTCCTGTCGATCGAATCACGATGTGCGCGCAACGCGCCGGGTGTCCGGCATCCAGCCATAGACACTGTGCGTCTCGAGCGCGATGCTGTGGCGGCGTGGCTGCCGGCGCTCTTCCGCCAACGGCAACCGGTGAGGCAGTTCGATGACGATTGTAGAACAGATGTTCCGGCCGGTCAACGGGTCTTTTGGCGGAGTGGCCCGACGAGTCGCCTCCACAGCCGGCCCAGCGTCACATCCAGCGTTGCCGCGATGAACGGCGGGTAGTAGGTGCTTGCCAGCACCCCCAGCTCTTGAAACAGGTGTGTGCTTTCGTCCAGAAAGCTCAGCACGCGCGGGGCGGGATTGCGCGCGAACAGGTCGCCGAACACGCGCGGCGCCGGGTAACGCCCCTTGTCGAGAATGTTGAGCAGCACGCTGTCATACAGCCCAAAGCGGCGCTGAAAAGGCGAGATGTGATAGCGCGGCTGGCCGGTCGTTTTCAGCGCGTGGACAATGCGCCGCGCCTGCTGCTGGATGCGCAGGAACGTGTAGCCGGTGGAAGGTTTGGCGCAGCCGCCGGCAGTTCCGATGTTCACCACGCGCCGGCCAGGAAACGTCTCGAACGGGGCGTCGGTCATAGGGATGACGCCGAATTCTTCATGCTCGATCTCGTAGTCCGGCAGACGCAGGAAGTCGCGCATGTAAGCCTTGATTTGCTGATCGTATTCCTCGCGCGGCAGCAGGCGCGTAGAGAACACAGTGAACTCAACCAGCGCGCGGCGCTCGTCGAAGGGCAGCACATAGCAAAAGCGGCACTCGCCCTGTTGCGCGATGCGAAAATCCATCAACGTCGCGGCGGCGGGATCGAATGCCGGCTGCGGCGCGACCACCACCCAGCCGGCGAAGTGTTGCAGCAGGCGGTGATATCCGCCGTCTGTGTTTCCGCCGACTACTTGCGGCGGGATGCTGTTGAACACCCA
>DAOUDB010000072.1:0-2770 GCA_034431495.1 Thermoflexales bacterium
CGCCCAGCAACTGATACACCGGCATATTGGCGCGCTTGCCCATGATGTCCCACAGCGCCATATCCACGCCAGAGATGGCATTGTTCAGCACGCCACTGTTGCGCCAGTACGAGTTGAGGTAGCACAGATGCCAGATATCTTCGATCCGACTGGGGTCGCGCCCGATCAAGAGCGGCTTGAGGTAATCCTCTACGGCGGCTTTGACCGGCGTGAGGCGCTGGGTATACGTGGCGCAGCCCAGCCCATACAGGCCGGGGTCCGACGTCTCGACCTTGACAACGATCAGTCCGATGCCGGCCGGCGCGGTCAGTATCGCTTTGACATTCGTGATTTTCAGGCTCATGGTGTCTCCTTGATGACAGCCAATTGTAGTGGCCAAGCTGAAACAGCCCAAAGGCTGACCCCGACCCGGCACAATGCCGTTTGTCCGAACACGATGCCGACTCGAAAATGGAAGCGTCCCATCCAACTAACAATCAGGGAGAAAAAACGATGAAACGCGAACATCTGACACGCCTGCTGGCCGTCTCCATTGCAGCCGCTGCCCTCACCGGCTGTGGCGCGGCGCCCGAACAGAAAGCGCCCCCGCCTCCGCGCGTCGATGTGACAACCGAGCGCGCCGAAATCAGCAACACCGAGATCGGCAGCGTGCGCGCCGGGCAGGTCATCCTCACCGGCACGGCCGTGCTGAACATGGAAGCCGAATCAGTGGTCATGACCAACGCGGCCGCGCAAGCTGTGACAGCCACGCAGATCACCGCCAGCCAATCGGCCCTCGGCGTGGTGAGCGCCGACACCATCGAGGCAACCGAGAGCGCGCTCGCAATCGTAAGCGCGACCCACGTGCTGATGGGTCCGAACACCGGCGCGTCGTTCGTCCGCGCAGAGACGGTTACCGTTCAGCCAGACTCGGCAGTCGCCTTTCTGATCGCCGACAAGGTCGAGGGCGACGTTCAGCCGACCATCACCAGGGAAGGTGCCATCGCTATAGGCATCGCAACCGGCGCCACTGTGGTCGGTCTGATTCTCGTTATTCAGGCGCTGGCACAGCAGTAGCGGGGATAGGCCTGCCAGAGCGCATGGCAAGGCGGTAGGGCAGCCGGCGACCTGCCCTACCGCGCGGCGAACTCCTCTGCCGTGATGCCCAGCTTGATCTCGTTGTGAAACCGACCTGCTGTGTAGATCATCCGGCGCAGCCGGCCCTCGACCTGAAAACCCAATCGCTCATGCAGTCGAAGCGACGGCTCGTTGAAGTCGTACACGCTTACGGTGCATTTCTGGTAACGCAACTCCTCGAAGTAGTAGCGCAACACGATGCGGATCGCGTCGGAGGCATAGCCCCGGCGCCAGTGCGGGCGGAAGATCGCCAGCCCATAGCTGAACGTGCCGCAGCGCGGGTTGGCGTCCATCGTGTTGATCGTGCCAACCAGCTCGCCCGGCAAGCTCTCGATGGCCCAGCGAAAGGCGTCGCGCTCCGGCCCAGACCGCGCGCACGCTTCGGCCCAGGCTTTGCTGCCCTCGGCTGACTGCGGAAAGGGAATCCAGTAGCACAAGCGCGCCACCTCGCTGTCTTCATCGTTGCGATGAAAGGCCTCCCAGTCGCGCGGCTCGATGGCGCGCAGGCGCGCCCGCTCGCCCTGCCAGATGGTGTTGTTCATGGCTGCGTTCCTTGCTGTGCATCCTCCCGCGCGTTCGTAACGCTTGCGGGAGGATGAGATGTCTCAGGCGATGCCATCGGCCGGCCCCAGATGCAACCGGCGATCCTCGACCGCTTGTTCAGCCGGCGTCGGCTGGCTGACATGGGCGCGCCACAAATCGCGCGCCAGCCGGCGGGCATCTATGTCCACGCCCTGCCGGGCAAAGTATGCGCACAGTCTCTCAATATCACGCTCAAAGATGCGGCGCGCATGTGGGTTGTTCTGCACGTTCACAGCCTGCGGAGAGTCGATGATCCTGACCTCGCCTTCCCAGTACAGCACGTTGAACGCGGACAGATCGCCATGCACCAGATTGTTCGCCAACATGATGGCAATGCTCTGCATCAGCGCATCGAACAACGCCTTTGCCTCGTCGCGGTCCAACGAGACGTGGTTCAGCGTCGGCGCCGGCGACTCGGCATCGCCCAGATACTCCATCAGGATCGCGTTTGGGCCGCGCGCCACCGGCTTCGGCACCAGCGCGCCGGCTAGGTGCAACGTCTCCAGCGTCTGATACTCATGCGAGAGCCAGGAGGTGTGCAACAGGTCCTTGCCGAACGCGGTGCCGGTGGCAATGGCATGCGCAGCGCCTTCGTCCTTCACCAGCTTGCCATCGGCGTCCAGGATGATGCGACCTTCGCGGTACACCTTATCGTTGCGCAACTGGCGGAACATACGCGGCCGGTAGACCTTGCCGGCCAGCCACGGCACGCCCTGTGACGGGCCGGCTGCGCAGCAATAGACTGTGGCTTCCTTGCCGGCTTTCACCGGGCGCAGCACATCCGTGATCAGATTGTGATCGTAGAACTCGCCCAGCCCGCTCAAGATCCAGACACGCTCGTGCTTCTTGCCCTGGTAGGTGGGATTGAAGCCGGTCGCCGTTGTCTCAACTGTCGTAGGCGCCAGGCCCAAGTCGGCCCGCAGCTCATTTTCGGTTTTCTTCGGCCGGTGCAGGCGCGATGGAACGCGCCGATCCTGCCGGCGCTGCCGCTGCTTCACAGTCAATACAGCGTCATCGTCAAGGTCGAGATCGCCGCTCCACTCGCTCGGATCATTCATCAAAGACATGTTTC
>DAOUDB010000073.1:0-54601 GCA_034431495.1 Thermoflexales bacterium
GGCAGCCGGCGACTCTGGCCGGCTCAGAGTGACGAGGGTGTTGAGGGTCATGTCTCACCTGGAATGGCGCCGATCACGCGCAGGCCCAGCCTGCGCTCGGCGTCGGATTGGGTGCGCAAGACGCTGGCCTGCGACCACTCCAGCGCGGCAACAATGAGCAGTCCAACCAGGTCGCCGAGCAAAGCGCCGGCGATCACGTTCACGCTGGTGCGCGGCGTGTCCTGGTGATATTCCGGGTCATCGCCCATGATGGCATCGACGCGATCTTCACGACGCAGCTTGGCGTTCTCGCGGTTACGCCAGTCCACAAACAACTGCGCCCACGCTTTGGAGATGCGATTGGCCGTGTCGCCGTCGTAGTCGCGCACCTCGATCGTGACGGCATAGCGCGCGCCGTCGCTGGCGACCCGCGTGCTGCCGAAGATGCGCTCTGGCGGATAGTCGAGTTGAAGCTGCTCGCGCACGACATCGGCGTAGCGCCGCGTAAAGATGATGCCGATGTACGAGTCGATCAACTGCTTGGCCGATTGGCTCAAGCCGAAGTCGGGCCGCGCCGGCTGGATGATCAATTCCATCGTCGATTTGTAAATCGGCGCCTGCAACCGGCTGAACGTAAACGCGCTCACTGCGGCAACGATTGCCACCAGCAGCACGATCCAACCGCGCCGGCGCGCAATGCGCAAATAGTCTTGCAAATCCATTGGAGTAGTCAGTAGTCAGTAGTCAGTAGTCAGAAGACATCGCGCTGCGATCTGTCATCTGTGGTCTGCCATCCGTAATCTGTCGTCTGTCGTCTGCGATCTGCGGTCAGTGTGATGGGATTTGGCCGATCACCGTCAGGCCGGCCCGCTCCAGATCGCGCCGATCGCGCACCATCGGATCGAGAAAATGGGCAGCAAATGCCAGCGCCACGCCAACCGCGAGCGCGACGGCAATTCGCGCAACGAGATCGAGCCGGTCGCGCAAAGGGAGAGCAACCGGCGCGGGCGTTGGCCGATCAAGCAGCCTGACCGGCGAGCCAGAGGCATCGGCCAGTTGCGGCCAGTAGGCTGCGCTGTTCTCGCTCAACTCAGCGGCAATCGCGCCCGCCAATTCGACAGCCTGCGCAGCATCGGGCCAGGTCACATACACCACGAAGATGCTCTGCGCGTGGTCGGAGGCAATCGCGCCCTGAATCTGGGCGGCGGGAATGCTCTGGCCGGCTGCGGCCATGCGCCCCGACACCGCCTCGGCGAAAACGCCCGTGCGCACCACATCCTTCAAGCCGTTGGTCAGGTATTCGGATGTCAACCACTCGTAGTAGCGGTCATAGGTGTACACACCGGGGGCGCGTTCGGGCAGTAGGCCGGTCGAAAAGCGCATCACCACCTGATAGGAACCAGCCGGCGGGCGATAGGTGATGACCGTGAAGCCGGCCACCACGATGACCGGCAGTAGCGCCAACCACCACCACTTGAGCAACACGCGCGCGTAATCGATGAGCCGCATCACAGCACATCCTCGCGTCCGGCCTGTTTCAGCATGTCCACGATTGCCTTGACATCCTGGGCGCGATCCAGCGAGCAGATCAACAGGGCATCCGGCGTGTCGATGATCGCCATGTTGCACAGGCCGATGGTTGCAATCAGCCGGCCGGCCCCGCGCACCAGCACGCCGTGCGTGTCCAGGCCGACGTGATCGCCAACCTTGCCAATGATGATGTTGTCCTCGGCGTCATGGGGCAGCACTCCCGTCAGCGACGCCCAGCTCCCGATGTCTGTCCAGTCCATATCGACCGGCACAACAGCGAGATTCTCCGCGCCCTCCATGAGTGCATAGTCTAACGAAATGCGGGGGGCTGCTTGCCAGACGCTGCCCAGCACCGCGCCGTAGTGAGGCGCACCGATGGCCTGAGCAAGCTCGCGCAGGCCGGCGGCAAACTCCGGCATCTGACGTTCGAATTCACGCCACGCCGTCTGGCATGTCATGATGAACATGCCGCTGTTCCACGAAAAGCGACCATCGCGCAGCCAGGCTTCGGCTGTTGCGCGGTCTGGCTTCTCGCGGAATCTCAAGGAGCGAAAAGCCTCGTGATGCCGGCGGATACCCAGTGACTCACCGCGTTCAATGTAGCCGTAGCCGGTCGCGGGATATGCCGGCTTGACGCCCAGGGTGACAATCGCGCCGTCGCGCGCGATGTCCTCGGCAGTCTCCAGCGCGCGACGGAATTCATCCACCCGGCCGATGTAGTGATCGGCTGACAGAATCGCAAGCGTAGCTTGCGGATCGCGCCGGCTGATGTGAGCTACGCCCAGGCCGACTGCCGGCCCGCTGTCCTTTGGCCCAGGCTCGATCACATAGTTCTCAAGGGGAATATCCGGCATCTGCTCCTGGCACAGAGCCGCCATCTGCGCGTTCGTGACAACATGGATGCGCTCGTGCGGAATCAGCGGCAGCACGCGATCCACCGTGATCTGAAAAGTGGATCGGTCGCCGAACAGCGGCAGGGACTGTTTCGGGCTGGTCTTGCGGCTGAGCGGCCACAGGCGCGTGCCGCTTCCGCCGGCCATGATTAGTGAGTGCAACATAGCGATCGTTTCACCAGCCCTAGTCTACCCTGTACGGCGGTCGCTCCTCGCGCGCGAGCACGAAGCTGGTTCCGCCGGCCTGCCGCACCATGCCTTTCAGTTCCATCATCGCCAGTGTGGCAGTCACCACTTCAGCCGGCAGCGCCAACTCGCGCACCAGCTCATCGGCCTGCACCGGCTCATGCGACAGCCTGGCCAGCAGCGCGCGCTCGGTGTCATCTTCCAGCAAGACAGCCTGCGCCTCGACGTGATCGGCGACGGCGCTGAGATTCAGCTCCTCCAGAATGTCGCCGGTCTCGATCACCAGCTTGGCGCCTTTTTGAATCAGACGATTCGCGCCACGACTGGAGCGATTCAGAACGTTGCCCGGCACAGCAAACACTTCGCGGCCCTGCTCTGCGGCAAAGTTGGCCGTGATGAGCGCGCCGCTTTGCTCATCTGCTTCGACCACAATTGTTCCAAGGCTGAGGCCGCTGATGATGCGATTACGTGGCGGGAAGTTGCCGGCCTCGGGCTGAGTGCCGGGCGGATAGTCGCTCACCAACGCGCCGCGTTCGACTATCTGCGCCGCAAGTTTGCGATGGTCGGGCGGATAAATCACATCGACGCCCGATCCCAACACGGCGATGGTGCGCCCGCCGGCATCCAGCGCGGCCTGGTGCGCCACGGCGTCGATGCCACGAGCCAGCCCGCTGACAATCGTGATGTGATTGCGAACCAGATCGCCGGCCAACATCTCGGCAACCTCGCGGCCATACACAGTGGCGCGGCGCGTGCCCACGATTGCCACGGCCCACGCATCGGCGTCGAGGATGGCGCCGCGCACATACAACGCCGGCGGCGAATCGTCGATTTGGCGCAGCAGACGTGGATAGGCGTCATCGGCCCAGGTCAGCACCGCGATGCCGTCCCGCTCGACCGCCTCAAGTTCGCGCTCGGGGATAATCGTCTTGCGCGCGGCGACCAGGGCATCGACCGACTTCTGATCCAAGCCGGCGCCGGCAAGCTGCAACTCGTTGGCCTGCCAGACATCGGCCAGCGAGCCAAAGCGTGAGAGCAACATGCGCAAGCGCACCGGCCCGATCCCTTTGACCCGGCTGAAAGCAAGGTAGAACGGCTTGTCGTCAGGAAATTCAGCCATGCGAGCCGCCTGGCGCCGCGACGCGCCGAGCAATGGGTCATAGCCCCTGCGGAATGGTGACGGTCACAACGCGGTTGAGCAGATCGACGCTCTGGACAACCCCCTCGATGGCCGGCAGCAGGGTCTCTTTGGAGTCCGGCCTCTCCTTGACCACGTACACATCGTTGGCGCCGGTGACGAGCACTTCATAGATCTCGCCCAGCAGAGCGCCGTCCGTCGTGACCACGCGCATACCGATCAACTCATGCGGATAGTAACGACCTGACTCCAGCGCCGGCAAGTCCTTTGCGCGAACGAGCAGGATGGCGCCGCGCAATGCCTCGGCATCGTTGCGCGTGGCAATCCCTTCGAGCCTGTAGAGAACCACATCCTGATGCGGCCGGCGCGCCTCGACCTTGCAGGAGCGAGGGGACCGGCCCGCGAGGGCCAGGTAGACGCGACGGATGGACAACAGGGCTGTTACATACTCGGGAGGGACCTGCACACGAATCTCGCCGGTGATCCCATGCGGACGAGTCACCAGCCCGATCTCGAGCAGACCATCGGCAGTAACTTTGTAATCCGGCGCGCGTGTGCGGGGCATGGGTTATGCAGGGCGAGCGAACGACTCGCCCTACATGATTTTCAGAGTGGCGTGCTCGCCCGTGCGGGTAGCCGCGGCGCGAATCAGAACGCGCAACGCGTTGGCGATCTTGCCTTCCTTGCCAATGACGCGCCCCGTCTCGCCGGGCGCGACGGCGAGCTTGTAGATCTTCATGGTGCGGTCGCGGGATACGGTGACGCGCACGGCGTCGGTGTCGTCCACAAGCGACCGGGCGATATACTCAATCAGGTCCTGCATACAGCGCCTCAAACTTTGGGGCCGGCCCGATTCATGCAGCCGGCTAGCGACCGATGTGACCACCGCTACCAAGCGTCCTCTATCCGTCGCACGTCATATCTTTCGAGCGACGGGAGAGCCAACATCATTCCGGCTTTGCGGCTTTGGAGCCGGGCACCATGCCAATGCGCGTGCGCGGGCTGGGTTCGGCAGTGGCCGCAGTCTGTGCCGCCGCTTCGGCCAGCAACACATCGGGGGCCTCGCCTTTCATCAGCCGCTCGTACCGGCTGGTGGTGCCGGTCTTGCGGAACAACTGTGCCACCGAGTCGCTGGGCTGCGCGCCCACCTTCATCCAGTACAACGCGCGATCTTCGGCCACTTTGATCGTCTCCGGCTTGGTGCGCGGGTTATAGGTGCCGATAATCTCGATGAACGCGCCATCGCGTGGCGCTTCCTTGTCCGCAACGACGATGCGGTAGCTCGGCTGGTGCCTGGAGCCCATTCTGCGAAGTCGAATTCGTACCATGTAGTTCTTATCTCCCGTAGTTCTGAAAGACGATAATCGTCAAACCTTTATGTGTGATTTGCGCGTGGCAATTGTACTGGAAACCTCATCCGGCCATGCTTGCCAATCGCGCTGTTCATCGCCGGCCCATCAACCCACCCAGCCCCCGCATACGGGGGTTGTTGGAAAGCTGCTTCATCAGCGTCTGGGCGTCACGGAACTGCTTGAGAAGCTGATTAACTTCCTGCACTTCGGTCCCGCTGCCTTTAGCGACCCGGCGCTTGCGAGACGCATTGAGCAGGTCCGGACGCCGCCGCTCCTCGCGTGTCATCGAGTTGATGATGGCCTCGACGCGCTTCATCTGTCGGTCGGTCATTTCCGGCGTCAGTTCCTTGCTGACCTGCTTGAAGCCCGGAATCATGGCGAGCAGGTCGTTCAGCGGACCCATCTTCTTGATCTGTTTGATCTGGGCCAGAAAGTCTTCCAGGTCAAACCTGGCGCTGAGCATTTTCTCGGCGGCTTTGGCAGCCTCGGCTTCATCGAAGTTGGCCTGCGCCTTCTCGATGAGAGTCAGCACATCGCCCATGCCCAGGATGCGCGACGCCAGCCGGTCGGGGTGAAACGGTTCGAAGGCATCGGGCTTTTCGCCGGTGGCGAGGAACTTGATCGGCACACCGGTGACAGCGCGCATGCTGATGGCCGCGCCGCCGCGCGCGTCACCATCCACTTTGGTCAGGATCAGGCCGGTCAGGCCCAGCCGCTTGTTGAAGGCATCGGCAATGTTGACAGCTTCCTGGCCGGTCATGGCATCGGCGATCAAGAGGACTTCGCGCGGTTTAGTGAGCGCCTTCACCTGCTCGACTTCGGCCATCATGGCATCGTCGATCTGCAAACGGCCGGCGGTGTCGAGAATGACCACGTCGTTGGCGGACTGGACAGCTTTTGCCAGCGCGTTTTTGCAGATCTGGGGCGGCGGCGTTTTGGCGCCCTCGGAATACACCGGGATGCCCAGTTGTTTGCCGAGTTGCTCGAGCTGGGTGATGGCTGCCGGCCGGTAGGTGTCGGCGGCGACGAGCATGGGGCGCGCGCCGCTGGTGCGCAATCGCAGCGCCAGCTTGGCCGCCGTGGTTGTTTTGCCAGAACCTTGCAGACCGACCAGCATGATGACGCGCGGGGCCGGCCCGCCGAGATCGAGCTTGCCACCCTCGCCCAGCGTTGCCAGCAATTCCTCGTGCACGATCTTGACTACGGCCTGGCCGGGTGTCAGGCTTTTGTGCACCTCGGCGCCGATAGCCCGCTCGCGGACGCGCGCGAGGAAGTCCTTGACCACCTTGAAGTTCACATCGGCTTCGAGCAGCGCCACGCGCACCTCGCGCAGGGCGACGTCGACATCGCCCTCGGTGAGGATGCCGCGTTTGTTCAGCCGGTCAAAGACAGCTTGCAGTTTGTCGCTCAGGTTCTCAAACATAGTGACTCGACCCGCCCCAAATAAGCGGGCAGAAGCGGGGTATTCTAACCTGTCGCGCGATGGCGCGTCAAGCGCAGAGCAAATGCAGCGTGCGGCTCATGCTAGAATCATCGCGCAGTTTTCCCGCGCCGGGGCGGTGGCGGAACTGGCAGACGCCGGAGACTTAAAATCTCTTGCTGGCAACCCCAGCGTGTGGGTTCGAGTCCCACCCGCCCCACTCTTCAGCAAGGAAGAGACGAGTGAACGGCATCCACGCGCGCCTTCCTACTTCCTTCCCCGTGTCCTTTTTATCCGTCGCCGGCGATCCTTTGCTCAAGACGATCGCACCAGTAATGCACGATGAAGGCATGCGCTTCCTGGATGCGGGCGGTGCTGTCGCTGGGCACGGCCACCACGTGCGCAGCCCGGCCTCCCACCAGTCCAGCCGCGCCGGTCATGGCAATCGTGATAGCGCCCAGACTATTCGCCGCGTCAAGCGCCGTGAGCACGTTGGGCGACTTGCCGCTGGTCGTGATGCCGATGACGACGTCGCCGGCCTGAGTGAAGCCCTCCACCTGCCGCGAGAACAGGCTGTCGTAGCCGAAATCGTTGGCGATGCAGGTGACGACGCCACTGTCGGCCGTCAGCGCAATGCACGGCAACGACCGGCGCACCGGACCGTACTTGCCGACCAGCTCGCCAGCCAGATGTTGCGCCTGCGCTGCGCTGCCGCCATTGCCGAACACAATCACCTTGCGGCCGGCCAGCAACGCATCGCAGATCGCCGTCGCCGTCTGCTCGATCACATCGGCGATTTCGTCCAGCCGGGCCAGCGCGCGCGCACTGTCTTGCAGCGTGCGCTGAAACAGGCTCGCCACCTGCGCAGACTGCCGGCCCCCGGCGGCGCTAATGGCGGCCATCAACGCAGCCACATCGCCCAACCGCGCGCCCAGTTGCGCCGGCACAACCCGACATGCAGCGGCCGCCTGCGGCAAGCACTCGCGCCGAATCACCTCGCGCGCCGGCTCCAGCAGCAGATCACCGAGCGCGGCAGCCAGGCTGCCCAACACAATGACATCCGGGTTGAGCGTGTCGATCAAGTTTGCCAATCCCCGGCCCAACCACTGACCGCACTCGCGCACGATGCGCTGCGCGTCACGCTCGCCCGCCAGCGCCTGGGTCACGAACTCGCGCGTCGTCAACGTCTCTGGCCAGCGACCGGGCATCTGCCAGTGTGCCCACTTGACCATGCCGGCGCCGCTGCAAAATGCCTCCCACGAGCCAACCTTGCCGTACTCACAGGGACCATAGTCGGCCAGCCGGATGTGGCCCACTTCGCCGGCAGTGTCGCTGGCGCCACGATGGATGCGCCCATCGATGATGATGCCCCCGCCAAAACCTGTGCCAGCGGTGAGAAAGATCATGTGGCGCGCGCCGCGTCCGGCCCCGAAACAATGCTCAGCGAGCGCGCCGGCGTTGCCGTCGTGCTCGACGAAGGCCGGCAGATGATAGCGTTCGCTCAACAGACGCTTGAGTGGCACGTTATCCCAGGTGGGCAGGTGCGGCGGAGCGAGGATGACACCCGGCTCGATTTGCAACGGCCCACCGATGGACACACTAATGGCGCCCACCGTGCGACCCGCGTTGCGCGCCTCGGCCAGCACCCCGTCGGCCTGCGCGCACATGCGTTGGAATGTGGTCTGAAAAGGGTCTTGCGCGCGGGTTGGCATCTCGTGCCGCTGGAGCACGTTGGCGTCGTATCCGCCCTCCAGAATGGCGGTCTTGGTGCCGCCGATGTCAAATGCAAGAATGGTCTCCATGGGGGATTTTGGATTTCCGTGATGCGTATTGCGTGTTCTGGATTCCGAGTTCTGACTTCTGACTTCTGTATTCTGTGCTCTCAGCCGAGGTCAGTGCATCGACAAAGACACAAGCTGGCTGTCGATGGGCGGATCATCTGGCCGGCGTTGAACGCGCCGATAGCTGCCATCGGGCAACAACTCGCGCGCCTTGGCGTTATCGCGCAGTTGCAACTCCAGGATCTCTTGCAGCACGCGCTGTTTCAGCGCAGGGTCGAGAATCGGAAACAGCGTTTCCACGCGCCGGTCCAAGTTGCGCTGCATGATGTCGGCGCTGCCGATGTAGATATCCGGCTGGCCGTTGTTGTGGAAGTAGTAAACGCGGCTGTGTTCGAGGAAGCGCCCCACGATGCTGATCACGCGGATCGTGTCGCTGACGCCGGGCACGCCGGGGCGCAAACAGCAAATGCCGCGCACGATCAGGTCAACACGCACGCCGGCCTGCGACGCTCTGTACAGCGCGTCGATCAGGGGCGGATCGACCAGCGCATTCATCTTGAAGATCAGCCGGCCATTGCCCTGCTCACGGTGAACGGCGATCTCGCGTTCGATCAGCGCGAGAAGATTCTGCCGCAGATTGACCGGCGCGACCAGAAAACGCCGGTACTGGTCCTGATAGGAGTAGCCGGTCAGGTAATTGAACAGATCAGTCGCATCCTCGCCGATTTCGTCGCGGCAGGTGAACAGGCCGATGTCGGTGTAGATACGGGCAGTGGTGGCGTTGTAGTTGCCGGTGCCGAGGTGCACATAGCGCCGGATGCGATCGGCTTCGCGGCGCACCACCAGCGCGACTTTGCAGTGAACTTTCAAGCGGGGCAGGCCATACACAACGTGGACGCCCTCATCTTCCAGGGCGCGCGCCCACTGGATGTTGTTCTGCTCGTCGAAGCGCGCCTTCAGCTCCACCAGCACGGCCACCTGCTTGCCGGCCTGAATGGCGTCGATGAGTGCCTGCACCACCGGCGCATTCTGGCCGACGCGGTACAGCGTCATCTTGATCGCCAGCACATTCGGGTCGCGTGCCGCCCCCTGAATGAAGTCGATCACCGGCGCAAACGAGTCGTAGGGATGATGCACTAACTGGTCGCCGCTGCGGATGATGGTGAACAGGTCGTCGGGGTTGTTGGCAATGTTCATTGAACGCAGCAGGCCGGGCAAATGCGGCTGATGCGGAGGGTCTTTCAGGCGTGGCAAAGGCAGCCGGTGCAGCTCCATCAACGCGCTCAAATCGAGCGGCCCACACACGCGATATACGTCGCGCACTTCAAGCCCCAGATTCTCCACGAGGATGTCGCGATCTTCGTCGGGCATGTCGTGGGCAATCTCAAGGCGCACCGCTGAGCCAAAGCGGCGATCCTGCATCACGCGCTCGATCGTGGCGAGAAGGTCGTCGGCTTCATCCACCTGAATCTCGAGATCGGTGTCTCGCGTGACGCGAAAAGCGTGAACGCGCAGGATCTCCATGCCGGCAAACAGCTTGTGAATGTTGGCGGCGATCAGTTGATCGAGCCAGACAAAAGCGTAAGGATTGCCATCACCTTCGACATTGTCCGAGATGGGCACCAGACGGGGCAGCACCGGTGGCACTTTCACGCGCGCAAAGCGCTCGCGTCCGCTGCGTGTGCGCACCACCACCGCCAGACTCAGACTCAGGTTGCTGATGTGCGGAAACGGGTGGCCGGGGTCAAATGCGAGTGGCGTCAAGACAGGATAGACTTCGCGGTTGAAGTAGTCGGTCGCCCGGGCGCGCTGTTCCGGCGTCAAGTCCGCGAAATCCAGCACATGAACCCCGTGCGCGTCCAGCGCCGGCTTGACCATCTCCTGCCATGTGTGCGAGTGCTCCTCGATCAACGGCGTCAGCGCAGAAACGATGCTGTCGAGCGTGGCGCTGGGGGTCAAACCATCCGGCGATAGTTCCTCGACGCCGGCGGCAATTTGTTTCTTCACACCCGACACCCGGATCATGAAAAACTCATCGAGGTTGGTGGTGAAGATCGACAGAAACTTGGCTCGCTCCAGCAACGGCTGTTGAGGGTCCTGCGCTTCTTCGAGGACGCGCCGGTTGAACTCAATCCAGCTCAACTCGCGATTGATGTAGCTCGATGGCGGAAATGGGTTGTCCATATCTGGGCCTTCGGCCAAATCCGCCCCGGCGACAGCCGCAGCGATTGAAACTGGCCAGGTTCGCGTTATCTTACCAGAGTAGAATGCGCCGGCAATGACTGATTCCACTCAGCACTGGATCGAACTCTCAATTGAAACCGACAGCGAGCTGGCCGAAGCGATCAGCGAAGCCATTTATCCGTATGTCGAAGGCGGCGTGGCGCTGGAGCAGATCAACTACAACGACCGCATCGCCGACCGGTGGGAAGACGAAACGGCCACCGGCCCAATCGTGGTGCGCGCCTACCTGCCGCGCAACGAGACGCTCGAAGAACGTCGCGCCAGCGTCGAACGCGCATTAAGCTGCCTCAACCTGATCCGCCCGATTCCACAGCCGGCCTGGCGCGATGTGGCGCAGGCAGATTGGGCCGAGGCGTGGAAGGCTGCATTCAAGCCGGTGCGCCTGGGTGAGCATATCCTGGTATGCCCATCGTGGATCGAAGCCAAGCCACGGCCCGGCGACATTGTGCTGACACTCGACCCCGGCCTGGCCTTTGGCACCGGCCTGCATCCCACCACACAACTCTGCGCAGAGGCGCTTGAAGAGCGCATCCGGCCGGGTATGCGCGTGCTCGATGTGGGAACCGGCTCCGGCATCCTGTCCATTCTGGCAGCCAAACTTGGCGCTGCCTCGGTGCTGGGTGTCGATATCGACGAGGAAGCCGTGCGCGCGGCGCGCGACAATGTGGCGCGCAATGACACCGACGAGCGCATCACCATCGCGCTGGGTTCATGGGAGCAGGCAGAGGTCGCCTACGACGTGGTGATCGCCAACATTCTGGCCGGCGTGATCCGCCGCCTGCTTCAGCAAGGCCTGAGAAAGACAGGCCACACGTTCATCTTTTCCGGCATCCTCGACACACAGGCCGAGGAAGTGAAGGCAGCCCTGCGTGAAGCCGGCTTGCGCGTCGTGGATCAGAAGCAACGCGCAGACTGGATTTGCCTGGTGTGCGAACGGGAGCAAACCACAAGCCACAAAGATCACGGAGCCGGAGGGAAATGACTTCGTGTCCTTTGTGCCGTGTGGTTCAGCGTGTCAGTATGCGCTCGGATCAACCTGGCGGCGGGTGCTCATGCGATAAGTGATGCGACCGCGCGTCAGATCGTAGGGTGACAGCTCCACCTTGACACGATCGCCCAACAAAATGCGAATGTAGAACTTGCGCATCTTGCCGGCCAGTGTTGCAAGCACCTCGTGGCCGCCATCGATCTTCACCTTGAACATCGTTCCGGGCAGGGCTTCGATCACCTCGCCTTCGACTTCGATCACGCCTTCCTTCTGCTTGTATACGTCTTTTTGCCTGTTTGCCATAATTCCTTTCAACAGTTGATTTGCGCGCGGATTGCGCTTCGATACGCTTGCCATTATAGACAACTGTAAAATCATCGTCAACGCAGACCAGAGAAATCTCGGAGGCAGCATGACCCAGTCTACCCAGTCCGATCATTCACGCGTGGCGCTCTATCTCCAGGACGCCCACCTCCTACGCGACGGGATGGCCTACGCGCAGTACGCCGAGCAGCGCGGATTCGAAGCTGTCTGGCAGGCAGAGTCGCGCATGGTGCGCGATGCCATTGTGCCTATGGCAGCCTTTGCCGCAGTCACCGAGCGCATCAAAGTGGGCAGCGGCGTCATCAACAACTGGACCCGCAATGCCGCGCTCATCGCTGCGACGTTTCTAACCCTGGATGATCTGGCGCCGGATCGGATCATCTGTGGCATCGGCGCATGGTGGGACCCCCTGGCCAGGAACGTTGGCATCACCCGCTCCAAGCCCCTGCGCGCGATGCGTGAGGTCGTTACGGTGGTGCGCGATCTGCTGGCAATGAAGCGTGTCACTTTCCACGGCGAGTTCGTGCATTTGGACGGCGTGGAGCTGGATATCGTGCACGGCCGCCGCGAGCCGCGCAACGTGCCCATATACATCGGCGCCACCGGCGACCAAATGATGGAGTTGACCGGCGAGATCGCCGACGGTGTGGTGCTCAATTATCTGGTCGCGCCACGCTACAACGAAAAAGCGCTGGGGCTGCTGGAGGCCGGCGCGAAAAAAGCCGGACGCACACTCGACGACATCGATCGGCCTCAACTGGTGGTGTGCAGCGTCGATCACGACCGCAAGAAGGCGCTCGACAGCGCGCGTATGCTCGTCACGCAATACCTCGGCCAACAGCCCCACATCATGAAGGCCAGCGGCGTCAGCGGCGATCTGCTCGAAGCCATCGGCAAAGTGCTGACCTGGCCAGCTACCGAGGAGCAGATCGCGCGCGCCATGGAGCTGGTGCCGGACGATGTGGTGCAGCTCATTACCGCCAGCGGTACGCCAGACGAAGCGCGCCGCAAGGTGGATGAGTATCGCGCCAACGGCTGCACCTGCCCCATTCTGTACCCGCTCGGCGACGTCAAATTAATGATCGACACGTTCGCCGGCCAGGGATAGGCTTGCGCCGGCAGGGAAAAGCGCATGATCAGAGTTGTGACGGATTCAACGGCCGACTTGCCTGCGCGCATCGCGCGCGACCTCAGCATCGAGATCGTGCCAGTGCTGGTAGAAGCCGATGGCGTGATCCGCCGTGACGGAGTTGACTTGCCGCGCGAGCAGTTCTTTGCCGAACTGCCGGCCTACCGCGATTGCAAGACGGCCGCCCCGCCGACGACGGACTTCATCGCCGCGTATGAACGGCAAATCGCGCGCGGGGCGACCGAAATCCTCTCGATCCATCTCGGCCGGCGCTACAGTGCCCTGTGCGACTCGGCTAGGGTCGCAGCACAAGAGATGACCGCGCGCGGGACGCCTGTGCGCGTGATCGACTCGGGCACGCTCACCATTTGTCTGGGATGGATGGCCATGGCTGCCGCAAAGCTGGCTGAACAGGGCGCAGACATGCCGGCCATTCTGAAGAGCATTGACGCCATGCGCACGCGCGGCGTCATCTACGCCATGGCCGACACGCTGAAATACCTGCGCCGCAGCGGACGTGTGACCGCCCTCACTGCCAGCATTGGCGATCTCCTGCATATCAAGCTGCTGGTCGATGTCCGCAACGGCGAGATTAACCAGCTGGATCGTGTGCGGACGCGTAGTCGGGGGATTCAGCGACTGATCAACGCGGCGCAGGAACTGGCCCACCAACGCCAGGGCGTGGAGCGATTGGCAGTGTTGCACAGCGGCGGGGATGTGACAGACGACGTGCGACGGGTGCAAAACAGTATGGCCAGCTTGCTGCCGGTGGAAGAACAAGAAATGCTGTTGATCACCCCCGTGATCGGTGCGCACTTCGGCCCGATGGGCATCGGCGTGGCACTCCTGACCCGCGTATAATCTTCCAGCGAAGGACGAACGACACAGGACGAACGGCTTCTTGCTTCGTCTTCCGTCGTTCGTCCTTTATCATCGAGAAGCCATATGCCAAACAGCGCCACCGAAAAGCTCCTGAAGATTCTCAAGCTGGAGAGTCAGACCGGCTGCCAGGACAAAGCGGTCACACGCGGCCTGGCGTCATTCACCAAAGCCTGGCTGGCCGACGCGGCGAAAGCCAACATCGACCCGGCGTGGGCAGAGACGGTCGCCGAGGACATGCGCGCCTACAGCGCCATGACCGACACGCAGTTGCGGCGGGCTGCTCTGAACGCCTTGATGCAGCGGTTGCAGGCGCCGCAGGTCACGGGCAGCGCGCGGACAGCATCTGGAGAGCCGCCCAGCCCCAGATCGCGCGCAGCCGCCAGCTTCGGCAGCGCTAGCGGGCCGGCGAATGCGCCAGCCGTCACAGCGCCGGCACTGCGCCAACCCTCGGCCACGCAGTCAGAGTCCAGCGCGCCAGCGCAAAGTGTCCAGGGTAACGAAGCGGGGTCGAGCGAACGCCAACTGAGAGCGCCGCAGCCGCGCCCTCCCGAAGCGCGCGCCGAGACTCACGTCGCGCAGCCGGCTGAGACGCGCCAGGCGCAGCCACCACAACCACCCGCCCGCTCGCCACTCGCGCCACCTCAGCGCAGTCTGTCAACGGTCACCACGCACAAATACACCAGTCTCGGCCTCGATGCGTCACTCACCAATATCGCCGGCATTGGCTCATTCAACGCCGAAAAGTTTGCCCGGCTGGGCGTGAAGACCATCCGCGATTTGCTGTACTTCTTCCCGACCCGCTACGATGACTACAGCGCGCTGAAGACCATCGACCGGCTTGAATACGGCGAGCAGGTCACCATCGTTGGCCGGGTGGCTGGCGTGCGCAAACAACCCACCAAAACCGGCATGCATATCCTGCGCGTGGTGGTCGAAGACGCTTCCGGCGCCATCGAATGCTCGTGGTTCACCTCACAGCGCTACATCGACAACATGGCCCGGCAATTCCAGCCAGGGCGCGAGATCGTCATCAGCGGCAAAGTCACCGAATATCTCGGCAAACTGACCTTCCAGAACCCCTCGCACGAGCCGGCAGAAAAGGAGTGGATAACCGGCGGCAACATTGTGCCGGTATACCGGCTGACCGAAGGGCTTGCGCCGCTGCTGGTGCGCCGCACCATGAAGCGGGTGATCGAGTATTGGCCACAGCGTGTGCCAGAAAGCCTGCCGGAGTCGGTGCGCCGGGAAGTCGGCCTGATGCCGATCAGCGACGCCTTGCGCGAGATTCACTGGCCGAGGGACATGCGCGCGCGCGAGGCGGCGCGCCGCCGGCTGGCGTTCGACGAGCTGTTCGAACTGCAACTGGCCGTGCTGCGGCAGCGCCATCTGTGGCGCAGCGAGCCGGCCCAACCGCTGGCCTTCGACGAAGCAACGCTAACGCGGTTGATTGCTGCCCTGCCCTATAAGCTGACCGGCGCGCAACAACGCGCCATCGAGTCTATTGTGCGCGACCTGCGTCAGCCGGTCGCCATGCACCGGTTGTTGCAAGGCGATGTGGGGTCCGGCAAAACTGTCGTGGCGGCGCTGGCCATGGCGATCGCGGCATCAGCCGGCGCTCAGTCTGCGCTGATGGCGCCCACCGAGATTCTGGCCGAGCAGCACTTTAACAATCTTAAAAAGCTGTTCGCCGGCATGGCGGAGAGCGGCGCAATCGCCCCCATCGAAATGCGGCTGTTGACCGGCAGCGCGCGGGCAAGCGACAAGCGCGCCATTTACGCCGACCTGGAAAGCGGCGTGGCGCAGATCGTCATCGGAACACACGCGCTCATCCAGGAGGGCGTGGCGTTCCATAATCTCGGGTTCGTCGTCGTGGACGAGCAGCACCGTTTTGGCGTGGCGCAACGCAAGGCGCTGCGGCAAAAGGGGCGCGCGTCCAACCCACACACGCTGGTGATGACGGCGACGCCGATTCCGCGCACACTGGCGCTGACGCTGTATGGTGACCTGGACAACACCGTGCTGGACGAAATGCCGCCCGGCCGTCAGCCGGTCGAGACGCATTGGTTTGCGCCGGCCGAGCGCGAACGCGCCTACTCGTTCGTGCGCAGCCAGATTCGCGCCGGGCGACAGGCGTTTATCATCTGCCCGCTGGTCGAGGAATCGGACAAGATCGAGGCCAAAGCGGCGGTGGAAGAACACGCCCGCCTGCAAACCGAAATCTTCCCGGAGTTCCGGCTGGGGCTGTTGCACGGGCGCATGATGCCGGCGGAAAAGGAGGCCGTGATGGCAGCCTTCGCGCGCGGCGAACTGAACATCCTGGTTTCCACGTCGGTGGTCGAAGTGGGCATCGATGTGCCAAACGCCACCGTGATGATGATCGAGGGGGCCGACCGCTTCGGGCTGTCGCAGTTGCACCAGTTTCGCGGGCGCGTGGGGCGCGGGCAACATCAATCCTACTGTCTGCTGATCGCCGACAGCAGCGCGGCTGTGAGCGACGAGCGGTTGCAGGCCATTGTCTCCACCCAGGACGGCTTCAAGCTTGCCGAGAAAGATCTGGAGATACGCGGGCCAGGCGAGTTCTTCGGCACGCGCCAAAGCGGCGAGCCGGAACTCAAGCTGGTGAACGTGAACGACCGCGACCTGTTGATGATTGCGCGCGAGCAGGCCGAAAAACTGCTGACCGCTGATCCAGAGTTGCGCGCGCCGGAGCATCAGGTCCTCGCAGAGCGCGTGGCCGCATCCCAGGCTGTGCGACAGGCGCAGGGAGACGCGAGTTGATCACCGCGCAGCCTGGCGGCATCCTGAGGGACGCCGGCTATGCCTATGAGCGCGGCAAGCACACCGCCGCGCGAACAGACGAGTATCTGTTCAGCCAGCTCATCCCGTACATCGGCAACAAGCGCAAGCTAATTGACTTGATCGGCCAGGCCATTGCGCAAACGGGCGCGTCGGCCGGGGCGACCTTCGTCGATTTCTTCGCCGGCAGCGGCATTGTGTCGAGGCTGGCCAAAAAGCTGGGCTACCGCGTCATCGCCAACGACTGGGAGCCATACACACAGCCCATCAACGAATGCGCAATCGGCTGCAATGCGCCGCCGGCGTTTGCCGGGCTGGGTGGCTACGAGCAAGCTATCGCCCGGCTAAACCAACTCCCGTCGCGCGTCGATTGGGTCACACAACATCTGTGCCCCAGAGATGACGTGTCTTACGACGTGACGCGCGATCGCATGTTCTACATGCGCAAGAACGGCATGCGCATCGATGCCATGCGCTGCCAGATCGAGCAATGGCAACACGACGGGCAGATCGACAGCCGCGAGACGGCCTGTCTGCTGGCCCCCTTGCTCTACCAGGCGTGCTACACCAGCAACACGAGCGGCGTGTTCAAAGGCTTTCACAACGGCTGGGGCGGACAAACCGGCACGGCGTTGTATCGCATCGCCAGCGACCTGACACTGCGGCCAGCAGTATTCTTCGACAACGGCCTGGACAATCAGGTGACGTGCATGGATGCGCAGGCGTTGGCTGAAGAACTGGCCCGGTCGGGCAGGACGATCGACATCGCTTACCTCGACCCACCCTACAACCAGCATCCCTATGCCAGCAACTACCATGTGCTGAACAGCATTGCCTTGTGGGACAAGCCGGCGCTGAGTCCGCAGATCGACAGGAGAACCAAGTCGGCCATTCGCACTGACTGGCGAACGGCGCGGCGCAGCCCTTACAACTACCGGCGCGAAGCCGCCGGCGCCTATCGCGCCCTGTTGAGCGCCATTCAGGCCCGGCACATCCTGACCAGCTATAGCACCGATGGCATGATCCCGCTATCCGAACTGATCGAGGCCAACACACAACGCGGACATGTTTCCATCGTGATGCGCGGCTACAAGCGCTACCGCGTCAGTTCACAGCGATTCTCGGCCAAGCCTATGAACGCCGAGTTTGTGCTGTTGGTAGACACACACGTGAGCAATCAGACCGATCCTGAGGCGCTTGAGCAGGCTATCGTCGAGTCGGAAAGAGCCGCGCTCGAAGGCCATTCAGAGAGATGGGCGGCGCAAATCGCGCGACACCAGATATTTGTTGAGGGACAATTCGCATGTAAGGAGAGCCGGCCAGGCCGGCTGACAGCATGACCATGACGATCGCTCTATACCCCGGCACCTTCGACCCATTTCACAACGGGCATCTGAACATCGCGCAGCGCGCGTTGTCCCTGGTCGATCATCTCATCGTAGGCGTATATTCATCGCCCCGCAAGCAGGCATTGTTCTCGCAGGCCGAACGCATCCGGCTGGCTACCGAAGCCATGGCAACCCTCGATCATGGCGGACGGGTCACGGTGTGTGGCTACGACACACTCACCATCAACTTTGCGCGTGCGCGTGGGGCAACTGTTATCGTGCGCGGCTTACGTAACAGCGTCGATTTCGACTTCGAGTGGCAGATGGCCCAGACCAATCACTTTCTGGCCGAGGATGTGGAGGTTATGTGCCTGTTTGCAAATGAACCCTTCACCTTTCTCAGCGCGTCGCTGGTGCGCGAAGTCGCATCGCTCGGCGGGGATGTATCGCGGCTGGTGCCCGAGTGCGTTGCGCGCGCAATCGCAGGCGTGCGCTTCTAGCCATTGCATGTAGAATTACGTCATGCGAGGTTGCGCTGCTTTGATTTTTGGCAGATCAAACTGGGGACAAATATGGATATACAGCATCTCTTAGGGCGACTCGAGGCCATTTTGTTGGAGAGCCGGCGCGTCCCTGGAACGAAAATGCGCCTGGTCGACGCCGACCGATGCTTTCAGTTGATCGACCAGATGGTCCTTGCCATTCCAGAAGAGATCAAGAAAGCGCAGAAAGTCGAACAGGAACATGATCGCATCGTCGCCCAGGCTCAGGAGGAGGCAGAGCGGATTCGCGAAATGGCACGCGAAGATGCGGCGCAACTGGCAGACGACACCACCATCATGACCATCGCGCAAAACCGCGCCGAGGCCGTCGAGGAACGCGCCCGGCGCGAAGCAGACCGGCTGCGCGCCGAAGCGGACAACTACGCCCTCGATACCCTGTTGCGCCTGCGCGAGGAAATGGAACACATCGTTGCCGTTGTCAGCAACGGCATTGCCAAGCTGGAGCGCGAATCTGCCGAACGGCAGAAACAGACGCCAGGCGGCCTTGCTGAACCGGACACAGTGCAAACCGAGAAGGCTGCTTGATTGCGCCCATCCACCGCGCAGAAAAACGCCTCGTCGCGTTGCTTCTTTCGGCCTCGTTTGCCCTCTTCAGCCTGTACAGCCTGACCACGCCGCTTTTCGAAGCGTCCGATGAGTTGTGGCACTATCCATTCGTGCAGCATCTGGCCAGTGGGGGCAGCCTGCCGATCCAGCGCGCAGATCAAACCGATGCTGACGCGCCGTGGCGTCAGGAAGGCAGCCAACCGCCTCTTTACTATGCGCTTGCCGCGTTGGTGACGGCGCCAATCGATGACACAAACTGGCGCGAGATACGGCGCCTGAACCCACATGGCGACCTTGGCATCGCCAATCCAGACGGCAACATCAATGCCGTCTTGCACACGCCGGCCGAACACTATCCGTGGACGGGGGCTGCACTGGCCGCTCGATTGGCCCGGCTGCTGTCGATCGTCCTCTCGACGTTGACCGTCTGGTTTGCCTGGCTGGTCGGGCGTGAGCTTTTCCCGCCGGCAGACCCAGACACCGGCCTGCCCGATCGCACCCTGTGGCTGCGCCTGGGCGTAATGGTATTCACGGCATGTGCGCCGATGTTCGCTTTTATTAGCGGCTCGATCAACAACGACAACGCGGCGGTGTTGTTCAGCACAATGGGAATCTGGTGGGCATTGCGCATTGTGCGGGGGCGCGACTTTTCGCCACGCGCTGCGCTGATAGCGGGTCTGATTACCAGCGCCGGCGCGTTAAGCAAATCCAGCGCGCTGGGGCTGCTGGGCCTGTTCGGGTTGGCAGCCCTGCTGGGCGCCATCAGTCACCTGGCCGGCCATGCGCATCCCCCTCTGCGGCGACTCATTCGGGACATGGTTGTTTTCGGGGCAATCGTGTTGGCAGTGGTGATGGTGTGCGCCGGCTGGTGGTTCGTCCGCAATCAAATCCTGTATGGCGATTGGCTGGGCTGGAACGCTTTTCTGGATGTGGTGGGCCGACGGTCGCCGCCGGCTTCGCTGGGCCAGTTGTGGAGTGAGCGCGAAGGCTTTATCCGGGCTTATTGGGGCGTATTCGGAACGATGAACGTCATTATGCCGTCGGCGCTCTACGATGTCCTCAACGGCATGGCACTCGTGGCACTGGCCGGCCTGGCCTGGGGATTGGTTCGCCGCAACACAATTCAGCCGGCCCCGGAGGATACGCCGGCCGGCATGGCGCGCCCCGCACTTTCATTCCAACATCTGGCGATGCTGATCTCGCGACATGCGCCGGCCATCCTGAGCACTTTCTGGGTTGGGTTGATCTTTGTGGCATTTCTGCGCTGGACCTCACTCACACCCGCCTCACAGGGCCGGCTGATGTTTCCATGCATCGCTGTGATCGCCGCCGGCCTGAGCTATGGGCTGTTCCGCATCCATCGCACCGCATTGTGGGCCGGCATGGCGCTGCTGGCGGCCGTGGCCGTGAGCGCACCGTTGGCCGTGATCGCGCCGGCCTACACACCACCGCCCAACGCATGGACAGAACGCCTGCCCCTTCCCATCGGCGCCGACTTTGGCAGCACAGTACGGCTCGAAGAAGGGCGTTCATCGGTGGAGCGCACAACGCCGGGGGATGAAGTGACGCTTCACCTCAACTGGAAATTGACCGCGCCGGCATCAGCCAACTACAGCGTGTTCGTGCACCTGATCGACGAGCATGATGTGATCGTGGCGCAGCGCGACATGCACCCCGGCCAGGGACGATTGGCGCTGAGCGAAGAGCCAGCCGGCCGGCTGTGGAGCGATTGCTACACGCTGCACATTCCCGCGCTGGCGTACGCGCCACGCACGCTGCGCTGGGCCGTGGGTGTGTATGACTTTAGCACCGGCCGGCGCTTGCAATTGCCCGACGGGACAGATCGGGTCATCTTCGGCGCAGTTGCGCTGAACGAACGCCCTACCCCCACACACAGCGCGCTGTTGTACTACGAGAACGGGCTGGAGTTGCTCGGCTATACCCTGGGCGCGCCAGCTGTGTCGCCGGGCGACACACTGACGGTGACCACACGCTGGCGCGCCGGCCGGCATGTCGAAAAGGACCTGAGCATTTCGCTGCAACTGCTGGACGATCAAGCCGGCAAGGCGGCTCAACAGGATATCGGTCAACCCCTCACACAGTGGACACCGGGCGAGAGGATCGAGATCACACACGCGCTGGTTGTGGATGCCGGCGCGTCACCGGGAGTCTATCGGTTGCTGCTGGTATGGTACACGCCGGCCGACTTCTCGCGCATAGTCGCTTACGGGGACAATGGCCAGTTTGCCGGCGACCAGATCGAACTGACCCGGCTGCGCGTGCGATAGCGCGAACACCCCCTGACCCAACCAGGGGCGCTTTGTCAGGCCGGCGTCAATGTCGGCGCGCCGGGCGCAGTACAATGCTCACCTGGCAGCCGGTCTCCCGCGCGCCGGCTCAAGGAGCAATTACATGAATCAGTTTGATATGAACCGCCCCATGGGATCAACATCATCCATCGCAGTCGATCAGGCTGCCGAGCGCAGCTTCATCATGAAGGTCTATGGCTGGATGGCGCTGGCACTCTCGATCACAGGCCTGGTCGCCACCGCCACCGCGCAGAATCCGGACTTTCTGGAGCCGTTGCTCTCAGGACCCGGCATGCTCATTTTGATCTTCGGGCAGTTGGGCCTGGTGCTTGTTCTGAGCGCGCTCATTCGCCGGCTGAGCGCGGTGATGGCCACCGTGCTGTTCCTCATCTACTCCATCACGGTCGGCATCACCTTCTCGTTTCTGTTCTACGTCTACACTGCAGAGTCGATCGGGCAGGTGTTCTTCATCACCGCCGGCACGTTTGCGCTGGTCAGCGCATACGGCTACGTCACCAAACGCGATCTGACCAGTCTGGGCGGCCTGGCCTTCATGGGATTGATTGGCATCATTCTTGGATCGGTAGTCAACCTGTTCTTGCAGAGCGAGGGCGTGATGTGGGCGCTGACCTACATCGGGGTGCTGGTATTCGTGGGCCTCATCGCCTACGACACGCAACGCATCAAGCTTATGGCGCGCGGCATTGGCGAAGACGGGGAAGTGCAGCGCAAGTCAGCCATCATGGGCGCGTTGGCGCTCTATCTGGATTTCATCAACCTGTTCATCCGGCTGCTGCGCATTTTCGGGCAGCGGCGCTGACCCTGTTTACAGTCTCAGGGGGACGCATTTCTTTGCCGGGTCATATCCAAGATACCCTCCCGCAGGTTTGCATCCTGCGGGAGGGTTTTCGGTGTATTCGCCCTGTCACGCTTTCAGGCCGTGCAGGCTGGCATCCTTGACGAGTCCGCCTTCCATCTTCTCGAGGGGCGCGGTCGGGCCATTGGCGGAACGGGTGAACTGTGACACGAGCGTGGGCGCGGCCCAGCGCGCAGCATTGGCGATGACTTTGCGCACGTTCTCGTCGTAATAGGTGGGATAGGTCTCGTGGCCGGGGCGGAAGTAGAACACCTTGCCCATGCCGCGATGCCAACAACAGCCGCTACGGAACACTTCGCCGCCGGTGAACCAGCTCACGAACACAAGCTCATCCGGCTGCGGAATGCCAAAGTACTCGCCGTACATCTCTTCTTCGGGCAGCTCGAAAAAGTCTGGCAAGCCCTGGGCAATGGGATGGCCGGGGTTGACCACCCACAGGCGCTCTTTGTCATGCGCTTCGCGCCAGCGCAGCGAGCAATCCGTACCCATTAACCGCTTGAACGGCTTGGAGAAATGGCCGGAGTGCAGCACGATCAGGCCCATGCCCTCCCACACACGTTTGGCAACCTTTTCAACGATGTCGTCGCGCACATCGCCGTGGGCCATGTGCCCCCACCAGGTTAACACGTCCGTGCTGTTGAGCACAGCGTCGGTCAGGCCGTGTTCCGGCTCGTCGAGCGTGGCGGTGCGAACGGCAAACTCCTGGTAAGCCTGCAGTCCCTCGGCAATCGTCACGTGCATGCCCTTGGGATACACATCGGACACGGCTTTGTGCGTCTTTTCGTGGCGATACTCGCCCCATACAGTCACATTGATTGGGCTCATGAGATGAATCAACCTCCTGACTGAATCTCAGAGGATTGTATGCCAGATTTGCCGACGCCCCGGCCCCGTACTTAACACCATTGTGGCGAGACTCACTCCTCAAGGGTCGAGAGATCGCCTTCCGGTAACCCCTGCGCCCTTGCCTTCAGCACCCGACGCATGATTTTGCCGCTGCGCGTCTTGGGCAGCCTGGGCGTGAACTCGATATGCTCCGGTTTGGCAATGGGGCCAAGCTCGCGGCCCACGTGCTGGCGCAACTCTTCGGCCAACTTCTCCGAGGGTTCGTAGCCGGCACGCAAAATCACAAAGGCGTGAATCGCGTTGCCCTTGATCTCATGCGGCAGGCCGATGGCAGCCGCCTCCGCTACTGCAGGATGCGACACCAGCGCGCTTTCGATTTCAGCCGTGCCCAGCCGATAGCCGCTCACCTTGATCACATCATCCACGCGGCCGATGATCCAGAAATAGCCGTCTTCGTCTACGCGGGCCGAATCGCCGGTGAAATACTTGCCGGGGTACTTCGACCAGTAGGTGCTGACGTAGCGATCTGGATCCTTGTAGATCGTGCGCATCATCGAGGGCCAGGGCGTGGTGATGACGAGGTAGCCTTCTTCGTTGGGCTTGACAGGGTTGCCGTGGTCATCGAGCACTTCGGCCTTGAGGCCGAAGAAAGGGCGCGTGCCACTGCCGGGTTTAAGGGGCACCACCGGCGTGGGCGTAATCATGAACGCGCCTGTCTCGGTCTGCCACCAGGTGTCCATGATCGGGCAGCGCTCTTTGCCGATGTTCTTGTAGTACCAGCGCCAGGCTTCAGGGTTGATCGGCTCGCCGACGCTGCCGAGCAATCGCAACGACGACAGGTCGCGCCGGTTAGGCCAGGCTTCGCCAAAACGCATCAGGCCGCGAATGGCCGTCGGCGCGGTGTACAGGATGTTGACGCCGTACTTCTCGACGATGCTCCACCAACGATCTGGATAAGGATAGGTGGGCGCGCCCTCGTAGATGATGCTGGTAGCGCCCAGCATGAGCGGCCCATAGACGATATACGAATGGCCGGTGATCCAGCCGGGATCAGCGGCGCACCAGTAACGATCTTCGTCGGTGATATCGAAGACATACTTGAGCGTGGTGTACACGCCGACGCTGTAGCCGCCGTGAGTATGCACAATTGCTTTGGGCTTGCCGGTCGTGCCGGAGGTGTACAACAAAAACAGCATGTCCTCGGCGTCAGTCTGCTCGGTCTCGCACTTCGGGCTGGCCACCGGCAGGTTCATCAGTTCGTGCCACCAGTAGTCGCGGCCCTCTTCCATGTTCACCGGCTTGCCGGTGCGCTTATAGACCACGACAGTTTCAACGGCGGCGGTGCGCTTGAGCGCCTCATCCACGATGCCCTTCAGGTCGACGACTTTACCGTTGAGGAAGGCGCCGTCGCAGGTGATCAGCACGCGGCTCTGCGAATCCTCGATGCGACCATGCAGCGCCTCAACCGAGAAACCGCCATACACCACCGAGTGCACCGCGCCGATTTTGGCGCAGGCCAGCATGGCGATCGGCAGTTCGAGCACCCGGCCCATATAGATGGTGACCCGATCCCCTTTTTTGACGCCGAGGGCTTTCAGCACGTTGGCGAATTTGCTCACCTCACGGTTGAGCGCAAAATAGGAGATGCTGTGTTCGCTGCCATCTTCACCCTGCCAGATGTATGCCAGCTTGTTCTTGCGATGGGTGTGCAGATGCCGGTCAATAGCGTTGTGGATGATGTTCGTCTTGCCGCCGACGAACCATTTGTAGAACGGCCTGTTCGAATCATCAAGCACAGTGTGCCAGCGCTGATACCAGCCCAGTTCGTCAGCCCGTTCGGCCCAGAAGCGCTCGGGATGTTTGGCGGCGTATTCAGCCAGCGCATCCCAGTCTTTGACATGCGCGCGGGCAATCACATCGGTGGAGGGGTAGTACATTTCGGCGGCGTTTCTCGCCATCGATTCAGGGGCAGCAACAGTCATCGAATCAGACATCGCCATCTTCTCCTTCCAGGACATCAACTTGGGAACTTCGACAGGCCGAATTATAAGCAGAGGGACGTCGACAACTTGTGTTTTTCGGATGAACGCATCAGACCATCCGCCACTGTTTGTGCCACCAACCCGGTCAGGATCGAGCCAGGGTTTAGAATTGCCGCGCCCATGTGAGCTAACGCAGTAGAAGCCCTATGTCTTTCCATTTGAAACGCCCGCTGGCTGACTTGTTGTCAAGCAACCGGAAATTGATGGCCAAAGGACGAGGTAGTGATCGAGACGCGCTGGATATCACTCCCTGCCATGCCGCCGGCCACTTACCAAATTCGCATTGGCGTGTACAACACACTTACCGGCGAGCGACGCCACATCCAGGACCCGCTGAACGACGCAGCCGGCGACAGCCTGATGCTTGACACCTTTGAGATTCCATGAACCAGATCACATCACCCACCACCACAACGTCGGTCTCGGCCGACGAAGCCGTATCGCACATCGAGAGCGGCATGCGCGTCTTTCTAACCGGCAATTGCAGCTTTCCACGAGAACTGATGGCAGCGCTGGTGCGCCGCGCCCCGCAACTGGAAAACGTCGAAATTGTGCAAGTGTTGACGGTCGGCAACGCCGATTATGTGGCGCCCGGCCTGCAACGCCATCTGCGGGTAAACACATTGTTCATCAGCGAGAACGTGCGCGCCGCCGTCAACGATGGGCGGGCCGACTTCACGCCCTGCCGGCTTAGCGAGATTCCGCTGCTATGGAAACGCGGCGTGCTGCCACTCGACGCGGCTTTCATCCACGTGTCGCCGCCGGATGAGCACGGCTACTGCTCCTACGGCGTCGAGGTCGGCGTCACCAAGGCCGCCGCCGAGTGTGCCCGGCTGGTGATCGCCGAGATCAACCCCCACATGCCCCGCACGCTGGGCGACAGCTTCATCCACATCTCGAAGATCGACTACTGCGTGGCTGTGGACTACGAGCTGCCCGAATTCAGCGCCGGCGAGACAAGCCCGCTCTATCAGCAGATCGGCTTTCACATCGCCAACATGATCGACGACGGCGACTGCCTGCAGCTCGGCATCGGCGCCATCCCGAATGGCGTGCTGTCGTACCTCAAGCATCGCAAGGATCTGGGCATCCACACCGAGATGTTCTCCGATGGCATCATCGAGCTGGTTCACAGCGGCGTCATCACTGGCGCGCGCAAGAATCTGCACCCCGGCAAGATCATCGCCGGCTTCTGTCTGGGCAGCCGGCGCCTGTACAACTTCATCGACAACAACCCGTTCATCGAGTTCAGGCCAACTGAATATGTGAACGATCCGTTTCTCATCGCGCAGAACGATCACATGGTGGCCATCAATTCGGCCATTGAAGTTGACCTCACCGGCCAGGTGTGCGCCGATAGCATCGGCACACGGTTGTACAGCGGCGTCGGCGGTCAGCTGGACTTCATACGCGGGGCAGCGCACAGCAAGGGCGGCAAGCCTATCATCGCCCTGCCCAGCACCACAGCGCTGAAAGACGGTTCGGTGGTGAGCAAGATCGTGACAACCTTGAAGCCGGGGGCCGGAGTCACCACAACGCGCAACGACGTGCATTACATCGTCACCGAGTATGGCGTGGCCGACCTGTACGGCAAGACCATCCGGCAACGCGCCCGCGCGCTGGTGGACATTGCCCATCCGGCCTTTCGCGAGGGTCTGGAGCGCGCAGCGCACGATCTGCGCTATCTGTGAGCGGCGCAGGTCAGTTCTCCGGCGCCGGTTGTTCACATGCCGGCGCGCGCACAAACCGCACGCGGGCCACACGCAACTTATCCATTTCCTCGACGCGCAACCAGGCCCGATCGCCTTCGGCCTGCACCTCGTCGCCTGGTCGAGGAATGCGGCCCAGGCGCGACATGATGTAGCCGCCCACCGTCTCAAAATGCTCGTCGCGCAGGCGCAGACCCAGCGCCTCGTTGACGTCATTGAGGCTGGCGAGGCCGTTGATCAGCGCGCTGCCGTCAGATGCAATTTGAATGTCCGGCACACGATCGGCCGGCAATTCACCCACTTCGCCCACAATCTCGGCCAGCAGATCGCTCAACGTGACCAGGCCGGCGGTGCCGCCATACTCATCGAGCACAATCGCCATCGACTGACGGTGCCGGCGGAACTGCTGCAACAACTCATCGGCGCGCTGTGAATCCGGCACAAAGAAGGCCGGGCGCATCAGCTCACGCACCGTCATCGGACGCGCGCCGCGCAGCAATGCGCGCATCATGTCCTTGCTGCGCAACACGCCCACAATGTTGTCCAGCGATTCCTGATACACCGGCAACTGATTGAGAGGATGCTCGGATAGCAGACGCACCACATCTTCCAGCGATGACTCCACATCGACACAGACCATTTCAGTGCGCGGCACCATCACCTCGCGCACCGGCAGATCTCCGAACGAGAACACCGCGTCGAGCATGTCGCGCTGCTCGGACTCGATCAAGCCGCCCTTTTGACTGGCGGCCACCAGCATACGCAATTCGTCAACCGAGTAAAGCCGTTCGTCGCCCGTGTCTGGGCTATAACCCAGCAGCCGCAGCACGAGACGCGACGCGCTTTTCAGCAGCCAGATGGCCGGGCGCAACAACCCGGCCAGAGTGTTCATGGGTGCAACCACGATCAGCGCAATCCGCTCTGCTGATCGCAAAGTAATGGAGCGCGGCACCAACTCGGCCAACACAATCTGGAAGAACGAGGCGATGAACAAGCCGACCAGGCCACCCATGACTGCCGCCAGTCCGGGCAGCCACGATGGCACAATCCCGCCCAGAAGATGGGTGAACACCTGAGTGAAGGCCGGCTCGCTGACGATGCCTACCGCCACCGAGGTGAGGGTGACCCCGATCTGGGTGGCGGCGAAGAAGCGGTCAGGGTCCTCCATCACGCGCAGCACCACCTGCGCGCCGGCGTCGCCCCGCCCGGCCAGCTCGGCAATGCGCGTCTTGCGCGAGACCGCCAGGCTATACTCGGCAAACACAAAGAAGGCGTTGATGGCGATGAGAATAAAGAGGCTGGCAATGCCGGCGACCACATTTGCGCTGTCCATCAGCCATCCCCCCACGCGCGGCGAGCGTTATAATCGCGTGCCGGTGTCCGCCTTAACGAATCATCAGAAGCCGGCTCTGGCACATCCTGAACCATGCCAACATTCTAGCGGATTCACCACCACCAGCCGCCGATGAGAAAACGCAAAGGTGTCTACCAGGCGTTCGACGCCGCAGGCAACGTGATGTCGGACGAGCGTTGGCAGATGTCGCTGCCGGATGACCCTTCCGCCGGCAATGGCGTGTGGCAGATCGAATCGGAAGTGACTCGCATCGCCCCATTCCCTCATCCGCGTATCGAGTCGCTGGCAGCGCAGCTGGTTGGCGCGCGCCCTGGCCCAGATGGCAGCCTGGATTTCGGCCCAATCGCCTGGCAGACATTCTCCATCCACACCCGTGACGGCACGATTGAAGCCGGCGTAGGCTTTGAGATCGATCAGGCCGGCGAAGGATGCGCCCGATTCTGCTGGCGACGCCACAGACAGCACTGGCAGCGCCACTATGTCTGGAAAACAGATTGTGAAATCGGTTACAATTCCGCCTTGTTTCGCGCAGCGGCTATGTGGCGACGCGGTTTACGGCCAGGCGAATCGCGAATCATCACCATGATCGACATCGACGCCGTGACCCTTGAGCCTCAGGTGGCGCAGCAGATCTGGTCGCATCGAGGATTCGAGACGCTGGACACGCCATTCGGCTGCCTGAGCCTCGCGCACTATGAATTCGGCCCGGCCGGGACAGTGGCGCGGGGCCGGCTGTGGTGCGACGAAGACGGCGTGGTCTACGATTACGCGACAGCCGATGGCAGCGGTTTCCGACTGGCCGCGATAAACGCACAGTGAACATGACCTTAACGTTGATGATGGACGGTGGAATGAACTCATGACCTGGAATGACCTCGTTGCAGTGCTCCCCCCATTTCTTCTGATTGTCGGTGGCATCGTGATTCTATTGGCCGACCTGTTCGTTCCGGCCGATAGAAAAGCCGTCACGGGCTGGGCATCCTTCGCGCCATTCATACTGGCGCTGCTGGCAGTCTTCGCGCTGTGGGGGCAGACCGGCACAGCGTTCAACGGCATGGCAAGTCTGGACGGGTACGCGCTGTTCCTCGACGCGATTTTCGCAGGCGCGGGGATCGCAACGCTGGCGTTCGCCCTACGCTACAACGAGTCGCGCGGCATCCAGCGCGGCGAGTTCTACCCATTGCTCCTGTTCGCCGCCAGCGGCATGATGTTGATGGGGCATGCGACGAACTTGCTGATCGTATTCATCGCGCTCGAACTGCTCTCGATACCGCTGTACATTCTGTGCGGCATCGCCCGGCGCACCGTGGAAAGCCAGGAATCGGCGCTCAAGTATTTCCTACTCGGCGCGTTTGCATCGGGCTTCGTGGCATATGGCATCGCCCTGGTGTACGGCGCGACCGGCGCGTTCGACTTGAACGCCATTGCGCGGATCATCGCAGCCGGGCAGTACACCGACGCGATTGTGCTGTATGCCGGCGCCGGCCTGATTCTGGCCGGGCTGGGATTCAAGGTAGCGGCCGTGCCGTTCCACATGTGGGCGCCCGATGTCTACGAAGGCGCGCCGACCAGCGTCACCGGCTTCATGGCTGCCGCAACCAAAGCCGCCGGCTTCGCGGCGGTGGCGCGGGTGTTCCTGTTCGGCATGGGCGATTTGATCGCGCTATGGCAACCGGTCGTGGCCGCCCTGGCCGCGCTGACCATGATCGTGGGCAACGTGGCGGCGCTGGCGCAGACCAATCTCAAGCGGATGCTGGCCTATTCGAGCATCGCGCACGCCGGCTACGCGCTGGTGGGCATCGCCGCCGGCGGCCAGACGGGCGCTTCGAGCGTGCTGTTCTACCTGGCCGTCTACGCCGCCACAACGCTGGCCGCGTTCACCGTCATGACCGTGATGGGCACGCCAGAAGGCGAGGATCAATCCATCGACGCTTACACCGGCCTGATCCATCGCCGGCCGTGGCTGGCGGTGACGCTGGCTATCGCAATGTTGTCGCTCACCGGCATCCCGCCGCTGGCCGGGTTCGCCGGCAAGTACTTCCTGTTTGAGTCGGCTGTCCAGTCCGGCCTGGTCTGGCTGGCCATCATCGGCGCGTTGACCAGCGTGGTGTCAGCGGGTTACTACCTGCGGGTCGTTGTGGTGATGTTCATGCGCGAGCCGAGCGCAGACACGCCGCCACTCAGCGTAGCCGGCCCGGCCCGCGCCGCGGCCATCGTGGCCACTTCGATCTTCACAATCATCGTCGGCGTCCTGCCGGCGCCGCTGCTCAACGCCGCTGCATGGGGCATTCACAACATGCCGCGCTAGACAGGCTTCATTTCCTCACCAGCCATCATGATCCAAAAACTCCAGCCAGCCCAATTGCGGCGCGTCGTCGATCCGGCCTCGCTGGGCATCGACACGTCGCAATGCATCGAGCCAAGCAACACCATCATCGGGCAGCATCGCGCGGTGCGGGCGCTGCAATTCGGCCTGGGCATCCAGCAGATCGGTTACCACATCTTTGTGGCCGGCCCGCCGGGCATGGGCAAGATGAGCGCCGTCCGCAATTTTCTGGATCAACTGGCCCGCAGCCAGGAGACGCCGCCCGACTGGTGCTACATCAACAACTTCGAGGACCCCTATCAACCCAGGGCCATCAAGCTGCCGCCGGGGGCAGGCCGCCAGCTCCAGCACGACGTGAAGACACTGATCGAGCAGGTGCGCCGGGGCATCCCCAAAACGTTCGAGAGCGAGGAGTACAGCGCCAAGCGCGACGCCATCATCAAGGCGCTGGAGCAACAACGCGAAGCGCTGTTCCAGGAGTTGAACGATAAGGCGACCCAGGCCGGCTTCACCATCCAGGCCACCCAGATGGGCATCGCCATCATTCCGGTGCTGGGCGGGCGCCCGCTGACCGACGCCGAGTTTCAGGCCCTGCCGCCGGCCGCGCGCGAAGACTTCCAGCGCCGGCGCGAAAGCATTCAAGAGCAACTGAAGGCCACGATGAAACAGGGCCGCGCCCTGGAGCGGCAGACACAGGAAGAACTGGCTGAGCTGGATCGACAGGCCGCCATGTACGCGGTCGGCGAGTCCATCGACGATCTGATCGAGAAATACGACGGCCAGACTGACATCACCGCCTATCTGAACGCCGTGCGCCAGGATATCGTCGAACACATCGACCTGTTCAAGCCGGGCCAGGCGGCGGAGGAAAGCCAGCAACCCGTTCCAGCCTGGCAGCGCGGACTGCCCTTCCGCAAATACGAGGTCAACGTCATTGTCGATAACGGCAAGCGCGAGGGCGCGCCGCTGGTCGTGCTGCTGAACCCGACCTACAACAATCTGTTTGGCCGCATCGAAAAGGAAACCCAGTATGGCGCGCTGTACACCGATTTCACGATGGTGAAGGCCGGCGCGCTACATCAGGCCAACGGCGGCTATCTGGTCATCCCGATCGAAGATCTGCTCAGCGCGCCGTTCAGTTGGGAGAGTCTGAAACGCGCCCTGCGCAGCCGGCAAATCGAGATCGAAGAGCCGGGCGAGTTGATCGGCTATGTCACCGCCAAGAGCCTGCGCCCACAGCCGATCCCGCTCGACATCAAGGTGATCCTGATCGGGCCGCCGCGCCTGTACTACCTGCTGCACGCCTATGACAGCGATTTCCCGGAGCTGTTCCGGGTCAAGGCCGACTTCGACACGAGCATGCCGCGCACCGACGACAACGCGCGCGACTTTCTGAGCGTGGTGTGCCGGCTGTGCACCAACGAAAACCTGAACCACCTCGACAGCGGCGCGATGGCAAAGTTGCTCGAGCACGCCTCGCGGCTGGCAGACGACCAGGAGAAGCTATCGACGCACTTCGGCGCAGTGGCCGATGTGGTGCGCGAGGCGCACTACTGGTCGAAGCAGGCCAACTCCCCCCAGATCACCGCCGATCACATCCGGCAGGCGTTGGAGGAAAAAGTGTATCGCTCGAACCTGGTGCAGCAACGCATCCAGGAGATGATCGCCCAAGGCACGCTTTTGATCGACACCACCGGCGCGCGCGTCGGACAGATCAACGGACTGTCGGTGATCAATCTGGGCGACTACGTGTTTGGCGAGCCGGGACGCATCACGGCCAGCGTTGGGCCGGGACATGAAGGCATCGTCGATATCGAGCGCCAAGTCGCGCTGGGCGGGCCGATCCACTCCAAAGGGATCTTGATCCTGCAAGGCTACCTGCGACAGAAATATCTGCGCGAACGATCGCTCAGCCTGACTGCCCGGCTGGTGTTCGAGCAAAGCTACGACATGGTGGATGGCGACAGCGCCAGCAGCACCGAGTTGTACGCCATCCTATCGGCGCTGTCTCAGTATCCGCTCAAGCAGGGCATCGCTGTGACTGGCTCGGTCGATCAACACGGCAAGGTGCAGGCGATTGGCGGCGTCAACGCCAAGATCGAAGGCTTCTTCGATGTGTGCAAGGCCAGGGGCCTGACCGGCGATCAAGGCGTGCTGATTCCTGCCAGCAATGTGCGCGACTTGATGCTGCGCGAGGATGTGGTGGAGGCGGCGGCCGGCGGACAGTTCCACGTCTGGTCCGCCGAGACGATCGACGAGGGCATCGAACTGCTGACCGGCGTGCCGGCCGGCGCGCGCATGGACAATGGCCGCTTCCCGGAAGGCAGCGTCAACGCGCGGGTCGAACAGCGGCTGCGCGAACTGGCCGACGCGCGGTAATTCTCTCTCAGCGAGACAGGTCGCTATGGGGCAGTTTGAAGACGAATATCTCGACGTGTTATACAAGATCGAGTCGGCTGTGCTCGCAGCATGTCGAAAGACGCCATCGGCAGAAGACTACGACGCTCATAACGCAATCAATGCCCTCATTCGCGTCTACCAGGCCGAGCTGAATCAGCGACAGCCGCCGCGCATCCAGCTTCAGCCGGCAGCTGAAAATATCCGCGACGCCGTGCAGATCGTGTGTGACATCATGCTCGGTCGCAAACCGTTGCCGGATGGGCAAGACCAGCCACCGGACATCGAAACGATCGCCCTGGCCGAGATGGTCGCCTGCCTGAAGCGTGTCCGCAAGTCCATTGAGCGCTGGACAAAAGAGGGCGGCCGGCGCGGCTATCTCGATTTCATTTCCGAGTTTCTCTAGCGTCCATGCCGATAGATGTCGAACTTCCCGGAGAAGTCCGACGTCAACCTGTCCGCGCCTATCTCGCGCGCAACGTGACCTGCACATTGCTGAGCGTCACCAGTCCGGCTTCGTTGTCCACCCGCACGCGCACCTCGCCCGCCGGCGACACATACGCGCCATACACAACACCTTGTCCACCGGATGAACTGACGCCGGTGATCACCTGGGTATACGCGCGCGCCTGCCAGTCGTACACCCAAAACGTCGTGTCGCGCAGATCCGACAACCGCGTCGAACTGCTGAACTCGTATTCCAGCGCAACCGTCAACGGGCCGGTGGTGCGCAGCCCCAGCCAGGGCGAGAAACCCAGCACATGCTGCCCCGGCGACAGATTCAGCCCTGCATCGGTCAGGCGCGCGCTCGATGAGGTGGCCCGAACCTCCCAGGCAAACACATCGGGCGGCGCCACTACCTCCGGTCCGCCAGTCGCCCTGATATCGACCAGATAGGGATGGACCGGCAGTCGCCACACCCGCAGACCGCGATCGGTATAGCTGGCGCCCTCAGCCCCGGCGCCAGAACGGTCGACCACATCCCAGCAAGCCAGATTCACGCCGTGCCCCAGTCGGTCCGATGGCTGGCCAAAGAGGGCGAACACGAGGTTTCCTTCGGCCGCGGCACGCATGTCGTCCTGGCCATAGTCGCGCCAGCCGATCAACATCTCGACGACCTTCGCGCCGGCCAGATCGAACGGCTCTCGATACGCCGCCGGGGCGCGGCTTGCCGCCGGCGACGCCCGCCGAGCGCCGACGAGTGACGTGTAACTCCCGCTGATCTGCGATTGGGCCGGCTGCATCACCGGCTGCGGCCGGTTGAGATAGAGTCGCGTCTCCACAGCCACACGCTGCTGCGGGCCGATGTCGCCGATCGCCGTGTAGTCGCGCCCGACCACCAGCACGCAACCCGACAGGGCCACGTTGCTGGCGTTGAGAATATCGCCTGTGATGCGAGCCGGATCGGACGCCGACTGGCCGGGCACAAACCTTAAATCCGTCTCCACATCGGGCAGGCCGGCTTCACCGCGCGTGTAGAAGGCCCGCACATCAGTGTTGCCGACCTCCACGCCTCGCAGGTGATCGGGGTTCCCATAGGCCAATGTGACACGCCCGGCAGAAGCGGCATCGGCGTCGGAAACAGGCCCGACCTCGCGCGCCAGGCCGCGGCCCAACTCCACATCCAGCGTCATTCGTCTCGGCGCATACACTCCGACCACGGCATGCGCTGGCGCCGCGTCATCATGCCCAGCATCGTCCAGTCGAGCATCACCCAGAACAACGCTCAGCCGGTGGATCTGCGGCTCATTGCCACGCAGGCGAAAGCCGGTCGCCAGACCCAACACGGTGAACCCTGCCACCAGAACGGGGATCGATATCCAGGCCAGTTCGGGCCTTCGCAAGCGGCGCAACACCATGAAATTGAGCGGGCCAAGACACACCACATACAAGACCAAGAAACCGGCCACCACCCAAAACGCCGGCAGCGCTGCGCTGGGCAACGCCCGCGCCGCCACCAGCGCCGGGTAATCATCGCGCGAATCACGCCGTGGATCGCGTCGGATCACGCCCAGCGCATTCGGCAGGTCCACACGCCCGCCCAGGATCGAGCCAAATAGCGCCGTCCTGCCGGCCCAGTCTCGCGCCGGCGCCAGCGTCGCATCGAAGGCGAGTTGGTCGACCAGCCCCCGGCCCAACTCACGGCGCATAATCAGCGGCGTGTCGCGCGAGGCGGCCAACGTCTGCGCGTCGGGCGCCGCCGGGCTGAGCGCAGTGGCCTGCGCCAGCAGATCGCCGGGGTCGACATCTGCCAACGGGGACAACACATCAGGCCGTGCGAAATCCAGCAACCCATCCAGAGTCGTAGCAATCAACGCGCTGCTCGTGCGCGCCGGCGCCACATCAACCAACCCACTCAACGTGAGCGACGCGCCCAGCCCACCGTTGATGATAAGATGTCCGCCGCCCACAAGCCACGCGCGCAGGGCCGCATGCTGCGCGCCGCTGAACGCGGAGGTATCGGCATTGCTCAATACCACCGCATCAACCGACGCCAGGGCAGCCGAGCGATCGGGAAGCCGGTCGAGCGAAATCTGCGCCACGTAGCTCCGTCCGTCAAACGGCGTCGAGAGCGCCGTCAAAAAGTTGAAGCCATCGGGCGGGTCGCCGAGGACCACCACAACCCGATCCTGCCGCGACAAAAAGCGCAACGCTGGCTGAGCGCTGGCCAGCACGCGGCCAGCGCTCACAAAGTCGACTCTGACCGCGTTACTGCCGGGTGGCGCGTAGAGGGTGAATTCGCGGCGGGCGCCCGGTGTCAGCGCAACGGGCGTGGCATAGCGCATACCCGTCGCCTCCTCGGATACAACGACCACCTCACCCTCAACAGCCACGACACTGCTCACGGCAACACGAACAGGCAGCCATGTATCCACCTTGGCATAGCCATTGAAACCGGCCTCGGCGCTCAGTCTTAGCACAGCCCCTTCATCCTGCTGCGGAGGGATACCCAGGGCTGTGCTGGATGCGGCCAGCGTCCCAATCGTGACCACGGCCAATATCACACGCCAGACCACTTTCATAGATTGCATTCTAACAACACCCTCTGCTCTCCCGCTCATGGTATCCTCATCCTACGTCATGTCCATTGAAGTTCCGGTGATCCTGATCGTCAGCCTGACCGGGCTGGTGCTGGCCGCTTTTCTGGCGCTGCTGGCCGTAACCGGCTATGTCTACCGACGCCGTCGCGCATCGCGGCGCGCGCTCGAACAGCGCATCGCGGAATTACAGGCGCTGAGCAATGCTGTCAACCGCATTGCATCGGCATCGCTCGACGAAGACGCGCTGTGCCGGCTGGTGTACGACTGCGCCGCGCAACTGGTCGACGTCAACAGTTTTCAGCTTGGCCTGTTCGAGGACGATGATTATGTGATTAAGGTGCGCTACGATCGGGGCATCCTCAGGGCACCCTCCCGTTTTCACCTGGGCGAGGCAAAAGGCATCGTGGGATGGATGCGCGACACCGGCCAGTCGCTGCTGGTGCGCGACTTTCACACCGAGCTGGAAAATCTGCCGGCCCGGCCGCGCTATATGAGCGATCATCCGCCACGCTCGGCGGTGTTCGTGCCAATGGTCACCTCAGAGGCCATCATCGGCGCTGTGTCTATCCAATCGGACATGCCGAGCGCCTACACCGAGTCGCATCTACGCACGCTCAGCATCGTTGCCAATCAGGCCGCCTCGGCCATTCAGAACGCGCGCGCCCTATCGCGGGAGAAATCGCGCGCCCGGCAACTCGAACTCGTCGCCGAAGTTGCTCGCCAGACCGCTACCATCCTCAACACCGAGGAGCTACTGCCGCGCTTGACCCAGACTATCCGCGACACATTCGGCTACTACTTCGTCGGCCTGGTGCTCTTCGATGAAGAAAACGGCGACCTAGTCTTCCGCTCTGCCACGCATCCCAACGTGTTGGGTAGCCGGCTCCACATCGGCGAGGGTTTGGTGGGCGCAAGCGCCCAGGAGCGCCGCATGATTGCCGTGCCCGATACGTCGGCTGATCCGCGCTACATCTGCATGAACGCCCTGCCGGAAACGCGCAGCGAAATCGCTGCACCGCTGCTCATCGAGCACCGCGTGATCGGCGTGCTCGATCTGCAGTCGAACCGGCCAGCCGATTTCACCGAAGACGACCAGCGCTACATCGAGATTTTGGCTTCGCAGGTCGCCGTGGCAGTCGAAGACGCCCGGCTGTACGAAGCCGAACGCGAGCAAACCTGGATGTCGACGGCGTTGCTTCAGGTGGCCGAAGTGGCCCGCAGCGCCGAATCGCTCGAAGACGCGCTGACTGCTGTGGCGCGGCTCGCGCCCATGCTGACCGGCGTAGACTGCTGCGCGCTGCTGACCTATGAGCCAGCGACCGATTCCTTTCAGATCTCGGCGCTGCATGGCGCGTTGTCACACAACGAACATCTCGTCATTGGCGACGTATTGCTGCCCAGCGATGTGCCTGCGCTTGAAGAGATGCTCGACTCGCGCCAGCCAGTCATGGGCGCCCAGCGCGGCCGGCTGGCTGTGCCTGTGCTGGCGCTGCCGCTGATCGCGCAGGATCAATTGCTCGGCGCAATGCTGGTTGGGCAAAAGGACGGCGGCGCAATTCCCCGGCAGCGGCGCGAGTTGCTGGCCGGTCTGGCCAACCAGGCCGCTCTGGTCATCGACGCGGTGTGGGCGAACGTTGCACAACAGGAAGAATCATGGGTGACAGCAGCCTTGCTGCAAGTGGCCCAGGCAGTGAGCGAACAGGCCGACCTGAATGACATCGCGGCCTCGGTCGTCCGGCTGACGCCGCTGCTGATCAGCGTCGATGCATGTGCCATCTTCGTGCGCGAGGGCAATGATGTCAACTTGCGCGCCGCTCAGGCCTATGGCCTATCGCCCGAAGCCCAGGCGCGATTCAACCGAGATGCGTTTCCGATGGCTGCCTGGCGCGAGTGGTTTCAGCATATTGACACCCGGTTGGATGGGCAGACCAACGGCACAGCCGTGCAGGTGCTGCACCCGGCGCCAGAGATTATCGCCGAACGCATGGACATCAAAGCCTGCGCCGCATTGCCGTTGATCGCCAAAGGCGATCCTGTTGGCGCGATGGTCATCGGCGTGGATGCACCTGAACGTCTTCCGGCCGGCCGAGCACTGAACATTCTGACCGGCATTGCGCAACAGACCGCGCTGGCAATCGACAATGCCCGGCTGTACCGCGAGTCGCTGGAACGCCAGCGCCTGGAACAGGAACTGTCCCTGGCGCGCGAAATCCAGACCAGCTTTCTGCCGAAGGAAGCGCCAAGCGTTCCCGGATGGGGGCTAGCCGCAGACTGGCAGGCCGCCCGCCAGGTCGGCGGTGACTTCTACGACTTCGTGCCGTTGCAAGATAGTCGCTACGGCCTGGTCATTGCGGATGTGGCCGACAAGGGCGTGCCAGCGGCGCTATTCATGGCGCTATCGCGCACCCTCATGCGCGCCGTGGCTTTCACCGGCCGGGCACCCTCCGAGGCGCTCAGGCGCGTCAACCAGCTCATCCTGTCCGACGCGCGCTCCGATCTGTTCGTCACAGTGTTCTATGCCATCTGGAATCCTGTCACAGGCGAGCTGGCTTATTCCAACGCCGGACACAACCCACCCATGCTGATCCGCGCAAGCGGCGAGCTGGAGTTGCTCTCCGGGCGAGGAATCGCCCTGGGTGTCGTCGAGAATATCAATCTCGAAGCCCGGGCGATCGTCATGGCGCCTGGGGATACGCTTCTACTGTACACCGACGGTGTAATCGACGCGCTGAATGACGAGGACGACGCGTTCGGGATGGAGCGGCTGAGCCGGACACTGGATGCGGCGCGACATCTGCCCGCGCGCGACATCGTCAAGGCGATCATGAGCGCCGTGGAGCAGTTCGCCTGCTGCGAAGGCGCCTATGACGACGATACGTTCATGGTGCTCAAGCGCGAGGGATGAGGGTTGGGGGTTGGGGGTTGGGGGTTGAACGTTGAGGGTTGAATACGCAACACGCAACACGCAATACGTAACACGCAACAATCCCCAATCCAAAATCCAAAATCGTTCAGGGTGGCGGCGGAACGGTCAGAGGTTGGGCAGCCGGCGGCGCCTGTCCGTTGTTGAAGAAGCTGTAAGAAGCGCGGGCAATATCGGCGACGATCAACGATGTGTCCGCCCAGTTGAGCGGGCTTGCGCTGTGCAGCATCACGACTACGATATAGTCACCTCCCGGCGAACGCACCAATCCGGCCACGCCATGGTTGTTGGCGTCCCAGGATTGCCGGCTGATCACCGGGCTGCCTCCACTGCCGGCCTCCAGCAGCCCACTGAGCCTATTTCGCCCCAGCAACGCGAGGGCTTGCTCGCACTTGCTCGCAGTGAACTGCTGCGGAAAGGCCAGCAGCAACGCGCCGGAATTGGCGCGGCACTGGTCGAGCATCTCCAGCAACAGGCCGGCATCCACCGGCGTCGATTGCGCCGCCGGGTCTGGCGAGGCAGTCACATCAGCCCTTGAGTTGGCCGGCGTGACGATGGTCGGCGGAATCGTCTGTTGGTCAAAAGGCTGGGCGAGAAACGTGTTGACCAGACCTAGCTTTTTCAACAGCGCGTTCAGCGCCGCCACACCCTGATTGGCATCCCCCTGCCCCAACTCGCGCAACACATCGTTTGCGTTCAGGCTGCTGCCCTCAACGACGATACTGGCCAGTCGATCGTTCAGTTCGGGCGAAATCTCGCCAGCTACACGATACGTCTCAATCACCAGCGCAAGCTTCAACCAGCCGGCTGCCGAGAAAGCAACATCGCCATTGAGTGAGAACTCCTGCCCGGATCTGAGATCTTTGACAAATACGCCAGCCACATTGCCGCCGGCAGTAAAGCCTGACACACGCGCTGAGATCAAATCCCCCAGCGCCTGCATCCCCACTTCAGTCATTGGCGCAACATCGACCGGCAAATCCACCAGACGCGCCACTCCCGACGACAGAGCAACCAGGAGCCGGTCGCGCGCCTCAATCAGGTTGAGCGCAAACCCATCTGCGCCTGGCCTGAGATTGAGCGTGCCAGGATCGGCTGTGGGAGGCGTGGCCGGCTGATCGTATTGGGCCGCCAGCCCGAGCAGATAGTCTTGCAGCTTCGATTCTGAGTACTGGTAAGGCGGCGGAAGGCGCGTCGGCGTGGCTTGCCGGAACATGAACGGGATGAACTGGTCAAAGCCTTGGTTGCGCTTGAGGATGCCCTCCAACAACAGCCGGGCAACTGTCTCATTCAGCTTGAAGTCGAGTTGGGCCGGGGACAGCGTCAGCGACACCGTCTGGTAACGAAGCGCTACAGGCGCCTGTAGCGCGCGCTGCGCCCGGGTGATCGCCTCGTTGATCGTGGCGCCGCCGACATCGATATCCGCCAGATAAGTTTCGCGCGGAAGACGATCCCGGCTGGTGGCAAATGCAATCAGATTGCCGACAAGCACCAGCGCCAGCACTGTTGCAGCAACGATGCCGCCGATTCTGATCATCGATCTCGGGGAGGCGCGTCGTCTCATCGATCCGGGATCTCCGTGGAACTCTTCATGCGGCGAACCTGAGCGAGTATAGCGTAAGTTTGCCTTGACAAGCCCAACCGTGACGCTATACTGCCTTGCGAATGGAACCGCCCGATGCCAGTCGGCGATGGGCGCCCGTGACGATACCTCATATTGCGCCGAGGCTTGAGATAATGCGCCGGCGCCCACCAAACAGAACACAGACCAGAGGAGCAAAACCAGAATGACTCTCGCAGAAGTCCTTCAAGGAATGGTGACCAGCTTTAACCCGGCCAAGGCCAAAGGCGTCAATGCCGTCGTTCAGTTGAACGCCACGGGCGAGGGCGGCGGCGCATATCACATCAAGGTCGCCGACAATCAGTGCGACCTGGCCGAGGGCACGGCGCCCAGCCCGACTGTCACAATCGAGGTAGCTGCTCAGGACTGGATCGACATCCTCACCGGCAAACTCGATCCCACACGGGCGTTCATGAGCGGCAAACTCCGGATCAAGGGCGACCTCGGTCTGATGATGCGCTTCCAGAGCATGTTCGGGCGTTAACGCGCGCGGGTGCTGCTCATGAAAGGACTGATTCTCAGCGGCGGCAAAGGCACGCGGCTGCGTCCACTCACCTTTACCAGCGCCAAGCAATTGTTGCCGGTTGCCAACACACCGGTGCTCTTTCGCGTCATTCAGGCCATCCGCGACGCCGGCATTAGCGACATCGGCGTGGTGATCGGCGATACCGGCGAGGAGATCAAGGCCGCCGCAGGCGATGGCTCGCGCTGGGGCGTTCGCCTGACTTATATTCCTCAGCCCGCCCCACTTGGTCTGGCGCACGCCGTCAAGATCAGTCGCGATTACCTGGGCGATGAGCGATTCGTCATGTTTCTGGGCGACAACGTCATCCAGGGCGGCATTCACTCGCTCATCCGTCAGTTCGCCGACTCGACATACAACAGCCAGATCGTGCTGACCGAAGTGACAGATCCGCGCCAGTACGGCGTCGCAGTCCTCGACAATCAGGGCCGCATTACGCGCCTGATCGAGAAGCCGAAGGATCCACCCAGCAATCTGGCGCTGGTGGGCATCTACATGTTCGACCGGCACGTGTTCGATGCCGTGGAAGCCATCAAGCCCTCCTGGCGCAATGAACTCGAAATCACCGACGCCATTCAGTGGCTTGTCAGCAACGGCTTCAGCGTGTACCCGTATGTCCACAAGGGATGGTGGGTAGACACCGGCAAAGCTGTGGACATGTTGGAAGCGAACAGCCTTGTGCTGAGCGAACTGACGCCCTGTATCGAAGGGTCAGTCGATAGCGACTCGTCGGTAGATTCGCGGGTGACCATCAATGCCGGCGCCCAGATCATCAACAGCGTCGTGCGCGGGCCAACGATCATCGGCGAGAACACGCGCATCATCAACAGCTACGTCGGCCCATTCACCAGCATCTATCACGACTGCGTCATCGAGAACGCAGAGATCGAGCGTTGCATCGTGCTGGAGCACTGCTGCATCAGCAACATTCCGGCGCGCATCCAGGACAGCCTGATCGGACGCAACGTGACCGTGGCAAGGTCATCTCACAAGCCGCGCGCCTACAAACTGACCCTGGGCGACTACAGCCAGGTCGAGCTGCATTGAGTCTTGCCAGGGCCTGACGGTCCCTGCGCGCAGGCTCTGGCGCGCCTATGGCCGAACTTACACGCAAGGAAGTCATCCAGTTGCTCGCAGTCGCCGGCGGGCCAGATGCCGGCACGCGACTGGCCGGCGTCGATCTAAGCGGGCTAGACCTGCGCAGCTTGAACTTCCAGAATGCCGACTTGCGGCGGGCCAATCTGGCCGGCGCCACGCTGGCGCGGGCCAACCTATGTCAGGCCCGGCTGCTCTATGCCGACCTCAGCCATACCGATCTGACCGAGGCCGACCTTGCCCGCGCCGACCTGACGAACGCCACCCTCAACGACGCGATCCTGGCGCGCGCCTCGTTGACAGAGGCGTCCCTGCACATGGTGGACGCCGTAGGCGCCGACTGCCGGCAAGCTGATTTCACCGAAGCCCGCCTCGTGGCCGCCGATTTCGGCAGCGCCGACTTCAGTCAGGCCCGCCTCATCCGCGCCCGGCTCTCCAGAGCACAACTGGGCGGGGCCGATCTTGTCGATGCCGTCGCCGCACACGCCGATCTGTCTGACGCCAACGCCGATCTGGCCGACTTCAGCCGCGCCGATCTCAGCCACGCTTTCCTGCAGCGCGCCAGCTTGCTCGAAGCCAATCTGACCTGGGCAAATGCGCGAGACGCCAATCTGAGCGAAGCCATTCTGCTGCGCGCCAATCTCACCAGCGCCGATTGCAGCCGAGCCATTCTGCGCGGCGCGCAATTCGGGGCGGCTGTGTTGCGCGACACCAACTTCACTTATGCCTCGCTGCGCGACTCGGACCTGCCGGATGAAGCCTGGCCCTGGATCGTGTTGGTCGAGACGACCATGCCCGACGGCACGGTCTATACCGATGCCAGACGTTGAAGGGCACGCCAGCGGGGCAAGCCGCTGGCTTGCCCTACAATGCTGCTGTCTATGCAGGGGGCGGGGACGACACAGATTGCTCGCGCGTCATCGCGGCAATCACACAGCGTATCTCGCCATAGTCGATCGAATCGGGCAATAGATACTTGATGGGCGCAAGCTTGTCGATCGCGCCAACCTGTTCGACAGCCCGGCGCACCTCGATTTCGACCTTCTCACTGACCAGTTGGCGCAGCGAAATCTGATCGCGGGCAATCAGTTGCGCGGCGTGATGGTAGATCGTGGTGATGGACAGACCGCGTTTGGCAGCCACTTCCCGCACAGACATGCCCTGGGCAAACAAGATGCCCGTCGCCTCAAGCGTCGAGACCGGCCCGCCGTCGCCATCGACGCTCGCATCCGTTTCAGGCGCCTGCCCGGCGGCAGTCAGCGCCACGTGCGACTCGCCGCGCGCCTCGCGGATGTGGTAATCGCAGCACGGTTTGGCGCGCGGTTCGCTCATGTCGCCAAAGTGGCGCAACAGCATGACCTGTCTGCATTGCGTTGTGGACTCGGCATAGGCAATCATCTTGGCAAGTTGGGCACGCTTGCGCGCCCGGCGCTGTTGAACATCCGCGGCCGTCGCCTGCAATGCCTCTTCGGTCAACTCATGGACGCGGAACGGAATGCCATACCCTTCATCGTCCAGGCGCTCCAGACTGCCGGCCTGCTCGAGTTGCAGCATCCCCACCCTCAGCTTGACTTCGAACAGCCGCGTCGCTCGCGCCAGTTCCTCAACCGACACGCGCGCCACGCCGTCGCGCGCGCGAGACGCGATCGCCCTGTGCAGGGCTGCAAGTTCGTTCCGCGATGGCGCGTCGTTCTCGATGAACCATTCCTGCAGCTTGCGATCCTGGGGCGCGTACAGCAGCAGGCACTGCGCCAGCTTGCCATCTCGGCCGGCGCGCCCGGCTTCCTGGTAGTAGGCTTCCAACGTGCCAGGAATGTGGAAGTGGGCCACGAATCGCACATCGGGCCGGTCGACGCCCATGCCAAAGGCATTTGTGGCGATCATCACCGCGTTTGGCGCGTCTAGATACCCATCCTGCGCCGCTGTGCGTTCGCGGCGATCCATGCCGCCGTGATAGACAAACGCCGGAATGCGATAATCCGCCTCCAGCGTCAGCGCCAGTTCGTCAGCCTCGCGGCGGGTGCCCACGTAGATAATGCCGGAGCCTTTTACCACGCCCAGCAGCTTGCGCAACGCCTGCAACTTCGCGCGCAGATCAGGCGTATGTCTGACGTGAAAGACAAGGTTAGGGCGGGCGAAGCCGGTCACGATACGCTCGGCAGACACAAGACCCAGTTGACGGATGATGTCGTCCTGCACTTCCGGCGTGGCCGTGGCAGTGAGCGCCACCGTCACCGGCTCATCGAGCAACTTGCGCACTACGCCCAGATGAAGATAGTCTGGCCGAAAGTCGTGCCCCCACTGCGAGATGCAATGCGCCTCGTCAACTGCAAGCAGCGATATCCTGACCCTCTTGAGCGCCGCCAGGAACGCCTGGTTGCGCAACCGCTCGGGCGCGACGTAGACGAGTCGCCAATCGCCATTCTCCATCCGGCGAATGCGCCGAGCTTGCTCGTCCGATGACAGCGAGCTGTTGATGTAAGTCGCAGCGATGCCACGCTCGCTCAAGCGATCCACCTGATCTTTCATCAAAGCGATCAGCGGCGAGACCACCAGCGCGGTGCCGGGTAAAGACAACGCCGAGAACTGGTAGATCAGAGACTTGCCGCTACCGGTGGGCATCACAACCAGCGTGTCGCGCCCATTGAGAATATGGCTGATGGCCGCGTGCTGGCCAGGTCGAAAAGCTGGCACGCCAAAGTGGCGCGCCAGCAACGTCATCGAGATCGCGGTGTGTTGACCTTCTGTCATAGGTCACAACGAACCGCTTAGGACAACACGGCGTCGAGCGCCCGGCTGGTTTCTGCAACAGCCTGCTCGGCCGGCATGGCCTTGACGGTTGCGCTAAACGGTTCCACGGTGATGGGGCCATCGTATCCAATGCGACGCAACGCGCCCAGGAAGCCGGCAATATCGATCACACCCGTCGCACCTACCATATCGCGCTCGTTGTCGATTTGCTCATCCGGCGACCGGCCGGGGCGAGCGTCGTTGACATGCACGTACACCACTTCCTGCGGCGCCAGCGCCTCGATATCGCCAACCACGCCGTGCGCCGCATACCAGTGAAAGCAGTCCAGCAGAAAGCCGATGTTGCCAGTGCCAATGGCCGCGCCCAACGCGCGCATGCCATCCATCGTGTGGATGAAGTCGTACTTGCGGCTGGCGCGCAGGGTGCGCGGACCGACAAACTCCAGACCCAGCCAGATACCGTAGGCTTTCAGAATCTCGGCCACCGGTCGCAGCCGGCGCACGACCAGCGCAAAATGCTCGTGAAACGGCAATTCGTTGGAGCATGGCATGACCCAGGTCGCGCAACGGGTCACGCCGAATGCGGCGGCCAGCCGGGTTTCCTCAATGAAGCGCGGCAGGCTCTCGACATATTTCTGCTCGCTGTCCCGGTCGCGCCATGCAACGCTCAGGCTGAAACTGGACGCCTTCAAGCCGGTCGCGGCAAACCAATCCTGAGCCGCGTGCAGGGACTGCGACCGGGCAATATCGCGGAGAAAGCCGGTGTCGAGATCGACCCCGGCGAAGTTGTATTGCCGGGCCAGGTCGCATGCCTTGTCGAATGGGAGCGCATGGCCCAGTGCGCCGACGTTGAGATTCTTGTACATGGTCGTTATTGTAGCCCTCAACCCAGGGGCATTCGCCAAAAGGAGCAATGTGCCTGTGTGGGCTGTCCGGCAATGGACCTCGCCCCCGGCCCCTCTCCTTCCAGGAGAGGGGAGAAGCGACTCCCTCTTCCCTTCCAGGGAAGGGGGCAGGGGGTTGGGGCAGCCCGCCACCCTCAATCGTCAATTGTCAATCTTCAATCGTCAATTCTCAAGCGTTGCTCTAAGAATGACGATGTAGAGGAGTACAATTCCACAGCACTTTGAGTACTAGACTTGTGACGCGGTATGGAGTACAAAGACTACTACAAGACGCTTGGCGTCGAGCGGAACGCCGATGAGGACGCCATCAAGAAGGCGTACCGTAAGCTGGCGCGCCAGTTCCACCCCGACGTCAACAAGGGCGACAAAAAAGCAGAGGAGCGCTTCAAGGAGATCAACGAGGCATACGAGGTCCTGGGCGATCAGGAGAAGCGCAAGATGTACGACCGACTGGGCAGCGACTTCCGGCGCTACCAGCAAGCCGGCGGTGACCCGCGCACATATGACTGGACCCAGTGGTTCAACCAGAGCAGGCAGGGTCAGCCAGGCGACAGCGTGCGCGTGGAAGACCTGGACCTGGGCGATCTGTTCGCTCAGTTCTTTGGCGGGGGGTTTGGCGAAGAACGGGCCGGCGACTTCCGGCGCGCGCGTTCTTCGCGCAGCAGGCCGCGCGACCTGGAGCAGCCCGTCACCATCACACTGGCCGAGGCGTACCACGGCACGACACGCATCCTGAGCAAGGACGGCGAGGAAATCGAGGTAAAGATTCCCGCCGGCGTGAAGACCGGCTCGAAGGTGCGTGTGCGCGGACAGGGCGCACGCAACAGCAAAGGCGAGGCCAGCGACCTGTATCTCGTCATCGAGGTTGCGCCCGACGCGACTTACGAGCGCCGGGACGATGACCTGCACCGCGATATCAAAGTGGACGCCTTCACTGCCATGCTCGGCGGCGAAGTGAAAGTGCAGACGCTCGGCGGCGATGTGGTGGTCAAGATACCGGCCGGCACCTCATCGGGCAGCCGGATTCGCCTGCGCGGAAAAGGCATGCCCCGCCTGTCGGCCAAAGGCGAACACGGCGATCTCTACCTGCGGGTGATGATTACTGTGCCCACCGATCTGACGGAGGATGAGCGCCAGGCCCTGCAGAAAATGGCGCGCCGACGCAGCATTGGCTAGAGCAGGTTGCAGAACAGCGGCACGGGGCCGGATCGTTTGGAACGATCCGGCCTCTTTGCATACGGGGCTACGCGCCGGCTATCTGTCGCAGGACGGTCGGTAGAATCCCGCCGTTCAGGTAGTAGTTCACTTCCACCGGCGTGTCGAGCCGGGCGATTGCCTCGAATGTGAACGCTGCGCCGTCGGGGCGGCGCACCCGCACCGTCAGGCGTTTACGCGGTTGGATATCCGAACTGACATTGATCGTGAACGTCTCGGCACCGGTGAGGCCGAGCGTTTCCGCGTTTTGGCCTTCCACGAACTGCAACGGCAGCACGCCCATGCCCACCAGATTGTTGCGGTGGATACGCTCGTAGCTTTCGGCAATCACGGCGCGCACCCCCAGCAGAGCGCTGCCTTTGGCCGCCCAGTCGCGCGACGAGCCGGTGCCGTATTCCTTGCCGGCGATGACGATCAGCGGAACGCCAGCTGCCTTGTACTTCATGGCCGCATCATAGATCGGCATGACGGGCGCGTCATTAAGGCTCGTAACGTTTGAACCCGATGGATCTGACGGACCGAGATAACGGGTAACCCCGCCCTCAACTCCCGCCACCAACAGATTCTTCAGGCGGATGTTCGCGAACGTACCCCGGGTCATGATCCGGTCGTTTCCGCGACGCGTGCCGTACTGATTGAACTCCTCTCTTGGCACGCCCTGTTCGATCAGGTAACGTCCGGCCGGGCTGTCCAGAGCAATGTCGCCAGCCGGCGAGATGTGATCGGTAGTGATCGAGTCGCCAAACAGACCCAGTATGCGCGCGTCCACAATCGGTTTGATCGGCTGAGGCTCGAGCGCGAAGCCCTCGAAGTACGGCGGCTCTTGAATGTACGTCGAGTTCGCATCCCAGGCATACAGGTTGCCTGTCACACCGGTGATGGCTTGCCACTGTTCGCTGCCCAGAGTCACTTTGGCGTACTCGTTCTGGTACATCTCTGGCTTTACAGCGCGGGCCACAGCGTCACGAATCTCCTGCTGCGTGGGCCATATATCGCGCAGGTATACCGGCGCGCCATCGCTGCCCGTCCCCAAAGGATCTTTGGTGAGGTCAATGTTGGTTGTGCCGGCCAGCGCATAGGCAACCACCAACGGCGGCGACGCCAGATAGTTTGCCTTCACGAATGGATTGATGCGCCCCTCAAAGTTGCGGTTGCCGCTGAGGACCGCCGCTGCAACCAGGTTTTGGCTCTGCACGGCATCGGCCACGATCTGCGGCAGCGGACCGCTGTTGCCAATGCAGGTCGTGCAGCCATAGCCCACAACGTGAAAGCCCAATGTCTCAAGATCGTCAAGCACGCCGGCTGCGCGCAGGTACTCGGTCACCACCCGCGATCCAGGAGCCAGGCTGGTCTTGACGTAGCCGGGCACTTTCAGCCCCCTGGCGACTGCCTTTCTCGCCAGCAGGCCGGCCCCCAGCATCACGCTGGGGTTCGACGTATTGGTGCACGAGGTGATGGCGGCAATGACGACTGCTCCATGCTTCAGCGTATATTCATCAGCCTGTCCGTTCCGGCCGGGGCCGGCCGCCTTGATGGTCGCCGTGCGCGCCAGATCATCCTCGCGCAAGCCGAAGCCGCGCTCTTTGACCGGCGCCACCAGAGCCTTCTGGAAAGCCTGCTTCATCTGGCTGAGCGGCACTCGATCCTGCGGGCGTTTTGGGCCGGCGACGCTCGGCTCGACCGCACTCAAGTCCAGTTCCAATGTGTCGGTGAAGATCGGGTCCGGTGTGGCATCGGTGCGGAACAGGCCCTGCTCCTTGGCATAGCGCTCGACCAGGCTAACCAGCTCGGCGCTGCGGCCAGACTGACGCAGGTAGCGCAGTGTCTCGTCATCGATGGGGAAGTAGCCCATGGTCGCGCCGTATTCGGGCGCCATGTTGGCGATGGTGGCGCGGTCGGGCAACGACATGCTGCTGAGGCCGGCGCCGTAGAACTCCACGAACTTCTCGACGACGCCCTTCTTGCGCAGCATCTGCACAACGGTGAGGGTCAGGTCAGTGGCCGTCACACCCTCGCGTAACGCGCCATACAACTTGAAGCCGATCACCTCCGGCATCACGATGTACAGGGGCTGGCCCAGCATGACCGCCTCGGCTTCGATGCCGCCCACACCCCACCCCACCACGCCCAGCCCATTGATCATGGTGGTGTGCGAGTCGGTGCCGACCACTGTGTCGGGATAGGCCACGCCATCTTTCGTCATGACGACCGTCGCCAAGTATTCAAGATTGACCTGATGCACAATGCCAGAACCGGGGGGGACGACACGGAAATTCTGGAAGGCATTCTGCCCCCAGCGCGAAAACTGGTATCGCTCCAGATTGCGCTCGAACTCTTTGCCGATATTCAGGCGCAGCGCATCGGGCGTGCCAAAGTAGTCCACCTGCACCGAGTGATCGATCACCATATCCACCGGCACGATCGGGTTGATGCGCTTGGGATCGCCTTTCATGCGCGCAAAGGCCGAGCGCATGGCCGCCAGATCGACCAGACATGGCACACCACTGTAGTCCTGCAAGACCACACGCGCCGGCTTGAAGGGGTGCTCCATCGGCTGAACATTTTTGGCGTCCCAGCGCGCAACATTCAACACATCATCGCGGGTAATCTCGAATCCATCGCATTGGCGCAGCGCCGCCTCGAGCATCACCTTCATCGAGAAGGGCAATCGGTCGATGGACGCTCCAACCTCGCGCGCGAGCGCCGCCAATGAGTAGTACGTTACGTTGCCGCTGCCCGTGTCGAACGTGGCGCGGACAGCCGAAAAAGGATTGGGACTGGTGGATTTCATGGGGTCATTGTAAAACACCGGCAAGTCAGCCGGCCAGGGGCCAATCAACCACGGCATGCCGTTGCACGACGATCAGCGGGCGACCATCGGCAGGTTGTAGCCCAATCGCGGCCAGATCCCACCACACCACCTTGCCGACGAGCGTTTCGCCGGAGCGGAGTCGCAGTTCTGCCGGGCGGCTCTCGCTGCTGACGGCCAACAGGTAATCGGACAGACTGCGGCGCGATCGGGCGCGATGCCACATCAGCTCCTCGACCGGCACACCGTAACAGCCGGCCAGCCTGCGAACAATCCCCTCATCGCTCGTGTCTCGATATCGCCGCTCAATCTCACGCGCCTCGCGCCGGTCCGTCTCGTCCAGTGTCTCAGTCAGCGCATTGATACTCGGCCCGCCGCGCATGGCGCGCAGAAAACGCAGGTGGTCACCCAGACTCATGCCGCCGCCTCTGCTTCCCGCGTGTAATACGAGATCGCCAGCTTCTGAAGGGTGATCTCGCGCCCATCGTCCAAGCGCAGAGTCAGGGCATAGGGGCTGAAACCGATCAGCCGGCCGCTGAACGTTTCAGCGTTGAACAACTTCACGGTCAGGCACGCTCCGACCTGCTGGGCGTCGGTGAGGTATTTCAGCTCGAACGCATCCACTGCTTCTGGCAGCGCTGCGCGTTTGGACTGGCCCGGCATCTTGTTGCTGGACGATTGGCTGCTCAGGCGATCGTACTGCTCGCGTAACCAGACACGCGCCTCGCGCGCAGTAAGCTGCTGCACCGGCTTGCCCACATCCGCCGCCAGTTCCTCCGGCAACATGCCCAGGCGCTTGGCCACCGCGTCAATGGCCTGAAGCTGGGTCTCGCTTACCGGCGCAGGTTCTTTTGACGCTGTCGCAGCAGGCGCCGGGCCTGGTTTTGGCTGCGCCGGCGGGCGCGCAGCCGGGCGAGGCGCAGGACGACTTGTTGGGCGTCCCCGTGAGGGCAAATCTCCCCTGCCTCGGTCTGATGATCTCGGCGACATCGGGGGTGGATCCGACCGGATTTTCAGAACATCCACCCCAACATAGAGCGCGCGCGCCAGCTTCACATGATCTTGCGGGCGCAACGTCCGGCCGGCCTCGTATTGGCGCAGCACAGGGACAGGGATGCCGGTTCGCACTTCAAGCTGCTCCAGAGTCAACCCTTTCATCCTGCGCAATTTCCACAGGTTTTCAGACATGGCGACAGTATGCCACAACCAGCGTTCCTTCCACAGTCAATCCAGTTATAGTTGACAGACCAGTGGAGTGAGTCACCCTAAAATCGGAGAAAAGAGCACCATGTATCTGCAGAACCGGGTAGCGATTGTCACAGGAGCGAGCAAAGAGATTGGCGCAGCCCTGGCCCTGGCGCTGGCGCGCGAAGGCGCGGCGGTTGTCGCGCACTATGCAACAGATCCGGCGCCGGCCCAGGCTGTCGCGGACCGCATCCTGGCCGGCGGCGGGCGCGCCATTACCTTTGGCGGCGACTGTAGTCGCGTGGCCGATAACATCGCATTAGCCCAGGCTGCTATCGACGCCTTTGGCCGGCTGGATATTTTTGTCGCCAACGCCGGCATCACCCGCTTTGGCGCATTCCTCTCTTACACCGAGGCGGACTACGATAGCGTGCTCGACTTGAACTTGAAGGGCAGCTTCTTCGGCGCGCAAGCTGCTGCCCGACACATGATCGCGCAGCGACGCCAACACCCGGAAGACACTTACGGCGGACGCATCGTGTTCAGCTCTTCTGTCGCCGGGTCCGTGGCTGTTCCGGGGCTGGCAGCCTATGGCGCCACCAAAGCCGGTCTCAACCACCTGTCAAAAACACTGGCCATCGAGCTGGGGCCTTACGGCATCACCGTGAATGCGCTCGGCATCGGCGCAACCACCAACACGCGCAATCTGCGCGACGATCCTCGCTATGAGGAACACTGGGCCAGCGTGCTGCCCATCGGCCGTGCTATGCGCCCCGAAGATTCCGCGGCGGCATTGATGTACCTCGTCTCGCCGGCTGCATCTGGTGTCACCGGCGCGACATTGATGGTCGAAGGCGGTCAGTCGCTGCAATCGGTGTTGCCGGCAGCCGAGTTGGAGCGGGGCAGGTAAACGCAACGATGGTTCTGGTGCTCGACCTGGGTAGTTCAGCGACCCGTGCCTTGCTCTACGATGAACAGGCGCAATTGCAAAGCAACACGATTGCTCGCCAACCCTTCGAGTTTCGTGCCGGCGCGGATGGTCGCAGCGAAGACGATCCGGATGCCGCGCTGACGCGCGTCGAAGCCGTCATCGACGGGGCGCTCTCCGGCGCACAGATTGAACAGCCACCCATCACGGCGATCGGCATCTCGGCCTACGCATGCAGCCTGCTATGCCTGGATGAGCGCGCCGACCCGCTGACACCCGTGTTCACCTACGCCGACACGCGCGCCGCCGGGGATGCGCGGGCGCTGCAGCATGAGCTGGATGAGATCGCGGCGCTTCAGCGCACCGGCTGTCGGATTCGCGCCAATTACTGGCCGGCGCGCCTGGCCTGGCTCAAACGCACGCAGCCGGCCGTGTTCAGCCAGACGCGCTGGTTTGTGTCGCTGGCCGATTACCTTGGCTTGAAGCTGTTCGGCCGGTTACGCGCCGGCATTTCAACCGCCTCGTGGACCGGCATGATCGACCGGCAGACAGGCGACTGGGATGCTGTATGGCTCACACGCCTGGGCATCGCGCGCGATCAATTGCCGCCTATTGCGCAAGATGGCGAGACGTTGCGCGGGCTGGCCGACCCGTATGCCAGGCGCTGGCCGGCCCTACGCGAGGCAGCTTGTTACCCGCCGTTGGGCGATGGGGCTGCAGCCAACATCGGCAGCGGCTGCGTGGACAGCTCGCGCATTGCCATCACCATCGGCAGCACGGCCGCCCTGCGGATAGTAGTCACAAGTCAGGAGTCAGGAGTCAGGAATCCGCATACAGAGCGCAGACAACAGACCACCGAATACGCAACACGCAACACGCAATACGCAACATGCGACACGGCAATTCCCCCGGCGCTGTGGTTGTACCGCGTCGACCATACGCGCAACCTGATCGGCGGAGCAACTACCGAGGGCGGCAACGTGTTTGCCTGGCTGAATGCAACGCTGAAGCTGCCGGAGAGCGACGCGCTGGAAGCCGAGTTGAGCGCCATGCGCCCGGATACTCATGGTCTGACCGTATTGCCCATGTTCGGCGGCGAGCGCAGCCCCGGCTTCTCCGATGATGCGCGCGCCACAGTGCATGGGCTGAGTTTCGACACCACGCCGGCTGCTATCGCGCGGGCGTGCATGGAGAGTATTGCTTTCCGGCTGGCCCTGATTCACGACGCGCTGCGCGAGGTTCGCCAAACTGCCGGCCAGAGCGCGCTCATCGCCAGCGGCGGTGCGCTGCTCCGTTCGCCGACCTGGCGGCAAATCATCGCCGACGTCACCGGCACGCCGGTGCAAATGTGCGACGAGCCAGAAGCTACCAGCCGGGGGGTGGCGCTGTTGGCGTTGCACCAGTCGGGGGTGTTGCCCAATCTGGCGACCCTGCCGGCGCACCTGGGACAGGTACACGAGCCGGACACAGCGCGCCACACAACCTACAGGGCGGCCATGCAACGGCAAGCCGAGTTATACCGGCTGCTCATCGGCGACACGCCATCGTAGGGAAGACTGTCTCGACGCTGAACTGCGCCTGTGGGTCAAGCCGGCGTGTAAAGTCTCATAAATTCGTGCCGTACCAAGTCTCATGAAACCATACCCCTTGCGAGGGAGTAGGCAGTGGCAGTTGAAACAGCTTCGGAGTCCGAATGCGTAACAGGGCAAAGCCCAGGATATCTTCCTGTACGCTGGTCGCACCCCAATGGGGATGCGCTTTTTTGATGGCAAGGGCTTGCTCCACCCACTCCGGCGGATAGGTACTCAATATTCCAGTGGAGCGACGACCACGTTTGGGTGGCGTGCTTTGTTTTGACGCCTGCGCCAGTGCTTGCGCACTGTCTAGAAAGAACAACCCAACTCTGCGGCAATCTCACGCAAGCAGAGACCGGTCTGTTTGCGCTGCTCTATCTCTTCTTGTTCGGCCAGCGTCAGCGTCTGCCTTCGACCTGTCATCGGCTTGCCTCCTTATGCGGCAAATTCCGCACACAAGGGGCACGACTTTATGAGATTGTCAAGGCACGAAATAATAAGGCTCCACACTCAGAATTGCCCCTAAGCCAAGTCGATCTGAATGACGGCGTAACTGCGCCGGTTCAGGATGTTCATCAAGTCGAACATGCGCTTCGTCAGACCATACTTCTGGTTGAGCAACTGAACCACGCGCTGCGTAGTGGCCGGGTCGTTCACCAGTGTTGCTTTCGCCTCGACCCAGGGGCCTTTCATCTCACCGCGCACTTCGCATGGCGCAACCCGCACACGTGGATTGTTGCGCACACGCTTAACTTTGCCCGAATTGTCCACCGTGCGGACATAGAGTCTGTCACCATCACGCACAAACCACACCGGCGTTGGCATGGCCTGGCCACTCTTGCGATAGGTCTCCAGGTTGAGATACTTCTGACCATCGAAGGCTTTCAATGCTTCTGCGCTCATAATGTTGCTCCTTGTGCTTTGCTGCCCGATTACAGCATGTTATGCGCCTGAAGTGTAAGTCCACAAAAACTGGCCGATTCCGCATGAGATCGGAATCGGCCATTCGAGTGTGTGCACGGGGACGACACACATCCCCCTGCGCGCGTCAAAAGATCAGTTGCTCGGCGGCAGGATCACCGTGTCGATCAC